>JBPCIO010000169.1:0-4980 GCA_051006215.1 Chloroflexota bacterium
TCCTGGGCAAGGTACAGGAGCTGGGCAACGATCAGGTTGGCGACCACGTCGTCAATGGGCGTGCCCAGAAACACGATGCGGTTCTTCAAGAGCAACGAGAAGATGTCGTAGCCGCGCTCACCCCGGCTGGTCTGCTCGACCACCATCGGAACGGAGTACGCAACTGGCTTCTTAATGGTCAGTGGAACCGAGGACGCAACTGGTTGAAAAGTCATTAGCGGCGCCTTTCTGTACTCACTTTACGCGTCGCAACGCGGACAGACACCGTCCAACAAGCAATGCCCGTCGGGATCGTCTCCAGTTGCAATCAGACGGCGACCTTCGGCACAGTGGGCTTCGGGCAGCTCGGAATCGGTGCAACTGGCCAGATGCCAGGCCAGCGGGCGCGACGGTCGTGACGGATCCATCTTGCCCTGGCCGCCTGTTCGCACGACGACACGCCAGCGCAGCCGCGGTGGAGGTGGTGGCTTGATCACGGGAGTCTCGGGAGCCTGTTCGACGGGCCGATCAGCGTCGGATGCAACGGATGTTGTCGTCATGCAGATGTCGGAGCTCCAGGCACATTTCGGTTGACCCCATCGCTTGCGGAAGTCGGGGAAGCCTTTTTGAAGAAGCCTTCCAACAACTCGAGCGGAAGCGGGAAGACGATGGTCGAGTTCTTCTCAGCCGCGATCTCGGTCAGCGTTTGTAAGTAGCGCAGCTGGAGCGTTGCGGGCTCGCTACCGATGACCCGGGCGGCGTTGGCCAGTTGCTGGCTGGCGCTGAATTCGCCCTCCGCGTGAATGACCTTGGCTCGCTTCTCGCGCTCGGCCTGGCGAGCCATGGCCCGTTGCATTGACTGCGGCAGCTCAAGGTCGCGTACCTCGACACTGGTGACTTTCACGCCCCACGCACTGGTCTGAGTATCGATCACCTGCTGGAGCTCGGCGTTGATCTCGTCTCGCTCAGACTGCAGGTGATCGAGGTCCGATTGGCCGAGGATGCTGCGCAACGTGGTCTGACGATCAAGGAGGTGGCGCGGACGTAATCGAGGACCTTGACGACCGCATCCTCGGGATCGACGACGCGGAAGTACACGACGGCGTTGACCTTGACCGTGACGTTGTCGGGGGTGATCGCTTCCTGCGCCGGCACTTCGAGGCTGACGATGCGCAGGTCGACTTTGCGCATACGCTCGGCGCCGGGAATCAGGAAGAAAAGACCGGGTCCGCCTGCTCCGATCAGGCGACCCAGGCGGAAGATCACGCCGCGCTCGTATTCCTGGACGATCTTGACAGGCGAGGTCAGCACGACAAGCGCAACGACGATGAGAATGATGACGATGACGGGCATACGGAACCTCTCTTCCCGTGCGCCAGGGCACACAACGAAAAAACCGGCCAAGCCACGCGGGCCCAGCCGGTTTCGCAATTGACTCCACCCGATGCATGAGCGAGCCATATTTGGCCGCGTCGGGTTTCGCAGTCTCTGAGTTGGTGTCAGTATGGCACGCCCGCTACGGCCTGCCAGGAGAATTCGTCGCCCGGCGGTGCAGGATTCCTGCGCGTCGGCCGGAAGCTACTCGAGTGTTGGCCGCCTCGATCGAATTCAACTCCTCGTCGCAACCTCACCATCCCCACGGGAGGTTGACAGGCGAACCTGGAGCGGGTCGAGCGTGTGTTGAAGCACGGCGCCTGGAAGATTGGTGGCGTCATTCTGGGGGGCCGCCTGACCACAAGCCGCCCCGTGACACGTCTAGCCGGTCAGGTTGGCGTCCCAGCTAGGGCCTGCGTCACGCATGACTGGGCGTGTCTGCAGCCAACGAGCGCTACAGAACCGCCTTCTGTCGCGGTCCACGTCTCAGCCGCACGGATAAACTTTCCCTGGGCAATGGCGTTTCCTCAGTCGTCTGCACCGGCACCCGGGTAGCCCGACGAGAGACCGCGCTTCGGGCGTGGCCGAGGTCGCGGACGCCGGCAGGTTTCTGAGTCCGTGGCTTGGCTTTCGTCAGCAGCACCTGGAAACACACAACCAACGTGTCCGTCGGCGCGCGCCCAGCGCAAACGATGCCCGAGCTGGTTAGCCGCCTGCCCCAGGCGACGTTTCGCTGCGCGGGCGGTCAGCTCGCCGAGCTTCATGACTCCCGCATCGCCAGGCTGCAACGCCGCTAGTGCGTCCACGTATTCAGACAGCTCGATCTGACCACGCTGCGGAAACGCCCTCGCGGCTTCGTCCTGGTTAAGCTTTCGCATTCGAATTGGCACGGAGAGAATCCTACCTTCGAGCTGCCGCTCGAAACGTGCCACAGCGTCGGTGCGAGCGAGGGACAGCCACTCGTGCGGGGCTCACTTTGTTGCGCGAGTAGATGCAGACTACTAACAAACCTCAGCCCTGCCGTCGCCCTCGGTGAGATCCGGTAGCGGTAGCAGATGGACGAGATCTCTCAGACCCGCATAGTCGGGCAAGGCGCGTGTCCTGATGCTGGTTGTGCGCCGCCAGCCCACGCTGAAGCAGTGTCTCGAAAGCGTTATCGCTGGCCGAGCCACGAATGAGTTCGATGCCAGCCCGGCTCGCGGTCGCGTACTCGGCCAATGCCTCACTGGGAACGCTCAGTTGGAGTGCCAGGTACGCAACCACTCTGGACGCTGCATCGCTATTTTCTGGAACGCGCCCGAGGCGGCGATTGCCGTGACGATTGAGCCGGTGGTGGACGGGTCGTCCATCGAGCTCCGCAGAGGAAGCGGGGATCGGAGCCGTCCCGGTGTAGCTCGCGAAGGCATCGCCGGAACGGAAGCGGCGTGGGTCGCCCACTTCGACCACCAGCTCGGCGGCGCCGAGCGGTCCGAGCCCGAACAGCGAAGGTAAAGAAGTCGCGAGCTCTTTGAGTACTTGCGCGATCTCGAGCTCGAGTGCGTCGCGCTGGCGAGCGAGGTCGCGCTCCTGGCGTGCGTAGTCGCGAAGCAGCTGTAGGCGGAGATCCGTTGGCCGCGCGCCGGTGCGGCGCAAGCGGGCAGCAGCTACAAGGCGAGGCTCGATCTTGCGGCCAACAGGCAGACGCTCTGCTACCGCCGCGGGCAACTCTGTCAACAGCGGCTCAGCCTCGTTCAGCAGCCGCCGGTGCCGATCCACGACCTGCTTGCGAGCTCGGACGAGCACTGCCAGAGCATCGCGCTGAGGGTCAGGCTGACCAGGCTGAGCGCCTTTGAACGCGTGCGGCAGATCGGGGTGCTCCAGGAGTTCGCGGGCGATGGCCTCGGCATCGATGGCATCGCTTTTGCCGCGTCCAGGTCTCCGACTACGGCGTTCCGCGGTCCGCGTCGGGCAGACGTCACGCACATCTGCGCCGGCCTCCGCGAGGGCCACCGCTAGACGACGCCCCCAGGAATTGGTGCTCTCGATCGCCCACACCGCGCCAGGCGCGTGCTCATTGGCCCACACTCGCAGCTCTCCGATGGCCTGACGCGTCGTACCACCGGTCCACTTTCCGAGCCGGCCACCCCGCTCATCAATAGCGACCGCGCTGAAAACACGCTTGTGGGGATCGACGCCAACAACTGCCTGCATTACTCCGACTCTCCTCAACGGGCAAATGTCCCGGAGCCACAGGCATATCTAGGTTGAGACCGTAGCCGACGCTCTCCTCAAGCCATGTGGGTCCGGGGAGAACGGTGGGTCGGCAGTTCAAGTCCACGACGCCTTTTGCCGCGCCAGATAAGAGCCGAGCCAGACCCACCGCACCCTAGTCTCCCGGCAAACCGGTTGACTCAGCTACTACACACCCAGATAGGAGCTCGTGCCAGGAGCGCCCATCACTGTCCTGTCCGCTCAGCTGGCTGGTGTCTACACCACATCTCAGCAGCGAAGGGACTTCAGGCTCAGCATGGCGTGCAGCGATACGGATGTCGTCGGCGGTGTCGACACGCATAAGGACACGCACACAGTCGCCGCACTCAGCGGAACTGGTCGAGTGCTGGGAACCGCTCAATTTCCTACCACATCGACGGATATCAACAACTCGTCAGCTGGTTGCACAGCTTTGGTCGCGTCGTGCGCGTGGGTGTCGAAGGCACCGGGAGCTACGGCGCAGGCCTGCATACGGCTCTGCGTCGAGCGGATATCGAGGTACGAGAAGTCGTCCGTCCCAAACGTCAGGTGCGTCGCCGGCGCGGCAAGTCCGACCCAGTGGATGCGGAGGCCGCGGCTCGAGCGGTGCTGGCTGGTGACGAGCTGGGGACCCCAAAGCGCCAGGACGGGGGTTCGAAGCGCTGCGGGTGTTACGGCTGACCCGACGCTCGGCACTCAAGGCTCGCACCCAGGCTGCGACCAGATCCATTCGGTCCTGCAGACGACGCCGAGTCCACTGCGCGAACAACTCCGCGCGTTACGTCTGCCGGAGTTGATCAAGCATGCGCGTCGCTTCCGCTGCATTGCCGCGACCAATCCAACTAATCCGTTGACAGCTGCTCGCTTGGCTCTGCGCCGCCTAGCCGACCGCTGGACCGCACTGGATGCAGAGATCGGTCGACTGGACCAACAGCTGGCCCACCTGGTCCGCAGCCTCGCCTCGCCACTGCTCGCCCCTCGAGGCGTGGGCATCGACATGGCCGGCGCCCTCATGGTGGCAGCCGGCGATAACTCAGAGCGGTTGTCGTCAGAGGCCTTCTTCGCTGCCTTGTGTGGCGTCAGCCCGGTCGATGCGTCGTCGGGACGTCAGCACTGACACCGCCTGAACCGTGGCGGCAACCGCGACGCCAACCGTGCCCTGTGGGTGATCGCCATTGTCCGCATGGCTTCAGACCCAGCAACCCAAGCCTACGTCCAACGCCGCACTCAGCAAGGCCTCAGTCATGCCTCAGCAAGAAGGAGAGCATTCGCTGATTCCTGTAGACCACGTCAAGAGGTTGCGTACGCTGGATCGAACGGCCGGCCAGTCTTGAGGATGGCGTAGACGGTACTGAGCAGCTTGCGCCCGATGGCAACCAGCGAGTGCATCTTGTTCTT
>JBPCIO010000170.1:0-16076 GCA_051006215.1 Chloroflexota bacterium
GGTGTAGCCCTCCTCGAGCGCCTGCTGCCCGGCGGCAATGATGTGGCTCGGCGTGTCGAAGTCGGGTTCGCCGATTTCGAGGTGGACGACCGAACGTCCCCTGGCCTCGAGTGCGCGCGCCCGCACCAGGACCTCGAAGGCGGTCTCCTGGCCAATATGGTTCATCCGTTCGGCTGGCTGGAACCCCATTGTGACGAGGGTAGCAGCTACCCAGCCGCATGCGCGGCCGGGGCCACAGCTGAGGCGGCTTCGGGCCAGCCCCGAGGTGGTTTGATGATGATCCAGATCGCCAGCGTTGACGTGGCAGCCTAGATCGGACGCGGTGGCGGCACGCCGCGCGCGTGTGGCGGGTTGGGAGACCGGCATGCTCGCCTGAAGATGCGCGGAGGGATCGTCAGCCGAGAAGCAGCAGCCGAGAACGCGTTGTCGGCCCCGAGTATTGAGGAGGTAACGGGCCGAGTCGTACCCCCGGGCGCCGTGGCGGGGCGAGGCTATTCTGCAGATCGCTGTTCAGTTGGATGCTTTTCCGGTCAAGCCCGGCTGCCGGTTACTATTTCGCCAGGATGGGTGAGCGGCGGGGCTTGAAGTACATCTGGCGGACGGTGCCGCGCGCGCCGCAGGCGCTGTTCACTTCGGTCCGCGACGTCCCTCCGGCCATGGTCCAGGTGATGTTCACCCGCGGCCTGCAGGGACCGGAGGTGTGCGCGGACTTCCTGGCCGGCGTCTGCCGCGACGCAGACGACCCGGCCCTACTCGCGGACGTGCCAGCGGCCGTCGAGCGGCTCGTGCGAGCCAAGCAGCGCGGCGAGCACGTCGCCGTGTTCACCGACTACGACGCCGACGGCGTCAATTCGGCCGCCGTGCTTGCCACCGGCTTGCGCATGGTCGGCATCCGCCCCAGCGTGCGATTGCCCAACCGTTTCGTCGACGGGTACGGCCTGACCCCGCCCATCGTGGCCGAGCTTGCCTCGAGCGGCGCCAACGTCATCGTGACTGCCGATTGCGGCTCGACCGCGCACCAAGCGGCCACGCTCGCCCGTGAGCTCGGCGTGGACCTGATCATCACCGACCATCACCAGTGCCCGGCCGAGTTGCCGGACGCGTACGCGCTGGTCAATCCCTGGCGCGCCGACTGCGGCTACCCGTGCGACCATCTGTGTGGCGCGGGCGTGGCATTCAAGCTGATGCAGGCGTTGGCCGACGTCTTGTTACCCGACGGGCGCGCAGCCATGGAGCCCTTGCTCGACCTGGTGGCGATTGCGACGGTCGCCGACATCATGCCGCTGCTCGGCGAAAACCGCCGCCTCGTGCTCGCCGGGCTGAACATCATGAACGCCTTCCCGCGGCCCGGCGTGCGAGCCCTCATCGAGACCTCAGGGTTGAAGCCAGGCGACGTCGATGCCTCTGCGCTCGGCTTCCGCGTCGCGCCACGAGTGAATGCCGCGGGCCGCCTGGACGACCCGAACCTGGCATACCGACTATTGATGTCCGAGAGCTACGAGGAGGCATTCGAGCTGGCGGCCGAGATCAACCGCCTCAACGAGGAGCGCCAGGGCCTGACGCGCACGTATACCGGCTTGGCCCAGGAGTTAGTCCAGCCACAGTTCGACTCGGGCGAGTACGCGCTCGTGTGCGGGGGCGACGACTGGCCAGGCGGCATCGTTGGCCTGGTTGCTGGCAAGCTGGCCCAGGCGTACAACCGCCCCACCCTGGTGTACCGTCGCTACGACGGCATGGTCAGCGGGTCTGGCCGCAGCATCCCAGGTTTCAACTTGTTGGCCGCCATGCGGGCCTGCCACGATGTGTTCGATCGATACGGCGGACATCAAGCCGCAGCGGGCTTCAGCCTGTCGGCCGAACGCTTGGACGAGCTGATAGTGCGGTTTCAAAATGCCGTGCGCGAAACCCTGCCGGCAGAGCAACTCGAACCCATTCTGTGGATCGACGGGTATCTCAAGCCGGAGACGATCTGCTACGACTTCGCGCGGGCGCTCGAACAGCTCGCGCCATTCGGCCAGGGCTTTCAATACCCGACGTTTGCCGCGCGCGACATGCGGCTGACGGAGAGCCGGCAGCTCGGAACCGAGGGCCAGCACTGGCGCGCCCGGTTCCGTGCATTCGAAAGCTTGCCCGTCGAGGCGGTCTTCTTCGACCACGGCCAACTCGCCGACCAGTTTCGCGTCGGCGACCGGCTGGATGCCGCCTTCCGTCTGAAACGCACGCGCTTCGACGGCTACTGGCGTCTGGAGATGGAGCTGCTCGACGTGGGAAAAGTTGTGTAAGTTGACATAGGAATGAGAGTGGTTGACACCGAATGAGAATCACCACGATCAGCATGGAGATCCTGGAGCGGAGCAGGCTATGCAGCCGGGGTCGGGATCGAATCGGAAGCCTTGCGCGCACTCCGCGTCAGGGAGACGCGGGCGTCATCATTGCTAGCGGAGGGCCTCAACGCGGCCATGTCGGCATTCGAGAGTTCCGTCGTGCTCGCCGACGCAGCAGGTGCACATCAGCCCAACGACTTCGTCCGGCGTGCCGGGGCGGTGAACGGATACTGATCGTCGCAGAGTAGACGATCCCTCACTCAGATAGAGTCACCTGGCGGACTTCCTCACGAGAGCATCGGCAATCCGGCGGAGGTTGAACAGAAGCTCTCCCCAGCCGTCGCGCAATTGCAAAAGCGGCAGTGGACCAATGGGCTCGCCGTACTGTTCGTTCAGGCTCGTCGAGCAGAGTTGGAGGCACTGATGCTGGAAACGCTCGAGACCACGGTTGGTTCGGCTCAAGCCGGTTCGGAACGTCGAAAGGCTTTTCGAGTGGCGCGTGCATTGCCCGGCATGGGCCTCCTGCCCCCCGCTATCACCCACCGGCCATCCTGCTCTCGTGCTTCGCCCACTCCACGAACTCGAAGCCTTACTCCATGGTGACCTTTCCGTTCAGGGCACGGACCTCCTCAGGTCCGCACGGTAGATGTTCCCATGTCCGCGGTCCATTCTGCTAGCCATATCCTCGGTTCGTACCGTCATCGAACGGTCCTCCTGGGGAGTGGGGCTGTGATGCGCCCGTCCAGCGGATGGGTGGCCGACAGCAAGGCCGAGCGGGAGCCAGCCAGGGTGAGCCTCGCCGGCGGCCTACGGCCGGTCATCCGCCAGGCTTCGGCGGGTGCTTCCGCGAGGGAGAGTCGGCCTACTCAGCCGGCGGGATTCCGTACAGCGCCGGGTGCGTATCCCTGAGCCGGATTCGGGGCCGTACACTGGCGAGTGCCGCCCCGTCTACATTCTTTGGGGCGGGACCGGAGTGCGGTCAGTTGTGAAAGCCACGACGTCACATCACGGTGGAAAAGGAATGGGGAATCATGTCGGACGATCAAGGAACTTCACGACGGTCATTTCTTCGGCTCATAGCAGTGGGTGCTGCCGCGGGCACCGGGGCAACACTTTTGGCGGCGTGCGGACCAAGCAGCTCGCCTTCGCTGGGGGCAACGGCGGCGCCGGTTGGCGCTCCGGCGCCGACCGCGGCCCCAGCCGCGAAACCGACAACCGCGCCGGCGGCCGCACCAACGACTGCACCGGCTGCCGGTGCTGCACCGACCGCGGCCTCAGCCGCGAAACCAACCGCCGCGGCTGCTGCTGCTGGCGCTGCGAACTTCGACTGGCAGAAGTACGAGGGCAGCACGGTTCGGATGATCCTGAACAAACATCCGTTCACCGAGTCGCTCATTCCGTTGCTGCCACAGTTCGAAGCGCAGACCGGCATCAAGACCACCAATCTCATCCTGCCCGAGGCGGAGTATTTCCAGAAAATCCTGGTGGACCTGTCCACCGGTGGGGGTGAATACGATGTCTTCATGACCGGCCCGTATGCCCACTGGGCTTACGACAAGGCGGGTTGGACCCAGCCCCTGGAGGACTACCTCCAGGATCCGAGCATGACCGCGCCAGACTACGACGCAGCCGATCTGTTCCCGCCCCTCATGGCCGCCAATCGATGGGATCTCACCCTGGGCGGCGGTGTCGGCAAGGGACACCAGTGGGCGATCCCGGTCATGGTCGAAACCTACGTTCAGGTGTACCGCAAGGACATCTATGACGCGGCCGGCCTAAAGCCCGCCACCACCATCGAGGAATGGCGCGACAACAACAAGAAGGCCACCCAGGGTGACGTGAAGGGCATCATCGTGCGCGGCTCGCGTGGCGGTGGCATGACCGGCACCGGCTTCATCTCCACCTTCCGCGGTTACGGTGGCAAGGTCTTCGATGACAACCTGGTGTGCACGATCAACAGCCCTGAGGGTGTGCATATCGCAGAACAGTACTGCGCCTCGATCAAGGAGTCCGGGCCCGAAGGGTGGACCAACGTGACCTGGTACGAGGGCCAGGAGGGCTACGCTTCGGGCCAGTACGCGCAGTACTTCGACTGCGATTTTTTCACTGCGCTGTATGAAGACCCGACCAAGTCCAAGGTGGCCGGAAAGAACGCTCTGGCGCTGCCTCCCCACGGCGCGGGTATGGATCCTTTCAGCAGCGTCTGGACGTGGGCGCTGGGCATGAGCGCACGCAGCGCCGACAAGAACGCCTCCTGGTACTTCATCCAGTGGGCGACGGCCAAGCAGCAGATGCTGACGGCCACCGTCAACGGCCAGAACTACAACCCAACCCGCAAGTCCGTCTTCGAAAGCGCCGACGTGCAGAAATCGATGAAGTCCTGGGGTAACGGCACCTACCTGCCGGCCGTCCTCGACAATCTGGGCAAGTACGCGTCGCCGGGATGGCCGCCGGAGCCAGAGCAAACGTTCGTGGGTACTCGCTGGGATCAGGCTCTCCAGGAAATCTGGTCGGGCACCGACGCCAAGGAGGCCCTGAATGGCGCCAAGGATGACATCGATGCCCATATGAAGGACGTCGGATTGCTCAAGTAAAGCGATGGTTCGGCGACGGCGCCACACGCCGTCGCTGACCATACCGACCTCTAGCGGAAAGACCACAGGTACCCCATCCTCATGTCGCTCGCCTTACCCAGACTTGGCCGCGTCCCGCGGCCAAAACGCGCCGCCCTCGGTCCTGAGGCGCGTGAGATACGAGCTGGCCGGCTACTCATGATCCCCGCCCTGGTGGCACCGATCTGCCTGTCCTTCGTCTTTCTCGCAGGCGTCTACGTCACTCTGAACAACTGGCGGCTTACGACTGGCAACCTCGGCTTCGTCGGGCTCGCCAACTATGCGAAGGTGCTGTCCGACCCGAAGTTTTGGCACTCGGCAGTGTTGACGCTTGAGTTCACCGTGCTCGACATCTCGACCGAGCTGGTGGTGGCGACCTTGATGGCGCTAGCGCTGAACGAGGCGTTACGCGGCATCCGCATTTACCGGAGCCTGTTGATCCTGCCGCTCATGACGCCACCGGTTGTCGGGGCCCTGGTGTGGAAGGTGCTGTTCCGTTCCGGCACCGGGGGTTTCTTCAACTTCATCCTCTGGAAAGCTGGCCTCCCCTCCCAGGGCTTCCTGGGTACGCCTGACCAGGCGCTGTATAGCCTCGTCGTGATCGATATTTGGCTCAACATGCCCTTTATTGCGACGATCCTGCTGGCCGGGCTGCAGACGATCCCGCAGGAGCCACTGGACGCAGCGCGAATCGATGGGGCCACCGGCTGGCAGATGTTCTGGCGCGTAAAACTACCGATGCTGATTCCGTTCTTTATCGTCGCCCTGTTCTTCCGCATCATCGACTCGCTCAACGTATTCGATACCATCTACGGCACGACCTCCGGTGGGCCCGGCGACACCACCCGCGTCCTGTCCATCAATGGCTATGAGAACGCCTTCCCGTTCTACAACCTGTCCATCGGGCTCACCGTATTCATGATGCTCTGGGTGATCTGCATGGTGACCGGGTACCTGCTGTACCGCCGCGTCCAGCAGACGCAAGCAGCGTAACGGGCCTGCCATGGGGATCTCACATCAACGCCGCTTCTTCAATAAGCTGGGACTGTACGTGGTTCTGACTACCTACTTCGTCGTAACGCTCATCCCCTTTTTGTGGACGTTGGCGACATCCCTGAAGAAGCCTATTGACGTCATCGCCGCGCCACTCCAGATCTTCTTCACGCCTACCCTGGAGAACTACCAGGCCGTCCTGTTCAACATCTACAGTGGTGATTCCGCCCTGGCCAAGGTGCGCGCTGACATTCCTCACGCGTTCATGAACTCGGTGATTATCGCCGGTGGCGCCACTCTGCTTGCGCTTGTCCTGGGCAACCTGGCCGCCTATGCGCTGGCACGTTTCCGATTGCCAGAGCGCGAGTACTATGCGTTTTTCTTTCTGGCCTTTCGCTTTTGCCCGGTCTTCGTGTTCATCATTCCTACTTTCCTTATCTACCAGCAGATAAAGCTCTACAACACGCATATCGGGCTCATTCTGATCTATCAGTTAATCGCCGTGCCGCTGATCGTGTGGGTCATGCGTACCTTTTACGAGTCGATCCCGGCCGAAATATTTGAGTCAGCAGCCGTAGACGGGGCAACCCGCATGCAGTTATTGCGGCATATCGCCCTGCCACTTGCCGCGCCCGGCATCGCGACGACCGCCATCCTGGCATTGATCGCGTGTTGGAATAACTTTACGTTTCCCTTGCTGTTGGGCGCGCGCGAAACCCAGACCGTCACCCTGGCGACGATCACGTTCATCGGCTACGAACAAGTCGCCTGGGGGATGATGACCGCAGCGGCGGTGGTGACGATTTTGCCCGAGCTGGTGCTCGCCCTGGCTGTTCAGCGGTATATCGTGCGCGGCTTGACCTTCGGAGCCGTGAAGGGGTAGCCCCGGCAGTCGAGGGGCCCATGACTCCCATCCAGAAAGGAACTCCATGAAGGCAATCGTGTTACATCGGATCAAAGAACCTCTCACCGTCGAGGAAGTGGAGCTCGAGGAGCCCACCGCTGGCGAAGTGCGGGTGCGAATGGTCGCGAGCGGGGTATGCCATAGCTGTCTGCACGCGGCGGACGGCTCATGGGGTCCTGGCATCCCACTGCCACTCGTGCTCGGCGATGAAGGCGCGGGAGTCGTGGAGGCGGTCGGGCCAGGCGTGCTGCGCCTGAGCCCCGGCGATCACGTGATCCTGTCCTGGGCGTCAGCTTGCGGCCAGTGCCGATCGTGTGCCAGCGGTCGGTCCGTCCTGTGCGAGGCCGAGTTGAAATTTGGGTACGGCATCACCGGCGGCGTCCGGATGCACTGGAAGGGTCAGGATATTCACCACTACGGACCGGCGACGTACGCGTCAGAAGTCTTGGTTCCTGAACGATGTGCAGTCAAGATCCGCGACGAGATGCCCCTGGAGAAGGCTGCTCTGATCGGCTGCTCGGTCATGACTGGTGTCGGCTCGGTAATAAATTCTGCTGCCGCTCGCCCAGGTGACAGCGTCGCCGTTTTCGGGTGCGGAGGAATTGGACTGAATGCGATTCAGGGCGGCCGACTGGTGTCTGCCTCCCCGCTGATTGCCGTGGACACGCTGGACAGCAAGTTGGATCTGGCTCGCGCGTTTGGAGCGACCCACGTGCTCAATCCGACACGTGACGACGTTCCGAGTGAGATTCGCCGGATCACCGGTCGCGGTGTCAACCACGCGATTGTCTCGGTCGGTTCGACCCGCGTCGCCCAGCAAGCCTGGGATTCCGTCGCCCGCGGTGGTAACTGCGTCATGGTGGGGCTGCCGCCGCTCGAGGAACGCATATCGATCGATCCGCGGACGCTCGTGGGACCCGAACGGCGTCTTATTGGCGCAAGCTATGGATCTGCTCATATTTTCGACGATTTTCCGCGCATGGTGGATCTCTACCTGGCCGGATTGCTGCGGATCGACGAACTGATCACCCGACGCTACCGGATAGACGAAGCGAATGAAGCTTTTCAGGCGCTCGCGGAGGGGCAGAACGCGCGCGGCCTCATCGTATTTTAGATCCAGGTTGACGCACACAGAACACATGCAGTCGACCATCAACAGCGTCCGGATAGCGGCTCAACGGAGCGAACGGCAGGCCCGGAGGTGCCGATCGAGAGCATCAACACGCCTGGGTCCAAGCGCGTTTACACTTTGAAGTAGAACTGCTCAGGTCGGGCATTCCCTGGTGTCTGGCCCGGGGTACTGCCGACCACCTGGTCCGGCACGTTGGCCATGTTGTTCTTCTTAATCACAATGCCAAGCAACGCCGGCGACACGCCGACCGTGCCGATTATCCAGACGTTCTCGGCCATCAGCTTGCTGATGTCCTGACCGAGCGCCTTGCGTTCCTCCGATGGCACACCCTTGGCCTTCTCGAAATCCTCGAGCTGCTTTAGTAGGTCGCCGTCCGGCTTCTTGCCAGCGGTCCCGCCAGATTGGAACCACTTGCCCGACTCTGGGCCGATTCCGCTGTCCTGATTGAACGCCATGGCGTGGGGCGGATACGTGAACGGGTTATCGGAACCATCGTTTGACCAGACTCGGATCTGTAGCTCGTTCGCGTTCAAGCGTTGGGTCTGAAGGTTGCGTTCGAGCTGCTCGAGATTGGCTTTGATGCCGATGTTCTTGAGCCAATGCTGGGCCACCATCTCGCCAATACCGGACCAGTTCACGAAGGCTGCGCCGACCGTTGTGACGGTCAGAATGAGTGCGCCCTTGCCGTCGGTTCGCTGGCGGATTCCGTCCGGCGCCTTGGTCAGGCCGAGCCTGTCGAGAATCTCATTGGCCTGTTTCGGATCCAGCGTCGAATGTAGCTTGCGCGACCCCGGTCCGGCGCTGAACGGTGTCGTCTCGGCCGGCGCGGGTCCGCCGGGCTCACCCTGGCCGAGCCAGAAGACTTCGTTGAGCTGATCTCTGTCGATGCCCAGCGAGAGCGCGATGCGAAAGTCTTTGTTCGTCAGCCACTTCGCGACCTCGGGGTCCGCGTCGTAGTTCTGGTTGACAAAGAAGCCAGCATCGCTCCCGTGCAGCCACTTCCAGAAACCGACCGTATAGTCTTGCTTCTTCTCGTTCTCTTTGAAGGCGGGCAGCTTGGCAATATCCATGTGCCGTACCTGGAGGTCATACTCGCCGGCGATAGCGCGCAAGTTTGCGATTTCGAGATTCTCGGCCAGGCTCCATGTGATCTTGTCTATGTACGGCAGCTGATTGCCCTCGGTGTCGACCGCGAAGTAGTAGGGGTTGCGCTCCCCGATCGTCGTCGGCCCCGTAATCGGAGAGGCGTACTTCCACGGTGCGGTGGTCGGGCAATCGACGTTGTGTGATGTGTCGTTGCGATTCTTGAAGTAGGTCGCCCAGTTGTCGAAGCCGGCTGCCTTGGCTTGCTCCTCGATCTGAACTTTGTCGGCGTACTTTGGGTGGAATTGCTTCATGTAGTGCTTCGGCGCCCACAGTCCCATCGCGTGCCAGCCCTCGGTCATATGGCCAGCAACACCGAGCGAGGCAATCTGGTCGATGAACATGTAGTAGGGCTGTTCGAACTTGAATGCCACGCTATAGTCGTCGATCTTCTGGACGCTGCCCTGCCTGCCGCCGATGGCCATGAACGCCGCCTTGGTAGCGTTCAACTCCTCATTCAAGTACATGTCCTGGTACCAAAACATGATGTCGTCTGCGGTGAAAGGCTGGCCGTCGGACCACTTCATACCTTTGCGCAGTTGAATGACGATGGTCTTACCTCCGTCCTGGACATCCCAGCCTTGCGCGATGTTGGGCACAACCGTTTCGACCTTCGCATCCCAATAGAGCAGGTGGTCATGGTTATGACGTTCCATGTTCTGCTTGTCGGCCGGACCGGTAAACGCCATGCGCCAGTTGCCGCCGTAGGTGCCGATTTCATTGGTTGGCTGCAGCACGAGCGGTTGCGCCGGCAATCGCTGGTCGACGGGCGGCAGCTTGCCCGCCTTGACCTGCTCGGCCAGGAGCGGGGATTCCTTGAACTGTTTGGGCACCCTGGCTGGATCGAGCACCACCTGTGGCAGCTTGCCGCTGCCGGTTCCCGTCTGTCCCGCAGGACCAGTTTGCGCCGAGGCCGCCGCTGGGGACGCACCTGTCAACCGTTCGGGCGTCGCTGGAGCAGTGGGCGGCGCGGCCGCCGGCGGGGCAGCCGGCCCGCACGCCGCCGTTAGCGCCACTGTCCCAGCGATGCCGATGATTCGGACGAATTGCCGTCGACTGACCATAATGAGCGCTCCTTTCGTCTGCCGATCCCCTGGCAGAGTTGAACGCCTTGTGCGCGCCATCTTACCAGCGCCTAGCCTTGCGCGTTGGCTCGTCCAAGCAGCGAGTGGGGAGACGCGCGACCGGTCGGCTAAGCCAATCCAGACATGCCTTGATCGAGATTCTCTGGAGAGCCGGCGCTGAGAGCTGATGTGGGCCCGGTGTCAACCGTTGGTGAGGATGATCTCACGTCGGTTTTTGCCCAAGTTCTTCGGTTCTCATGTCGGCCGTGAAGCTACAAATTGCTTGGCAGTTTTTCGCGGACGGAAACCCCGGCGCAGGACCAGGCTCAATCCGGCCCGTCAGACTGCACTGGGGTGATGTCCAGGTGTCCGCCGCCGCAGGCGCGGATCTGCGTGGCTCTGATCAGCGCGACGTATTCGTCGGGGGGGATGATGGCGATGCTGCTGGCCATGGAACACGTAGTTTCATTGCCAACGGGCACTTGCTCCCAGTGAATGCGGAACACGGCCGTGGCGCGTGGCGCGAGGTCGACCAGGCTGGCCCTTGCAGTGCTGGCGAAGTAGCCGCCGCTTCGCTCGACGGTCGTCGGAACCGGGTTGACAGCCTCGTCCAGCAACTGGGCGCCTGGATAGCCGAACAAGGTGCAGTCGACGTCCAGGGTGCTGGTGAATATGAACGTGCCTACAAGATTGCCAGCGCCCCCATCGACACGCCCGAGCGACAGCCACAGCCCGGCCGTGTGGCAGGGGTCGCCCGACTCGGGGGTGGGGATGATGGACAGGCCGTCCGGGTTGGCTTCCCACCAGAAGCGCTGGTCGTTCTGACGCTGCTGCAGGCCAAGCGGACCGCTGACCCACGCCTGGTTGCCATCGCTGAAGCCGTCCAATTGTCCGATTTGCGCCAGACGAGCAGGCCATTGGTGGTTCGCTGAACGGCATCGCCAGTGACCGGGTCGTAGACCTCGTCATCCACGCACTCGCCGACGACATCAGAAATGGCATGCTGCAGGGCGCCGAAGCCTAGCACGAACGAACACGCTGGCTGCGCCGCTAGCGCGTGCGTCGAACCCAGGAGGAGCGCAACACAGCAGGCCGCGCCACCTAACCTCAACCTCTCATTTTTGATGGCACTGTACCCCCAGACGAAAGGCTGTTTGCCATGCAACAGTATTTCCCCCCGACGGCACCGATCGCTCTCCCTCGCTGCGCCGTTCCCCACTGACGCCCGTCCTCGCCCCAATGATCTCAGGCTGCCCGGTCTCGGGCGGCACTAGAATCGCGAACGTGGCTGCCTTGTCCGCGCGGGATCTGCCGAGCGTTGATCGGCTGCTGCGCGATCCGGGGCTGGCAGGTTTGCCTCGGGAGTTGGCGCTGCGGGCGGCGCGGGAGGTGCTTGATGGGGCGCGACGCGCGCTGCAGGATGGAGGCTGGTCCTACGCCATAGCCGACCTACCACGGCTCGTCGAACAACGCGTGCGAGACGCGACTACCCCGCGCCTGGAATCGGTGTTGAACGGCTCAGGTGTGGTCATCCACACCAACCTCGGCCGTGCGCCGCTCAGTCGGGCTGCGTTGGCGGCTGCGGCGGAGGCCGCGCGCGGGTATTCGAACCTCGAGTACGACCTGGAGGCAGGCGAGCGGGGCTCGCGCCACAATCTGGTCACCGACCTCCTGCGGCATCTCACTGGCGCCCAGGACGCATTGGTGGTCAACAACAATGCGGCGGCTGTGCTGCTGATCCTGTCGGCGCTGGGGCAGAGCCGCGAGGCGATTATCTCGCGCGGGCAACTCGTGGAGATCGGCGGTGGCTTCCGTATCCCCGACGTGATGCGACAGTCAGGCGCCAATCTTGTCGAGGTGGGCACGACCAATCGCACGTACGCATCCGACTTCGAAGCCGCGATCACCGAGCGCACGGCGCTCCTGCTGCGTGTGCACGCCTCGAATTTTCTCCAGGTCGGGTTCGTCCACCAGCCTGCGCTCGAAGAGTTGGTCGCACTCGGAAAGCGCCACGACTTGCCGGTCGTGGATGATCTTGGTTCAGGCAGCCTGCTGGATACGTCTGAGTTCGGGCTCGTCAGGGAGCCAATGGTCCAGACAAGCGTGGTTACCGGGACGGCGCTGGTGGCGTTTTCGGGCGACAAGCTGCTCGGCGGGCCCCAGGCTGGCATCATCGTGGGTCGCGCACACCAGCTCGGTCACCTGAGACGCCATCCGCTCATGCGAGCCATTCGATCAGACAAGCTGACGCTGGCAGCGCTTGGGGCGACCCTGATGCACTACGTGCGCGGCGAGGCCGCGAGCGAGGTGCCCGTTTGGCGCATGATCTCAGCGCCTGTAGCAGGCCTGGAGTCTCGGGCTCGATCGCTGGGCTCCCGCGTAGGTGGAAACGCGGTCGAGACACGTTCGGCGATTGGCGGTGGCTCGCTGCCCGGCCAGACCCAGCCAAGCTGGGCGGTGGCATTCGAAACGCCGACGCCCGACCGGCTAGCAGCTGCGCTGAGGCGTGCCCATCCGCCGGTTGTCAGTCGCATCGAAAGTGGCCGCGTACTGGTGGATGTGCGAGCGATCCTGCCCGAACAGGACCCTTGCCTTGAAGCCTCCATACGCCAGGCCTGGCCGCTGACCGCTGAGGGGTAATGCGAGTCATTGGTACCGCGGGCCACGTCGACCACGGCAAGTCGACGTTGATCCGCGCACTCACGGGCATTGACCCAGACCGCCTCCGCGAAGAAAAGGAGCGCGGCATGACGATTGACCTGGGCTTTGCCTGGCTGAGACTGCCGAACGGTGGCGAGGCCTCAATCGTCGACGTGCCCGGGCACGAGCGCTTCATTCACAACATGCTGGCGGGTGTCGGTGGCATCGACGTGGCTCTCCTCGTGGTCGCCGCCGACGAGGGCGTCATGCCGCAGACGCGCGAGCACGTGGCGATCCTGGACTTGTTAGGTATTTCCCATGGCGTCGTGGCGTTGACGAAGTGTGACCTGGTCGACGATGAGTGGCTCGATCTGGTTCAAGCCGACGTCGAGGAATTCTTGGTCCCGACCACGCTCAAAGGTGCCCCGATCATCCCGTGTTCGGCAAGCACTGGCGTAGGTCTGGACGCGCTGGTCGAGGTGATCCAGGACGTGCTGTCCAGGGAGCGGACACGCCGGAATACGGATCGGCCGCGCCTGCCCATCGACCGTGTGTTCACCGTCTCAGGCTTCGGCACGGTCGTCACGGGCACGTTGATCGACGGTGAGCTGCGCGTGGGCCAGGAGCTGGAGGTCCAGCCCGGCGGGTTGCGCGCCCGGGTGCGTGGTCTGCAAAGCCACAATCATAAGGTCGAGGCTATCCCGGCCGGAACACGAACGGCCGTAAACCTGGGCGGCCTGGCGGTCGAAGATGTGCGGCGGGGTCAGGTGCTTTCGGCGGCCGGCACGCTGAAGCCGACCCGCGCTGTCGACGCTCGCCTACGGTTGATCCAGGACGCCCGGCCGGTCCACCACAACGCCGAAATCACCTTTCACAGCGGGGCCGCGGAGTCGGCCGGCAAACTGTCCCTGCTCGATCGCGACGAGCTCCTGGCTGGTGATGAAGCATGGGTGCAGATCAGGCTGCGGGACGAGGTGGCCCTTGCGCGCGGCGACCTGTTCATTGTGCGCCTGCCCTCGCCCAGCATGACCGTCGGCGGTGGCAGCATCACCGAACCCCACGCCCGGCGCCACCGACGTCGCCAAGTGGGGATCCTCCAGCAGCTCGATGTCCTGGCGCGGGGCCTGCCCGAAGAGATCGTTCTCGAACACTTGCGCGCACGTGAACCGGCCGAGGTGAGCAGCGTCGCCCAACGCAGTGGTCTCGGCCTGCCTGAGGCGCGGGTGGCAATTGACAAACTCGTGCAGACCGGGCAGGTGCTGGTGCTCGGAAACAGCAACGGTGCAGCCCACGTCGACGGGCGCGCATTCGTCGTCTCAGAGGTTGGCTGGCAGCGCCTGAGGGAGCAGGTCGAGCGTGACCTGGGCAGCTTCCACCGCGCGTATCCCCTGCGGCGCGGCCTGCCCAAAGAGGAGCTTCGCACGCGCCTCGGTGCTGAGCCGCGCCTGTTTGTGCGCGAGGTAGAGCATCTCAAGGATCACAGCATCGCGATCGAAGACGGACCGTTCATCCGTCTGGCCACACATAGCGTGCAGTTCTCGCCCGAGCAAACGCGCCAAACAGACCAGTTGCTGCGTGTGTTACGCGAGGCGGGTGTTTCACCTCCTGATCGAGCCGATCTCGAGGCGGACCTGCGGCTGCCGCCGGAGCTCGTCGACGCGATCCTGGTCCAGGGGCCGATTGTAGAAGTGGCGGCTGGCCTGCTGTACGAGCGCGAGACCCTCGAGACCATCGTGGCTCGTATACGTTCCGACATCCAGCAGCACGGCCCGCGCACGGTCGCTCAGATCCGCGATCTGCTCGATGCGTCCCGCAAGTTCACACTGGCCCTGGTCAACTACACCGACGAGCGCAAGATCACCCGCAGGGTCGGCGACGAGCGGGTTCTGTACTAACTTCAGCCGTCAGCACTTTACCCGAGGAATGACTGATGACTAAGAAATTAGCCGCCTGGATGGTCAGTGCAGCGCTTTCGTTTAACTCAGCGCTTTCGGTGCTGGCGCAGAGCACTGCCAGGTGTGGAGGGCGGGCTGTTCGCGTCAACCAACGGGGGAGTGCAAATTGACACACGGGTAAACGACACCGTGACGAGGACTCTTCAGGCGGACTGTCTCGCCGTGGATATGGAGAGTGCAGCTTGTTGCTGAAAAATCGCCGCCTGTTCAATTCGGGCGACACAGCGGACGACTCGCGACGGAGGATCGACGGTGTGCTCGGCGAGCAGTTCCTGGAGCCGCCTCGCCTGGGCCATCGGAATGGCGACGTGATCCTGTGCACGCACGAGGGCCCCTTGAGCGAGGTCCGGCGGCGCGGGCGTGATCAGATGACGGCAGCTGGCTCGGATTCCAGGATCGTGGTCCTCCGTTGACCAGCAATTGCTGGCGCAGGAGGAGGGTGTTGACACGCACAGGCCGTCGACGCGGGTGCATCTGCGCGACGGTCTGTGGGTTACGCTGCGTGCGGCGCGGATGGTGGCGACATCAGCGGCCGCGGGAGCGGCGATCGCCGTAAGCATCGAGCCGACGCCCCCGGTTGAGCGGACCGCGCTATATGCACGTGTCGTCGGCCTGACCGAGCGGGAAACGGAGCTTCTTAACCAGCTGGTTGGTGGCAGCGACACACACGAGCTCGCTCGACGATTGTTCTTGTCTGAGCACACCGTGCAGGACCACCTGAAGTCGGTCTTCGCAAAGACGGGCACAAACAACCGCCGTGTTCTCGTCGCACGCGCAACGGGTGTAGCTTAGACATCCTTGAACCGTCGGTGAGCCGATCAAGCCGCTCAGGCGATTCGTCCCTCCGCATCGAATCCCGAGCCTACGACGCTGGCGCGCCAGGAGAGCAACTCCCTCGAGGTGCCGCAGTAACGCGTGCATGGTCGGCGTCCACGCCTGACGGTTGTGCAGGGATCGCCGACGCGAGTATCACGGCCCCGCTTCGAACGTACGGCCGCGGGCGGACTTGAATTCGGGCTGGCCGCTACGGCAGGATCTGGACGTACCCGTCCGTTCCATTGACGCGGATCCGCTGCCCATCCCGGATCAGCCGGGTGGCATGCTCCACCCCCACCACGGCCGACAAGCCGTATTCCCGGGCGATCACCGCGCCATGGGTCATCAGGCCCCCACCTCCGTCACGAGGCCCTTGATCGCGACGAACAGCGGCGTCCAGCTGGGGTCCGTGTAGGCGGTGACCAGGATGTCGCCCGCTTCGAGATCGGCCTCCTCCATGGCCAGGATGACGCGGCCCGCCCCTCGATGGGCC
>JBPCIO010000171.1:0-3458 GCA_051006215.1 Chloroflexota bacterium
GCCGAAGCGGCCGCCGGCGCGGGAGCCGCCGCCGCTGGCGCGGGTGCCGCTGGCACCGGCGCGGCCGCGGGTGGCGCGACCACCGACGCCGGACGAGCCAGGGTCGGCAAGGGCGCTAGGGTGGGTAGGGCTGGCGTGGGCGGGCTCGCGGGCGCCGCAGGCGCGGGCGGCGCCGACGGGGTCGGGATCGCAGTCGGCGCAGGTGTCGGGGTACACGCCGGCGGTGGTGGCAAGACCGCGGTCGGGACCACGCCCTTGACCGGCGTCGGCGCCGTGTTCAAAAAGACGGGCACCTGGAGCACGCGCTCGAGATTGGTGATCGCGGACCGAGCGTAGACGTACACGGTCCGGCTGCCGCTGCCGCTGGGAAGGGCGGGCGTGCGGAGCGTGAAGCCCGCGGTGGCGAACTGTGTTCCCGTGGGCGCCTGCGGGTTCGGCTGGCCAAGGGAAGCGATCCCGAGTGACAGGCCGCCTGTGTCGCGGTCGCCAAGATACACGGTGACCGATGCGATGCCGCTGCCACTGGTGGAGGCGGCGTCGTAGGCGACGCCAGCCATGTTGAGCGGGACCCCCGACAACAGGGTGTCGCCAGGTTGGGGGTTGCCGAGCGCTAGCTGAATGCCCTGGTTGGCAATGACACACGCCGGCTGCGCAGCCCCGATTGGCGTCGGGGCAGGCGGCGCGGTGGGCGTCGCCGCCTGTTGGGCGGGCTCAGCCGAAGCGGCAGTCCCCGCGCTGAGCAGAGCGAGCGCGGCTACCAGGAGCGCAACTCCGCTTAGCCCCAGGCGGATAGGGGCAGTGATCCGAGTCCGAGTCAACACAGACACCTGTGACCTCCGTAGGAAGCGATGCGTCGGGGTGTGCATTCAGCGTATCCCGTTTTGACAACTCGGGCTACGCGTCACGCAAGAGCCGGCAGGTAGCAGTGAGCAGATCACTGCTCAACGTCCACAACCCCTCCCGCAGCCCGCGCTTGCGGCTCGGGCCGCCGCCCGCGGGTTTCAGGACCCAACGCGGTCCAGTTGCCCGCACCACTTCCAGCTGCATGCCGCGCTCATGCTTGGAGACCTGCTCCCAAAGTTGCCCGACCCTCACGTCGGCCATAGGACAGCGCGGGCAGCGGATGCGTCAGCGGTGCGGTCGACGACGACAAGAATCTGGCCCTCCAGGACCAGATCCTCGTACTGCTGGGCATCATCGGCCGACAACCCGAGACCAACCAGAGCACCGGTGACAGCGCCGCGTTCTGCTGACCGCGCCTGAGCGACCTGCAGGCCGAGGTTGCCGGTGCCAGCCACCGGCCCGAACCCAGGCAGCGCGCCCCCGAGCGAAGCCAGCCAGTCCAGGACATCGTGGAAGCGATGGCTGGTCGTAACATCCTCGAGGTCGCGCGAAACCCCAGTTTCATCTTCGAGTGAACGGGACTCACCGGGCGCCCGAGCGAGAACGCTGATGGCCTCAGGCTCGATTCCCGCCGCCTCGAGAGCAAGGATCGCATCGCGCGCCAGGGTGTGCTCGCGGAACACGCCGACAATCGGAACGTCAGTCAACAAATCAGTCCTCGAGTGCGCTAGTTAGCCGGAATGGATCGCCACGCGACTATAGCCGACTTGCGTTCGTGCCGACCGCCAGCTCTCGAGCTCCGTGCGACACGTACCATCGGGGTATGGACGTCCTGTTTCACGGCGCGACGGTGTATGACGGCAGTGGGGCGGCCGGGCTCGTCACGGATGTGCTTGTCGGTGGCGACAAGATCCGGGCGGTGGGTCCGAGTGCCACGGCGCTGGGCGCGCAGCACAGCATTGACGTTGCCGGGCTGGCTCTGGCGCCAGGGTTTATCGACTTGCATTCACATGCCGATTTCACCCTGCCCGTGTACTCGACTGCCACGAACTCGATCGCCCAGGGCGTGACCACCGAGGTCGTCGGTTTATGCGGTTTCTCGCCCGCGCCGCTGTCCGAACAGCCGGCCTTTGCTCAGCAGTGGCAGGCGTACAGCTTTGGCCAGCACCTGAGCTGGGACTGGCGAACGTTCGGCGAATTTCTTGACCAGCTCGACGCAGCCGGCCCAGCCGTCAACGTTGTGCCGCTGGTTGGGCACGGGGCGTTGCGGGTGGCGGCGCTTGGCCTGGACGATCGACCTGCCAGTTTGAGCGAGCTGGAGACGATTCGGGCTGCGCTGGCCGAGGCGCTCAGCGCTGGAGCGTGGGGCATGAGCACCGGACTGGCCTATGCCCCGGGCGTGTTCACGCCGCCAGAGGAGCTCCTGCAACTGGCCCAAGAGCTGCGTCGATCTGACTCCCTGTACGCCTCGCACATCCGCAACGAGGCCGACCACCTGGTCGAGTCGGTCGACGAGGCGCTCAGCCTGGGTGAGCGCCTGGGGCTGCGGGTGCAGGTCTCACATCTGAAGTCAGTGGGGAGCCGCAACCACGGCCACATAGGCGGCGCTGTCGAGCGTATCGCCTCGGCCCGCGCACGTGGAGTCCGCGTCAACTGCGACGTGTACCCGTACACAGCAGGCAGCACATTCCTCCACCAGCTCCTGCCGCCGTGGGTCAAGGCCGGGGGGACTGACGACATGGTGGAACGCCTGCGCACACCGGACGTGCGGCGGCGGCTACGCCACGAGCTAGATACCGGCCTGCCCGGTTGGGGCAACCAGCTCGAGTCCGCCGGCGGCTGGCACAACGTCCTCATCGCGAGCACTGGCAATAGCCGCCTGCACTCTGTCGAGGGCCACCGCGTCGCCGAGCTCGCCGCGAAGGATGAACTGGATCCGCTCGACTGGACGTTGGATCTGCTGATCCAGGATCGAGGCGCTACGGTGATGGTGCTGTTCTCGATGGACGAGGCCGACGTGCGTGCGGCGCTCCAATCGCCCCAAGCCGGGGTCGGATCTGACCAGCTGGGGGTAAGCGGCCCCGACGCCCGCATGCATCCTCGGGCGTACGGCACCTTCGCCCGCGTGCTGCATTGGTCGCTTCAAGACCCGAGCTGGATGCCACTCGAAACCGCGATCCACAAAATGACCGGTCTGTCAGCCCAGATAATGGGCCTGGAGGACCGCGGCCGAATCGCGCCGGGCGCAGTTGCCGACCTGGTGCTGTTCGATCCAACCAGGGTGGCCGACCTGGCGACGTATGAAGATCCTGCGCGTCACCCCAGCGGTGTCGAGTACGTGTTGGTCGCCGGCTGCTTCGCACTGGAACGGGGCAAGCTAGCAGAGTTGGGACAAGGCAAAGTGCTCCGCCGTCGCGCCGCGCTCCCGACCTAGGCGCCAGCGCACGCTCGCCGTGGTTTAGGAAGAAGCTGCGAGCGGGGCTGGATCGGTGAGTGGTGCGTTGGAGCGGAGCTGAGTGGCAATCAGGTGGGAGTACAGGCCGTCGAGGGCCACGAGCTCGGCGTGTGTGCCGTGTTCGACGGCGGCGCCGTCGTCCAGAACCACAATCTGGTGC
>JBPCIO010000172.1:0-3608 GCA_051006215.1 Chloroflexota bacterium
GTCGGTAGTTTGGCTCCGGTAGTCTGCCCCGCGCCTCCTGTGCCGGTGCGGTCGGTCTGACCCTTGCCCGTGGCGAGGTAACCCGCTGCCGCGAGAAGCGTCAGCCAGGTGAGGACGATGAAGGTCAGGGTGTACCAGAGGCGACTGTTGTCGACGGTGCGCACGAGATCTCTCCCCTTTGTCTAATTGAGGCAGTGCGCCAGGGCACCATGCCTGCTTCTCGCCTGAGCGCCTACAGTTTCCCACCCGCTCTGGAACGCCCCGACACCCGGCTGGGTGGTTGTTTTCCCCGCCCGCGCGGGTAGGTTGCTCCGGGCGAGGGCCAGATCGAAGACACACACGGCTTGGATTACCGGCGGAGCCCTCAAACATCCGCCGCCATATGGCCCTTTAGAGCACCGCGCGCAGCGCAATAAGAACAGCTTCAGCATCAATGCCGTCCTCGGCCGCTGCTTCCGTGACGCTGAAGTGTCCGCCACAGCAGGTGTCCAGCCCAAAGCTGTCGAGTACCTGCCGAAGGTGTGGGAAACCGGCGATCAGCACCATGATCGGCGTCGTAGCCAGGTCAGGCAGGCGGGTGATGCGCACGCGCCACACTTCAGGGCCCTCTTCGAGGTAGCTCCAGCCGGCCTGGCCAGGTTGCTCCGCCTTGAACTGGTAATACAGCGGCTTGGGATCGTGGTCGTTGACCAGGATGGACGACTCGCCCGCCGCAAGTTGAGCGAATGTACTGAAGATCAGCGGGTGGCGCTCGCGCGGGGCAACCTCTCGAACGTCGAGGGTGTTTGGGGTCGCGCGCTGTTCGATCTGAATCAACTGCATTTCGGGTACCTCCGGTGTGTGTGCTACACGTGGGTCGCGATGGGTCGAGATTGGAAGCGGGCGGTACGCCAGTGGGCGCCGACACGGACCGCGTTCAACAGGAATAACCCGGCGCCGAGGCTCAGGCCGGCCGCCGCGACAGTTGCCAGGACTGGGGTCCGGGCGAGGGCAGCTAGGGCTTCGAGACCGACGCCGCCGGTCCAGGCAGCCCAGCCAAGCATGGCCGTCGGACGGTCGTACAGGTCTTCGAGCTTCGGCACTGGCTGTCGTCCAGCCAACGGTGCGTACCGGTGCAGCCAGGTCAGAAACGTCCCGATCTTGTAGAGGAAGCCCTGAATGGCCGTCTCGGCCCAACCGGCGATCGCCAACCATCCCGCCGCAACCCAGATTGAGTCGTCCCCCGAGCGACCGGTGAGTAGTCCGACCAGGACCAGACCAATCGCCAGGAGTCCGAACCCCGCCGCGGTCAGGGCGAACGGGATGTGCACATCGAACTGGCGCCGGCGACGCACTCGGTACAGTCGGGCGAGCTGCGCGGCGAACAGACCCATGCCCGCCAACAGGCCAAGTGTGCCAATCAGCGCCATGCTCCGCTCCAGACTGAGCAGGCCGAGCGCCAGGGTCCAAGCGCCGCCCGTGGCACACACCAGCCCTACCCACGCCCAGGATTCGTGCAGTCGATCCTCGGTGAGGGTGAACATGCCAACCAGCCGGTACGCCACGCCCATGAGCATGGGTGTCACCCAACCACCGAGCATCAGGGCCGCGTGGGCGGCGAGGATGGGCAGCGTCAGGCCAGCAAGAAATCCGACGTGTTTGCTCACCGCCAGGAGCAGGCCAAGGGTGGCGGCCGTGGCCAACCCGACCATCGCGGTGGCCAGGTGCCAGAACACGACGTCGCGCCGTGGCGCTCTAGCCAGTGTCGCGCCGACGATGCCGACGTACAGCCCGATAGCTCCACAGAGCAACGTACCGCCGAGCGCGAGCGGTACGAGCCAGCCCTGAGACAGTCCGGCCAGGAACAAGGGCAGCGCGGGCAGGTACAGCCACCAGGACAGACGCGCCAGGCGCACCGAGGCGATCGGGACGCCCAATACCACCGGCAGCATCTGGTAGCTCGCGCCGATGATCGTCGCGGCGATGACGCCCAGCGTGTTGACGTGGACAAACGTGAGCAGGTGGGGATCGTAGAAACTCCCTAGCAACAACGGCGTATGCCAGCCGTAGACCAGCGCCAGCACGCCCAGCCAGGCGAGCGCAGTTGCCAGGAAGCGGAATGGCAGGTCGAGTGGTGGCGCGTACTCGGTCGCCAGTCCCCCGCCCGAGGTCACGCGGGCGACTCCGTCCCGCGACGAATCAGGATTTCGACGCGGCCCGGCTCGATCTCGCGGGTCTCATGGACGAAGCCCTGCGCATCCAACTGCGGGTAGAGGTACACCGGCCGTCGATGGTGCTCGACGCGAAGTATCTGACCGGGGGTCAACTGCGCGGCGGTTTCGAGGATGCGCACCATTGGCTCCGGCGGCGCCAGGTCGCTCACGTCGAGGTGGATCACCTCCTCCGCGGACACGCTGGCCGCGGTCGGTGGCCGTGCAGCCGATGCACTGAGCTCGCCTGCGTCGCCGCGTGTGAACGTTACTGTCCAGTCAGCCGGTCCGAGTTCTCGGCTGGCATGCGAGAAGCCACGGCGGGCGAGGACGTCATACAGTGGAATTGGCTCGAAGGTCGTCCGGAGGCGCAGTCCAGCGCCCTCGGGCAGATCGGCGACGGCCTGCATGATGGCCGGGAACGGCTCTTCACCGGCTGTCAGGGCTGGGCGGATGTCCAGGTCGATTACTGCCAGGGCCATGGGCAGGTCCGGCTGACCGGGCTCCGTTTGCGAAATGGAGAGTGGGGCTGGGATGTCGGCGGTATCCAGGCCGAGCGCCGTGTTGAGCGTGCGAACGAGGCTGCTCGGATCGAGACCGGCGATACGCGCTGCCTGGCTGACGCTGACCAGGCGGGTCCGCAGGCCGCGCGCCAGTGGATTACGCAGGTGTTTGAAGTGTGGGCTCTGCTGGATCAGCACCTCCAGCAGATCGGGATAGCGACGCAGGACCTCGCTGACCTTCCAGTCGGCACGAACCGGTTCCAAACTCGCAATCGTCATAGCTGCTGCCCTTCTCAGTTGAAGCCCAGGCGCTGCCGGGCGGCGGTGGTGATGCGCTCCGGCGTCCAGCGCGGCTGCCACACCAGGTTGACCAGGATCTGCTCGGCGCCGGGCACCATCAACTGGATGGCTCGCTCGGCCGCGGCCTGCATGCTGGCGTGGAGTGGGCAGCCGGACGTTGTCAGCGTCAGGTCGACGACGCCGCGGGCCCCGACGACGGTGATGCCATAGATGAGCCCGAGGTCGACCAGGTTCTCGCCCAACTCAGGGTCGACGACCTCGCGCAAGGCTTCGAGGACTGCTTCTTCGCTGATGAGAACGGATGGAGGGGTGCTGGTCATGGCAGTTCTCTCGCTAAGGCCGGTGGTTCGGTGCGCGTGATCGGTGGGGCGACCAGGGGCGCCGGCAACGGCTTCAGACCTTCCGGTAACGGCTTGATGTCACTCACCACAGCCTACCGGGCATGCCCGCCATGCTCTGCGGCGCACTGCTGGATGTCTGCGCGACCGGAGCCGCGCCCGCGTTGGGGTCGACGACAGTGAGCGTGCCCTTCATGCCGGCGTCTTTGTGGCCGGGGATGGAGCAGAAGAAGTCGAAGACGCCCGGCGTGTTGAAGGTGAACTCGCCAGCAACCGTC
>JBPCIO010000173.1:0-3443 GCA_051006215.1 Chloroflexota bacterium
TTCGTACCGAAGGCCACCTGAGACAGGTTGTCGAGCACGATCGACACGGCAAAGGTCGCCAACAGCGCTGCGATTGGCGGGGCCTTGCCCAGCGGCTGGACGGCGACGACGTTGATCAACAGGCCAACGAGTGCCGTGAAGACACACACTCCCACGATGGCCGCCCACAGCGGCCAGTGCTGGTGGTCGATCAACCACCAGCCGGTCATGGTGCCGATGGCGAACACCGACCCCTGAGCGAAGTTCACGACATTTGACACGCCGAAGATCAGCGACAGGCCGACCGCGACCAGCGCGTACGTGTTGCCGTGGATGATCCCGGCGAGTAGGGTGTCCAGCACTACGCTCGATCCCGAGTAGCTGCGGCGCTCACCGGTCAGTTCTGTTCCGACACGACCACCAGCTGGCCGTCCTTCACCACGACGGTGGCCGGCGTTGGCGGCTTCGGTCGTCTGTCCTCCTGGAACTGGAAGGGTCCATTCTGCACACTGGGCAGATCGGTGGCACTCTTGAGGCCGTCATAGACCCCCTGGCGAGTCGGACCGCCCTTCTTTACGGCGTAAGCTAGCTGGTTCAGAGCGTCATAGGCCGCCACCTCGAATTGTCCGGGCAGGTTGCCGTACTTGGCCTTGAAGGCGTTGGTGAACGCCTGCACGCGGGGTTCTGGTGAAGTGGGGAACCACGTGGACGTGGTCAGCGCACCCTCTGCATTCGCTCCGGCCAGCGCGATCCCGGCCGCGGTGAGCTGTTCGGTAAAGATGGGGGTGGTCAGATCCACGGAGGAGCGCTGATTGAGGATTGCCGCGGCGTCGTTGTCGTAGCCGATGTCGTACACAAGGTCGGGGTGTGCATCGCGGGCATTGATGAGCAGCGGCCGGAAGTCCGTGGTGGTGGGCAAATACGAGGCGCTATACGCGACTTCCAGTCCCAGCTTGGCAGCCTCTTGCTTGAAGAGTGTGTAGGTGTCGTTGCCCCAACTGGTTTCCAGATACAGCACGGCTACTCGTTTGCCATACTTGGCGACGGCGTCGGTTTGGAGGACCTCTGCGCTGGACTGGGACACGCTCGGCGACCACATGTACTGGCCACCGTTGGTGAACACCGGCGATGAGTTGGTGTAGCCGTACTGCACCAGCTTGGCGCGCTCGTAGACAGGCGAGGCTGCCATGGAGGCGGTGCTGGAGAAATCACCCAGCTCGGCGATAATCCTGGCGTCATCCGCGAACTTCTGGGCGGCTGGCACCGACTGTTTCGGATCCGATTGCGTGTCCGCCCACACCAGTTCGATCGGGCGACCGTTGATCCCGCCGCCGCCGTTCAACTCTTCCAGGGCCAGGCCAAAGCCCTGCTGGAAGTAGCCGCCATACTCCGCCAGCGGGCCCGTCAACGGGGCCGAAACGCCAAAATACACGGGCGACGTCTCAGCTCCGGCTCCAGCGGCCGAGGTAAGGCTTGAACCTGTGCCTGCCGGTGGCGCGGCAGGAGTGCAAGCCGCAGCCAGGCACGAGAAGCACGATACGACGGTGAACATTGAGAAAAAGGCTCGCTGCATGTGCGTGTCTCCGATAGCAGTGCCTGGCGCAGGGGGCCGGGCCAGCTAGACGTTACAGGCTATTAGTATACTTTGTCCATAGGATATATGCACTAATGGCAAGACGAGCGCTGGCACGCCGAGCTGGCGCTCGGCGGGGCTGCGGCCACCAGGGACAGCGGTCAAGCATGAGCGCGCACCGACGCGCAATTTCGGCAGCCGGGATGGGGCTGTTCCACGTGCTGGCACGCCAAAGCCGCCTGGATCTGGATCTCCCAGCGCTGCGCCGGCAGGGTCGATGTATCACCGCCCGCATGTGGACTCTTGTGAGAACCCGCGGCTGCGAACTACGCGATTGCGTGCACATACCGGGGCAGTGGTATCCTCACCCTGGCTAAGCCACTTCATAGTGGGAGGGGTATCGCTCTATGTCTGGTCGCTTTGTATTGCGCGGCGCACCGTTGGCGCTCGTTGCGATGATGCTCACGAGTGCCTCCGCGAGCTCGGCACCACCGCCAATGGCCCCTTCGCCGGTCGTACGGATTGACAAAATTGCCATGCCTGGCAAGCCACTCAAAGCATGGGACATCGGCTGGGTCGACTCGCCCAGCGCGAAGTACTATCTCGCCAACCGGTCGAACGCCAGCGTCGACGTTGTCGATGTCATGACCGACCGTGTGATCAACCAGATTGGCGGCTTTGTCGGCAACACCGGGAAGAGTGATACGTCTGGACCGGATGGGGTCATCGTAACCTTCTCCAACCGCGAGCTGTGGGCAGGCGATGGTGATAGCACCATAAAAGTCATCGACCTGACCAGCAATACGATCGTCAAAACCATCTCGACCGGCGGCAAGTTCCGCGTTGACGAGATGACGTACGACCCTAAGGACAATGTCATCGTCGCCGCCAACAACGCCGACGACCCGCCCTTCGCGACGATCTTCTCGGTCGGCTCACGGAGCATACTCAAGAAGATTCCGTTCCCAAATGCGACCAACGGCGCCGAACAGCCGGTGTACGACTCGCAAACGGGCCTGGTCTATTTGTCGGTCCCGGAGAGCAAGGCCAATCCAGGCGGCGAAATCGCCGTGATCGATCCGGTTCAAACGGCGGTCGTCGCGACGTACCCGTTGACCAACTGCGGCCCGAACGGGGCTGCGCTCGGGCCGGGAAACCAGTTGCTCGCAGGGTGCGGAAATGCTGGCCGTTCGGTCATTCTGGACAAGACCAACGGGGCGGTCATAGCCGACTTCAGCAACGTTGGTGGCTCAGACGAGGTGTGGTTCAATCCCGGTGACAATCACTACTACCTGGCCGAGTCTGCACGTCAGAACCTCGGCGTCATCGATGCCAATAGCCTGACCGGCTACGAGATTGAGGCGGGCATCGGTGCGCATTCAGTGGCTGCCGACCAAACCAGCAACCACGTCTTTGTGCCGATCAGTGCCGGTGATCCGTCCTGCCCCACTGGCAACGGCTGCATAGCCGTGTACTCGAGCGCCAACCTCGAAAACAAAGGCAAGTCACGCGGTTTTTAGCAGGGGTGTCGGTCGCCGACCTCTCTCTCTAGGCGGTCGGTTAGGCGGTGGCGGTAGTACATATCGAGGCGTGGCCTACGTGGCACGGACGTCTTCGGGTAGCTTGCTGATCGTGTGGCTGGCGGATGGCTTCGTCGGACCCACGCCCACAATCGATCCATGTCGGTGCGGCGGTGCGGAGTCAGTTGGGCATGCGAGTCCACTTGAGTGAAGCGACGGCCGCCTAGTCGGCGCGGCAATGCGCACGCCTCCCCACCATCTGTTCGTGTCGCGGATGCCACCGGAGACGGCAGCCGCTCTGGCCAACTTCCTCGACGAAATCGGCCGGGATCTGCCCGGAGTCGTCGGAGCTGTTGAATCGACCAGAGCCT
>JBPCIO010000174.1:0-15292 GCA_051006215.1 Chloroflexota bacterium
GTCTCGAACACGTGGGCGTTCTCAGCCGCTCCGTCGAGGACTGTGGGCTGTTCCTGTCGGCGGTGGCGGGCCACGACCCCGCCGATCCAGCCTCCGCGAATCAGCCCTTGCCGGTCCTGGATCTGGATCGGGCGCTGGCCGCGCCACGGCTCGGGCTGGTGTGCGAGGCACTCCAGATCGCCGCGCCGCAGATGCGCGAACACCTGTTGCAGGTGGCCGGTCAATTTGAGGCGGCCGGCGCGCGAGTCGAAGAGGTTTCGCTGGGCGAACCGTTGGACCTCATCCTGGCGGTCCAGCACGTCATCATGCACACAGAGGTGGCCGCGGTTCACTGGCAGCTGCTGGAACAGTACCCGGGCTCACACCTGCCGAAGTTGCGAGCCACGGTTGAAGTGGGGCGCTTGCTACCAGGTGTCGCGTACTTACACGCTCAGCGTCTGCGTCGGCGAATCCGTGCGGCCATGGCGCGCTGCCTGGCCCAGGTGGATGCGTTTGTGTTACCTACGGCCGTGGATGTGGCGCCAACACGCGAGAGCACCGGCGATACGTCGCTGCAGGCACCATTCAGCCTGGTCGGATTTCCCAGCCTGAGCTTGCCGAGCGGCCTCCTCGCGCTTCAGTCCCAAAGCTTGCCTCTGGCCATTCAACTGGTCGCGCCTGCCTGGCACGAGGCACAGTTGCTGGCGGTTGGACGCTGGTGCGAGGCCCAGTTGCCAGTCATGCCTCCACCGCCGTTGTTCGCGTGAATAATGGCGACGGCCGCCGCCTGGCTGAGGTGTTGCTGGAAGCCGGCCAGGGCGGAACGGTCGTCTTCACCGGGGCCGGGGTCAGCACCGAGTCAGGCATACCCGACTTTCGCAGCCCGGGTGGTCTCTGGAGTCGCTACGCGCCGATCGAGTACCGGGACTATCTGCGCGACCCCGAGATGCGGCGTGAGTCCTGGCGGCGCGGTCTGCACACCTACCCCCCCATAGCCGACGCCCGGCCGAACGCGGCCCACCTGGCGATCGTGGATTGGTGGGCCGCCGGACTGGTCGGCGGGGTCGTTACGCAGAACATCGATGGCTTGCACCAACGGGCTGGTCTGCCCGAAGAAGTCGTCGTCGAGCTGCACGGCAACTCGCATCGGGTAGGTTGCCTATCGTGTGGCATCACCTTCGACCGACCAGCCATTCACGCCCGAGTGCTGGCCGGCGACGAGGATCCGGAGTGTCCGGCGTGCGGTGGGATGCTCAAGACCACCACGATTTCCTTCGGTCAGGGACTCGACCCGGCTGCGGTGGCCGATGCGCAGCGCCTGCACACCAGAGCGCGACTGTGTCTGGTGATCGGGTCGTCGCTGGTGGTCAGCCCGGCGGCGATGCTCCCCGAGCTGACCGTTGACGCTGGCGGACGACTGGCCATCGTGAACCAAACGCCGACACACCTGGACCACGTAGCGGTCCTGGTTGCTCGCCAACCGGCCGCGGTGCTGCTCGCCGAAGTCCAGACTCTACTTAGCGCGCCACCCCAACGTTGATTTCCCGCACGACTGTCGCGCGGATAAGTCCAGCGGCGTTGTACGGGTCGTCGGCTAGCCAGGCGTAGATCTGGCCCGGGTGGTCGGCTTCGCAGACCAGGAGCGCGCCGTCGACGGGGTCAGCATAGGCGCCAGCCAGCAGCAGCAAGCCGCGCTCCCGTGCGGCCTCAAGGTGGGCCAGGTGAGCCGCGCGGTGGGCTCCACGGCGGTCCGTCATCTCGGGCACATACGCGTAGGTCAACATGAAAGTTTTAGCCATGTGGGGCCAGGGTACTTTGCCCGAGTGCGCATTAGCTGACGATCAGGAGCGGGGTTGCCGGTAGGCTGCCAACCGCCCAACGCGCCAGCAGATCGTCCGGAACGGACGGCTGTGTCAGGCCGAACAAGAACTTCCCATCGGTCCACGTCAAATTGATGCACCCCTGGCTTTCGACCAGGCCGAAGTGGTCATGCCAGTACGTGCCGTGGATGGCATAGCCGCCGTCGAGGTAGTACTGGACGAACGGTACATTGGGCAGGTTGTAGGAATGATCGGCGTTAGAGACCGTCGTGCTGCTCATGGTGTCAAAGTGGTACTTGCCCATCGTCGCGTACTCGCCGGCTGGGGTTTCGACGCCGGCGCGGCCGAGACTGACGTACGTGGTAAACACAGGGTTGTTGTCGGCGTCAAGGTAGGTGAGGGTCGAACTCGAGCGCGAAACGACAATTGTCCCCAGATCGGCGGGCGCATCGGCTGGCCTCGGAGCAACGACTGCCTTCGGCTCCGGCAGCCGAGCAACCAGTGACGAGTGAATCACCGCGCCGGCGTACCGGCCGCCGTCGATGCGGTACCAGGTTGCATTGGTGCCGACAGCGTCACCCGAGACCTCGGACAGCACCTTTACGCGATCACCAGGAACCAGCCCACCAACAATTGGTGCCCCGGTCGCAGGTGCCGCGCGCACGTTGGCTTGCGATCGGATGGCGCCCCACCAGCCGCCCGGTGCGTCGCTAGCGTCCGGCAGTGTCCAGCCTTGCGCGACATCGGACGTCGCCACACGAACAGTGTGAAGCCCGACGTACCCCTCGGTGGTGGCCCACCAGATAGCAGTATCACCCTCGATGCCAGCCGATATGCCCGCGACACGGAGGAGATCGCCCTGTCTTGCCGTGCGTCGGATCGGCTCTCCTGCATTCGGGCGAGCATAGATCGAGACGCTCGGCACGCTGACTTCGGCTATCCACGGCGTGGTGTCCTCGGCGATGTCACTGGAGGGCACGAATCCGTCAGGCACCTGGGTCCAGGGCGAGCCATCCGTACCGGCGGTCTCGTCGACCACGACGACGATCTGGCCTCGCGCCAGTGGCCCGACGGCCGGTGAGCCGCGATCAGGCTGGCTGTATAGCATGGAGCGGTCGACCACGACCCGCGATTGCCAGGGAGGCCCGAAGCGATTCGCATTCGCGCCTGTGGCGCCGACCGACAACCAGATCAGCATTGCCAGCACCACGGCTAGCATTCGTCGCATTTGCCAGCCGGGCTCGTTACTCTGTCGCACTACTGCCAACTCAACACTCTATGACCAGAGTCCTGGGTTCGTGCAACCTCTGGAGGCCAAAAATCGAGTATGCCCCTGGTTGGTGGTGAACCCAGCCGGCTGCGACGATATACAGCCTGGCTCGTGGCGCTGGGCATGCTGGCGGTCGTCGTCGGACTTACCGTGTACGCTCGGCAGCAGGATTCGGCCCGTCGCCTCGCGGAGGGGCGAGCGGATGCGGCCGAGACGCAGCTCGCGGTAGCACAAGCGTCGCTCAGCGCGATCGCCCGCTCAAGCGCGGCTGCCACGGCGACGGCTCAGACCGAGTCGAATCTGCCTGAGGCCGCCCTACGGCGTGCGCTTGACCTGGTCTTCGAGGCCTACAAGGACCCCAGCGACGGTAAGCTTCGAGCGCTTTCGGACGCGTTCAGCCCGGACGCCTTGAGTTTCGAACGGACCGAGGCGGAGCATCTTCTTTCGGGCGGCCTGCACCTGACCGGAGGCACCCACTATGTGATGGATGTGCTGTCCAACACGCCGAGGAACGCGGACGAATCGGAAATCGCTACCCACGAAATCTGGACATACGACGAAGTCGATTCCCAGAACCGGAGCACGCGTTGCGTGCGAGAGGAGAGCGAGCAGACATACACGCTGCGCCATGTTGGGGCTAGCTTCCTCATTCAGACTGTCGCGCTGACCGGCGCCACCAAGCGAACCCCGTGCTGAGTGCTCAACGGTTCAAGCGGACTCGACCAGGCCGGAGCGGATCGCGTACTTGACGAGTTCGGTCTGGCCGTGGAGACCAAGCTTGGTCATCAGACTGGCGCGGTGGTGCTCGACTGTTTTGGTGCTCAAGCAGAGCAGTCCAGCGATTGCTCGCGTAGTATGGCCTTCGGCGGCTAGTTGCAGGACCTCGCGCTCGCGAGGGGTGAGCCGCTCGTGCGCTCCCGCGGAGCCGTGCTCCGACGCGTGGATCCGCGACAGGTAATCGTCGAGAACCCGACGAGCGATACTGGGGTGAAGGTAAGCCTGGCCGTCGTGCGCTGCTCGAATCGCAGCCGCAAGCTCTGTGGCTGCATTGCGTTTCAGCACGTAGCCAGCGGCGCCTGCGCGCAGCGCCTGGACGACATACGGCTCGCTATCGTGGACTGAGAGCACGACGACCTCGGTGCCCGGCAGGTCGCGCTTGATCTGGCGGATGGCCTCAACCCCAGTTAGCCTTGGCATTGTCAGATCGACGACCGCCACGTCAGGCCGGAGCTGGTTGGCGAGCTGGACCGCCATCTGGCCGTCCTCGGCCTCAGCCACGACCTCGATGTCGCCCATTGCCTCGAGACACAGCCGCACGCCCTGGCGAACGATGGTGTGGTCGTCGGCGAGCAGAACGCGGATCACGGGCGAACAGCTCCGTGATGCATGCTGATGCGGATCAACTGGACAATGCTCCAAGTGGGATGCTGACGTGCACGAGTGTTCCACGTGGGGACACCGGCCTCGCATCGAACTCGCCGTTCAGGATACGAGCGCGTTCGCGCATGCCGAACATGCCGAGGTGTTCGTCCCCCTGCGGCGGTCCTGCCCCGAGCCCGATGCCGTCGTCCCGAACCTCGAGCGTTACGGCCCTATGCGAGCGGCACAAGCGTACCCGCACGGATGTGGCCCGCGCGTGGCGGATAGCGTTGGTTAGAGCCTCCTGGGAAATCCGGAACAACGCAGTCTCGACTTCGGCGGGTAAGCGCAGTGTGCCGTTAGCCTCGTCCCAGCCCACGACCGTCAGCTGAGCGCTGAGCCCAGAGCGCTGTTCGATCGAGCGCACATACTGCCGCAGTGCAGCCACGAGTCCCAGGTCGTCGAGCACCGACGGACGCAGCTCGAGAGCTAGCTTGCGGACCTCGTCAAGCGTCTGAGCGGCGAGGTCGCGCAAGTTGACCATGAGCTGTCGCGGCTGGATCGGCAAATCGGCGGCGTAGACCTCGGGCATACTGGCCAAGCCACGTTCGAGACCGATGATGACCGCGGTCAGCGCCTGCCCAGCCTCATCGTGCAGCTCGCGGGCGACGCGGCGGCGCTCCTCTTCCTGGGCCAGAATGACCTGGGCGGCGAGGCGCTCGGCCTGCTCGGTCTTCTCGCGAATGGTCGCCGCGTCGGTCTCCAGGCGATCCCAAAGGGCATTCACTTCGAGCACGAGCCCGGCCACGTCGGGATCGGTCAACGGCGCCAGACTGGCGCGCGCGGAGTGGTCACCCGCATTGAAGCGCTGGGTGGCTTCGCGCAGCGAGCGAATGGGACGGAACGTCTCGCGAAGCAGCACCATGCTCACGGCTGCGGACACCGCCAGCGCGGCCAGCACGAGCACGGCATGCGTGATCGGCGTGAAGCTGCCACTGAGCACGAGGCGCTGCGTGAGCCAGGTCCCGATCACCGCCCCGCCCAGGACGACCACCAGATTTACTCCCAACAAGCGCCACAACAACGGCACACTCAGCGCGGCGCGTGTCCGCGATCCGCGCTCGCGGGGCGGGGCTGTCGTAGACGGGGCGAACAGCGCCCGCTGGGTCATCGCTTAGCTACTCTATGGCACAGCGCGGTCAACCAGGAACGGGTGCAGCTGCCGCTCGTGTGCTTCTACCAGCGGAATTCGACCGTGCCCGACGGTTTCGGCGGGTTCGCTCCAGCGGCGATGGTGGAGGCTTGCGGGAGCTGCGCCGCTTCCCAGGTCTGCAACAGCGCCGTCACAAATGGCTGATCGCCCTCCACAAGCCGCGCCTCGCGCGGCTCACTGCTGTAGTGCCGCAGCCGCACAATCAGCTGCTCGCCGCCGGTTGTCTCCGACTGCAGCCGCTGCACAAGCTGCAAGCGCCGCACCAGCCGAAGGCGCTCAGCTTCGATTTCCGGCGGACGCGGACGGCGGCGGTGCTGCGTATCGAAGCGGCGGATCCAGGTCTGATGTAGCTGGGCGGCTTCTATCAGGAACCGCTCCGACGAGAGCGGTTCGCGATCGATCGACTGCACGTCTCTGTCTGTCAAAGATACCCCGCTGGCAGCGGAACCGCTAGGGACGCCCGCTTCAGGCGAGGCTCAGGCTCACGACAGGACGTGAAACTTGACGAAATTCGTGTGTGCGCCAACCCCAAAGGGGTGAGATCCGGTAATAACGACCGTCTCGTCAGTCGCGGCCGAACCGCACTCGACTAGATAGCGTTCCATGGCATCGATATTCGCCTGCAAATCGTCGGCCAGGTGGTGGTGGACGGGGATGATGCCCCACCACAGCGCCAACCTACGGCACACCTCCTCGTCGGGGCTGAATGCGAAGATCGGCACGCGCGCCCGACCGCGCGACAACAGTTCGGCCGTCAAGCCAGAACGCGTCACACCGACGATGGCGCTCGCATCCAGATCCTCGGCGAGTACACGCGCCGCATTGGTAACCGCGGCCGCATACCCACGCGGGCGGTCTTCTGGCGCGCGACGATCGTTGGACGGGCTGGCCTGCGTTGTCTCGGCTGCGCGTGCGATGCGGTCCATCATTCCCACCACCAAGAGCGGGTGACGGCCGGTGGCCGTCTCGGCTGACAGCATCACCGCGTCGCTACCGTCCCAAACCGCGTTAGCCACGTCGCTGGCCTCAGCCCGCGTCGGCGTCTCATCTGTAATCATCGATTCCAGCATCTGGGTGGCGGTGATGACCGGTATGCCGCGGCGGTTGGCGCGCTGGATGATGCGCTTCTGCAGCATTGGCACCAGTTCGGGCGCGAGCTCCACCCCCAGGTCGCCTCGTGCGACCATCATCGCGTCGGCCACTTGCAGGATTGCATCCAGGTTCTCGATGGCCTCTCCCTTTTCGAGCTTGACCACCAGTGGCGCTGTCCGGCCCAGGCTGCGCATGAGATCGTGGGCGGCCTGCGCTTCCTCGGCGGTGCGTACAAACGACAGCGCGACGTAGTCGACCGCCAACTCCTGCAAGCCGAAGGCCATTTCGATGCTGTCTTTGGCGGTGATCGCGGGCGAGGAAACCGCCACGCCCGGGAGATTGATGCCCTTGTGTTCGCCGAGCGGGCCGCCCGCCTCAACCCTCGCCGTCACTGAGTCGTGGCCGCACTCGAGGACCGAAAGTCGGATGCGTCCGTCGTCTAGCAAGATGCGATCGCCGGTTCGCACGTCCTGGGCGAGGTGTTCGTACGTACACGAAATGCGCTCGGCGGTCCCGACCAGCTCGCGCGTCGTAATTACCAGCTGCTGCCCGGCAAGAAGCTGGACGGGCCTGCCGCCGAGCAGCGAGCCAACCCGGATCTTCGGCCCCTGCAAGTCTTGCATCACGGCTACGGCTCGCCCCACCTGTTTGGCGGCCTTGCGCACGGCCGCGCAGCGTCGCGCATGGTCGGCGGCGGCTCCATGCGAAAAGTTGAGGCGCGCGACGTCCAGACCAGCCCGGACGAGGTCCAGCTCGAGCCCGTCGGTCGCTGGACCGAGGGTCGCGACGATCTTCACTCGTCGGCGACGTTCCACCTCAAGCCCCCCAGGCCACGGTGCTATTATCCCACCTCGAGAGCGGAGGGCGGACCCATACCAGACCTCGGCGGTGTCCCGATCAACATCGATCCCACCCTCCTCAAGTGGAACGGCTTCCCATTCCAGATTACCTGGCATGGATTGTTCACCGCCGTTGGCACCCTGGTTGGCATCTGGATCGCCGTGCGCTGGGCAACGCGAGCTGGGTTCACCGAGGACGATACGTTCTCGGTGGCCATGTGGGGAGTCATTGGCGCTATCGTCGGCGCACGCGTATTCCACGTCGTCGACCAGTGGGACTTTTACGCGCGGGATCCGATTGCGATCTTGAAGGTGAACGAGGGCGGGCTGGCAATCTACGGCACGATCGTCGGCGGTCCGCTGGCTGGCGCAATCTACGCCTGGCGCAAGGGCATGAGCGTCGCCCGGTTGGCGGACCTGTCTGCTCCGCCACTCATCCTGGGCATGGCGATTGGTCGAATTGGCGACGTCATCAATGGCGAACACCACGGGCTGCATGCGCAGGGTTTCCCGCTAGCTGTGGTGTATACCAACCCCAACACGCTCGGAGAGATCGGCGTTCCCGTCCACCTGGCAGTCGGCTACGAGATGCTGATGGATCTGGTGATATTCGGCGTGCTGGTGTGGTTAGCGCGTGGCCTTGTTCGACAGCCAGACGGCCGCTGGAGGTTTAACTGGGACCCGCGCCTGCCGCGTAACGGCATGCTCTTCTGGACGAATCTGTTCGTCTATTCGCTCGGGCGTTTTTTCATCCAGTTCTACCGACAGGACACGCCCTTTGCCCTCGGCCTGAGCCAAGCGCAATTCCTGTCTGTGCTGATGGCCATGGTCGCCGTCTGGGCGCTGGCCTATCAATTGAACCGCGCCCGCCGTCCTCGCGAACGGCCCGAGCACGCTCCCCAGCCCTCCTGACGCGTGCCAAGAGTTGCCCCCGAACGCTTGCATCGGATCGGAGCGGCGCTGCTCGTCGCGGCCGGGGCACCGCCGGCCGAAGCGGACATCGTCATGCAACACAGTGTCGAGGCAAATCTGGCCGGCCACGACTCGCATGGCATCATCCAGATCCCGACGTACATCGACCGCATCGGGGCCGGCCACATCGTGCCTGGTGCGCAGTGGACCATTATCCAGGAATCGCCGACGACGACCGTGATCGATGGGCATTGGGGCTTTGGCTATACCGTCACCGAGCGCGCGATGCAGCTGACGATCGACAAGGCAGGCCTGGCCAACGTAGCTGCCGCGACCGTATTCCGCCAGGGCCACATCGGTCGACTCGCCAGCTATACGTTGATGGCAGCCGAAGCGGACATGATTGGCTTGATCACTGCCGATTCTGGACGATCAGCCAAGCAGGTCACCCCGTTCGGCGGTCGCCAAGCCCGCATCGGCACCAATCCGCTGTCGATTGCCGTGCCTTCAGATCTCGACGGCCCGTTGTTCCTGGACATGGCCACATCCGCGGTCGCCGCTGGCAAGATCTCGCTCGCCGTATCGCGGCAGGAGTCGATCCCGCTCGGCTGGATCGTCGACCGGAATGGCCGGCCGACGAACGATCCCACACAGCTCAAGGACGGCGGTGCGTTGTTGCCTCTGGGTGGCAACGAGGGCTACAAGGGCAGTGGACTGGCAGCCATAGTCGAGATTCTGTGCGGACTGCTCACCGGCCTGGGCTTTGGAATGGAGCCGACCGGTCGACACAACGACGGGTGTTTTCTGGCCGTGTTCAAAGTATCGGCATTCCGACCCGTGGCTGAGTTCAAACGTGAGGTGGCGGAGTTCGCCCGGTATTTGAACGCCACCGCGCCAGCAGAAGGGAGCAGCGGGGTGCTCTACCCGGGTGAGATCGAACACATCCGCGAGCAGGAGCGCCGCGTGACGGGTATCGACGTCGAAGACGCCACGTGGAATGCGCTGCGTTCACTTGCAGCCAGGTACCGGCTGATGGCGGAGCTCGACCTGGACTAAACGCCGGCGGTCGACAGCGTTCAGCCAACCGACACTGCGAACGGAACGCTCGGGTCTGGCAGTGGCGTATTGATCGCCAGGTGGAGCGTGGGCTCGCTGCCGGCATTCCAGTTACGGTGCGGCACTCCAGCCGGAAAGACAACCAGAGTGCCCGCGGGCGCCTCGTACTGTGTGCCCTCTATGTCCAGACTCATCGTCCCGCTCAGGATGTAGAAGATCTGATCCACGACGTGCGTGTGCATGCCTGCAGGCGAGCCGCCACCCGCTGGCGTTCGGATGTAGTTGATGCTGCAGTGCTTGCCACCCGAATCGTGGTCGAGAAGCCACTGCGAAAAGCGTTGCTCCGGGTCGGCGGCCGCCTGGGCGGACTGATCTACGCTGCGGATGTAGTCCATGCGCACTATTGTGCGCGCGCCCTCACCCGTGCTGCTGGGCAGGTTTGGTTCGTATCGTGCCCACGGCCTGAGCCGGCGTGGTCGGGGCGCTCTGGGGATCGTCCCACAGCCGGAATCCGCCCACGAAGGCGTTGGCGTTATCGCCCAATCGGACCTTCGGCGGCAGATCCTTCAGCAGCTTGGCATTGCCCCCGCCTAGCACGACGTAGTCGGGCTCGAGCGCACCTGCCAGTTCTTCCAGGACCGCGTTCACTTTGCGCCGCCACTTCTTTTTTCCCCACCGCTTCAAGGCAGCCAGACCAACGGTCTGTTCGTACGTGCGCTTCTTCTCGTAGGGCAGATGCGCCAGCTCCATCGGTTGGACCACCCCATCGACCACCATGGCAGAGCCAAGTCCGGTGCCCAAGCCGAGGAACAGCATCCGCCCCCCTTCGTAGCTTCCGAGCGCTTGCATGGCGGCATCGTTGATGATTTTCGTCGGCCGGCCGAGTGCCGCGGCGAAGTCGAACCCGATCCAGCCCTTACCGAGATTGGCGGGCTCCTTGAATGGCGCGTCGTGCACGACTGGTCCGGGGTAGCCCAATGAGACCGCCTCGTAGTTCCAGCCGGCAGCCATGGCTTTGACCGCTTCAACCATCCCGGCCGCGGTCATCGTCGGGCCGGAGACAACCTTTCGCTCCTCGTGTTGACCGCTGGCCAGAACCTTTATGTGCGTACCGCCTACGTCGATCGCCAGAATGTCCATGGGCTATCGAAGAAGCGTACTTCTTTTTCGCTGGCTTGACTCTTGCGTTCGAAAACGTGACACATGACACTTCGTTTGGCAAACATCACCTTCGATTGCATCGACGCCGAGCGCGTCGCAACATTCTGGTCAGCAGCGCTGGGCCGCCCGATCGACGATGGACCCAGCGCCTGGTTCGCATCCATCGGCAGAACTGACCGCAGCGAGACGGTCTGGCTGTTCATCAAAGTGCCGGAGGCCAAGCCTGGCAAGAACCGGGTGCACGTCGACCTCCACTCCGACAGCCGGGCAGCCGAGGTCGCCCGTCTTGTTGGCCTCGGCGCCCAGCACCACAGCGACCACGACGAGCACGGGTTGCAGTGGACCACGCTAGCGGACGTCGAGGGCAATGAGTTCTGCGTCGGCTGAACATGCAACGTGTGGCGCCGAGAACGGGTTGTAGGTACTGTGATCGGAACAGACGCGGCGGACATGACCACCGCTCACGGGTTCGCGCTTTTCGAGACGACCATCGGCACATGTGCGGTCGCCTGGAATGACCACGGCCTGACGAGCGTCCAACTGCCTGGGGCAAGTCACGCGTTGCGTCGGCGAGCTTCCGTGGCTAGCGAAGTCGTACCCCCGCCTGCCATCCAGTCGACGATAGACGCTATGGTTGGGCTCCTGGAGGGCAAGCCGAGTGATCTGTCATGCGTCGGACTCGACATGGCTGGTATATCTGAGTTCGATCGGTGCGTGTATGCGGTGGCGCGCACGATTCCGCCGGGCGCCACCCTCTCCTATGGCGACATAGCGGCGCGTCTCGGCGAGCCAGCCTGGCCGGCCGCCCGCAACGTGGGTCAGGCGCTTGGTCGCAATCCTTTCCCGATCGTGGTCCCCTCCCACCGCGTGGTAGCCGCGGGTGGGAAACTGGGTGGCTTCTCCGGCCCGGGCGGCCTCAAGACGAAACTTCGACTCCTGTCAATCGAAGCAGCATTCTCCAGCGCCGGGTCCCGTGTCGCGTTCGAAACAGCCAGAGCAGGTGCCCGATCGGCAGCGGCGCTGGACTGCCCGCTCTTCGCCCAGCTCCAGTAGCACGCGCGCGGGTGCGCGAATTGGTTAGGAGTGCGCGCTATAGAAACCCGTGATCGCGGGTTGCGTTGGCTGGCTGTAGGCCGTTTTCGTAAATGCGGCGTACGATCGTCTCGATGTCGGGCTCCTCGATGGTGAGGTCGCGCAGCGGATAGCGTCCCGCTACCTCGGCGATCAGCTCGGCTGCGGTCGTCTCCATGCGGTTGAACTGCAGCCAGCGTCGCGGACCATCGGCGCGCACTTGCGTGGCGGCCTGGACCAGGACCGGACCCGGGACATCCTGGGCCAGGTCGACCACCAGCGTGCGCTGGGTCCCGAGCCGCTCGCGGATGCCATCCAGGGTGCCGTCATACAGGAGCGTGCCGCGATCGATGATCAGCACGCGCGAGCACAGCTGCTCTACATCCGACATGTCATGTGTGGTCAGCAGGATCGTGGCGCCCGCCTGGCGATTGATCTCGCGCAGGAAGTCGCGGACGCGATGCTTGGCAACAACGTCCAGGCCGATGGTCGGCTCGTCCAGGTACACAATCTCCGGATCGTGCAGGAGCGCGGCAGCCAGGTCGCCCCGCATGCGCTGGCCAAGCGAGAGTTGCCGCACGGGCGTACTCAGAAACGGGTCGAGATCCAGTAGGTCACGCAAACGCCTGACATTCCGCGTGTAGCGTTCGGCCGGAACGCGATAGATGTATCGCAGCAGTTCCAGAGAATCGATCAACGGCAGGTCCCACCACAGTTGGGTGCGCTGGCCGAACACCACCCCGATGCGTTGCGCAACCTGCTTGCGGCGACGGTGCGGGACCATGCCGAACACCTCGAGGTGACCGCCGCTCGGCACGAGAATGCCAGTCAGCATCTTGATCGTGGTCGACTTACCAGCCCCGTTGGGACCCAGGCAGCCCACCATCTCGCCTCGCTCGACTCCGAACGAAACATCTCGTACCGCCCGCACCTGCTGGTACTCGCGATGAATGAGCGAGCCCACCGCGCCGAGCAACCCTGGCCGATGCTGAGCCACGCGGAACGTCTTCTCCAGCCGGTCGACCTCGATCAGCACCACGTCTATGTGCCCGTGCTCTGGTAGTGGCGCACGCCCTGCTGCCAACCAAAGCGCGCCAGCACGGCCATGGCGATGCCTGCTACGGGCGAGAGCAGCCGAACGCCGTCAGGCAGTCCCAACGGGTCCACCCGTCCGAGCAGATACAGGGCGGGCTCGTAGTTGACGAACGCCAACGGGATGACGAACGTGAAGAATCGCCGCACACTGGGGCGATAGATGTCGAGCGGATAGCTGGCCAGTCCGTCGCCGCCGTAGGTGAACACGTGCGTCGCTTCCTTCGCCTGGACCGACCAGAAGCAGAAGCTAGCCCCGAGCACAAAGATCCCGAAGTAGATCACGGTGCCGCTGGCCAGGGCGAGTGCGAGCACGATCGCCTTGTCCAGCGTCCAGTGAATCGTGAGCAGTCGCAGCGCAATCACCAGAACCAGCACGGCCTGGGCAATGCGTCCAACCCGACGCAGCGCGAAGTCTTCGACAATCACCTGAAACAGTGCGCCGCGCGGTCTCACGAGCACCCGGTCGAACGTGCCGCGCACGACGTGGAGCTGAAAGTTGTCCAGAGCGGCGGCGATGATCTCGGCAACCGCAAAGCACACCCCCGAAATGCCGTACAGGAGGGCTACTTCGGCGAACGACCATCCCGCCAGCGCTGGCACGCGCAGGAAGACCACGACGACAACCCCGAACTCCGTCACACACGCCAGGAATGATCCGACCAGTGCCAGAATGAACGAGACCTTGTATTGCATCTGGCTGCGCAACTGCGCTCCAACTAGTCGCACATACAGCCTCGTGAGCTCCACGTTCAGCCGCCCTGGATTACCACGCGACGCGTGGCAAGCACGGTGACAAGCTGAGCGGATCCCAGCAGCACCCCCGCCCAAACCAGCTGTCCCACAAGCGGCAGGACGATATCGGCCCCACGCACACGCTCTACGAACACGTCGGCTGGCGTTTGGGTGATCGCGGCGAACGGTAGGGCAAGCACCAACGGCTGGATCCAGTCGGGAAAGTAACGAATGGGCACCACGAAACCACCCAGAAACATCGTCGCGGCGTTGGCCAACGCGCCCAGGCCGCGGGCGTCGGTGGTCCAGAATGCGGACACGTTCAACAAGAAGCGCCAGCCAAAGCTCACGACTAGCGCCAGCACCACGCTCAGCAGGAACTCCAGCCAGACGCCCAGTGACGAAGGCCAGTGCAGGCCAAATGAGACCTGGCCCGCCAGCAAGATGGGCACCGCCCGAAATACGACGAAGTACGCTGCCCGCCCGAGGTCGCGAGCCAGCCAGAAGCCCAGATAGGTAAAGGGTTTGGATAGGTCTGAGACCACGTCGCCGGTTCGGATGGTTTCCTCGACGTCCCACCACCCCCACAGCGCGACGATCATGATCATGGCCTGGGTAAGCCACGTGTGCGACACGGCCGCCTGAGCGTCGTAGCCGCCGACGCTGATGGTGTTTGCGTTCTGATACACGGCCACAAAGACCGCCGCGCGCAGGTACCCGAAAAACACGTTGGTGATCAGCCCGGCCAGGTTCTCGGTGCGATACGCCATCTGGCGCTGCAGCGCGCGGCGGGCGACCTCCCAGTACAGCCGCATGCCGTCCGAACCGTAGCAGACTTGCTATCGTGAGACTGCAATGCCGCGGCACGACCTGTCCGCCGAGGAGGCGCGGGCTCTGGCGGTGCGTGCCCAGAGCTTCGGCGACAGCGAGTCGATCCAGCCCATCGACCTCCTCGAGCGGCTCGGAGCGATCCAGCTGGATTCGGTCAACATCCTGGCTCGCAACCACCTGCTGGTCCCATTCGCGCGAGTTGGGCCGTACTCGGTTCCCGCGCTGCACGGCTCGATTTACCAGGAGCGCCGCGGCTTCGAGTACTGGGGTCACCAGGCGTCGTGGCTCCCGATGGCCGAGTACTGCTACTTTCTGCCGCGCATGCTGCGCATGCGCGAGCTCAGTCGAGGCTGGTGGCTGCAGGCTCGCACCGAGAATGCGCAGCTATACCCAGTCGTGCTCGAGCGCGTGCGGGCTGAGGGTGCGCTCGGTGCCGCGGCCTTCGAAGACCCTCGGGGTGGGCGCGGGACGTGGTGGGACTGGAAGCCGGCCAAGCTGGTGCTCGAAGATCTGCTCGACCAGGGGGTGCTCATGTGCGCCGACCGCACGGCCGGCTTCGCGCGCGTGTACGACCTTGCCGAGCGGGTGCTGCCGCACGGACTGGACACCACCAACCCGGGCCAGCTCGCAGCTAGCCGACACCTCCTCCTGCGAGGGCTCGAGCGACTCGGCGTCGCGACAGCTATCGACATGGCGGACTACTTCCGGCTGAAGCCGGTTGACCAGGTCAAAGCCGCCCTGGCGGGACTTCTTGCGGACGGGGACATCATTCCGGTGGCCGTGGAGGGTTGGCAGCGGCCTGCCTACAGCACGCAGGCGGCGCTGAACGGACCACTGGACCTGCCGCTGCATCGCCCAACGC
>JBPCIO010000175.1:0-4734 GCA_051006215.1 Chloroflexota bacterium
GGCGCTGCTCCTGGACGAATTCCACGCGGCCGGCGTGGAGGTCGTGTTTCTCAATCGCGCCCTGGGCCAATCGCCAGAAGATGAGTTGCTGCTGCAGGTCCAGGGCATGGTGGCCGAATACGAGCGGGCCAAGATTCTGGAACGCAGTCGACGGGGCAAACGCCACGGGGCCCAAACGGGCGTAGTCAGCGTTCTTTCGGGGGCGCCGTACGGGTACCGCTACATTAAGAAAGAAGAAGGCGGTGGTGCCGCTCGCTTCGAGATCATGCTCGACGAGGCACGTGTCGTGCGTCAGGTGTTCCAATGGGTTGGCCAGGAACGGGCGACGATCGGTGACGTTGTCCGCCGGCTGACCGCCGCCAAGGAACTCACCCGCATGGGCAGAACGGTATGGGACCGCACCACCGTCTGGGACATGCTGAAAAATCCGGCGTATGTGGGTTCGGCTGCATTCGGCAAAACGCAGGCCGGGCCATTGGGTCCTCGCCTGCGCGCTCAACGTGGGCGTTCACTCCAACCTCGTCGGGCAAGGAGCCACCGGGATACGCCACCAGAGGACTGGCTGCACATTCCGGTACCGCCGTTGGTGGATGCCGTGGTGTTCGCCACCGTCCAAGAGCAGCTAGAGGAGAACCGCCGCCATGCCCGACAGGGCTTACGTGCAGCGCGCCACCCCTTGCAAGGGCTGGTGTGCTGCGCTCAGTGCGGCTACGCCCTCTACTGCGAGGCGATCAGCCCGTCCAAGCGCAGGGGGCGTCCACGCAGCTACGCGTATTACCGTTGCCTCGGCACCGACGCGTATCGATTCGGGGGCGAGCGCGTGTGCCACAACCACCAGGTCCGCACCGATCTGCTCGACGTCGCCGTTTGGCGCGAGGCCTGCACTCTCATGGAACAGCCGAACCGTCTGGAACAGGAGTATCGCCAAGAGACTGGCTCCCACCGATGAGCACGCTTCCGACCAAACCGCCCTTGAGCTGCAGCGCGCCAAGCTGCGCCATGGCCTCACTCGTTTGATCGATAGCTACACGGACGGCTTTGTTGAAAAACACGAGTTCGAGTCGCGCATCACCCGCCAACGTCAACGCATCGCTGCACTCGACGAGCAAGTACGTCAGCTGGCAGACGCTGCGTCAACGCAACGCGAGCTGCGTCTGTTGATCGGCCGCCTCGAGGACTTCGCTGCTCAAGTGGAGAACGGACTCGAAGCCGCCGATTCGCTTACCCGCCGCGAGATCATCCGCACGCTGGTCAGCCGTGTCGAAATCGACCACACTCACGTCAACGTCATGTTCCGAGTGCCGCCGGACCCTTTTGTGGCTAGCCCCGATCAGTTCGATCGGGGCGTTTTGCAACATTGTAGGAGGGTGACCGCGCCTCCTCGAGTCCCAGCTCGCTGATCAGCAGCGTGATGACCAGTCGCCCTGTCTCGTCGCTGTCCAGAGCGCGCATCGAGCTTTCGAGTCTCGAGCGCTGGCTGGTGGCCAGCGGCGACGGTGGCTGAGCGCCCCCGCAACGCCTGGGCACTCAGCGGCCTTGCCAGCGGCGATCAAGCGTTTTCGGAACGGTCCCTCGGGCTGCTGGGAGCACCCTGAAGAGCTGTCGCGCACCCGCGCGCGGCTGGCCCGGGAGAGCCTGGACACTTTAGCGCCGCGCCTTCGACGACGGGCAACCCTCATCGTTCGCCAGTTGCCCTGAGACCTGCGCCGCGCGCTCGAGCAGGAGGCCGCGCTGGTGCGGACCGGCGTGAGCGCCGCGGCCGCCTACGGCTGGGACGACCTCGCGCGGAACGCCCCGACGTGGTCGCTGGATGCCTACCTGCCGCTCGAGGCTTCTCAGGGCTGCAGGAGCAGCTGAATCGCCTGGATCTCGACGAACAAGCGGATGATGTGAGGGCTCGAGACGCGGTGCTGCTCCGCGTGGTCGACGAGCCGTGGCCGTTTCCGCCGCACTACCCCGTCGCCGCAGCCGCTGGCCGCGATGGACCTACTCGACTACGCGGACCTGGTTGCCCGGCGCATCGGGCGCGAGGTACTGTCCTCGCTCACCGAGACGAAACCAGTTGTGCTGGCGCGTCGCTCCGCACGAGCGCGTGCCATGACGGTCCCGCTTGGAGAAACTGCTGGAGCTACGCGGTGGGCGCGGGCGCCGAGAAGACCGCGGGTCGAGGGCGATCCCAAGAGCGACACGCGCGCCGCGGTGGGCGCACGTCGTGGGTGTGCTATCGGCCAGTGCCAGCCAGGGCGTGAGCGTCAAGGAGCTGCGTGCGGCGATCGCCCTGTCCAGGGAACGGCTCGAGGAAGCCTACGAGTTCCTGCTGGCCAATCCGCCGTTGGGACTGGCGGTGCAGCGGCACGGGGACGAGCTGCGGCTGGTCACGGCGCCGTAGGTGTCCAGCTCGGTTGAGCGGCTCTCAACAAGCCGCGGACGGTCGCGTTGTCAAAGGCCGCACTGGTGGTCTGGCGATCGTCGCCTACCGCCGGCCCATCGCGCGGGCGGGTCTCGAGCTCATCCGCGGCTCAGCCAGCGACAGCGCGCTCGAAAACGCTTCTGCAGCGCGACTTGATCGCGCACAATCCTCATCATCTGCTAGTGACGACGCGCGCGTTCCTCGACTACGCCGGATTGAGAGACCTGGCTGACCTGTCGCCACTGGCAGAAGCAGTCAACAGCGGCCGCCACATCCTGGTTGCCGAGACGAGGAATGGATTCTCCGAAGGCATGGACATCCAAAGGGACGGTCGATATGGTGCGGCGTTACGTCGACCAGTTTAGGGCGCGGTCGGCTTCAGTGTGGCACTCCGTGAAACGACGTCTGCCTGGTGAGTGACACTCCTTGAAACGACGCCTGGCTGGTGAGCCGTGAGTACCGAGGCATGCGCGTGAGGATGGCCCGCACTGAAGCCGGCTTGCGGGTGCCCAGAGTTCTGCTGGTGATGCGCACGCGCACGTATCGGGCAAAGGCGTTTCTGAAGGCGGCGGAGCGCCTGGGAATAACCGTGACAGTGGCCACCGAGCGAGAGCAGCCGCTAGCACGACGGACACCAGGAACGTTGCTGACGCTGGACTTTCGTGACGAACATCGTGCTGAGACGCAGCTCAGCGTTTTCGCGGAGCAGTATTCGCTGGACGCGATCGTGGGCGTCGACGACGATACGACTGTGCTGGCGGCCCAACTCGCGCGGGCACTCAACCTGCCGCACAACGCCGTCGAGGCAGTCAAGGCTGCCCGATACAAGGACGTGATGCGGCTTGCGCTTGGCGAAACCGAAGGCGTGCTATCCCCGGCGTTCTGGGTATTTGGAACTGACGCGGACCCCAACCGATGTGCCGAGCGTGTGCCGTATCCGTGTGTGCTGAAACCGCTGTCGCTAGCTGCCAGCCGAGGCGTGATACGCGCCAACAACTCGGACGAGTTCGTGGCGGCCTTCGCCACGATCGGCGAGATTCTGGCCAAAACGGACATCAACCCTGCCGACCCTGGCGCCAGCCAGATCCTAGTCGAGGAATTTATCCCGGGTGTAGAGGTTGCCCTCGAAGGCCTGCTCATCGATAGCACGCTGACCACCCTGGCGCTCTTCGACAAGCCCGATCCCCTGGACGGACCCTACTTCGAGGAGACAATCTACGTCACGCCATCAAGGCTTCCGCCGGCGAGCCAGGCGCTGATCTCCCAGGCAGCACAACGGGCAGCCGTGGCACTGGGTCTGCGCAGCGGACCCGTGCATGCCGAATTGCGGTTGAACGATCAGGGCGCCTGGATCGTCGAGGTCGCTGCCCGTTCTATTGGCGGTCTCTGCTCGAGCACCTTGCGCTTCGGCGACGGGATTTCGCTCGAGGAAATCATTTTGCGCCAGGCGGCCGGGCTCGATCTCTCGTCGCTGCAGCGCGAGCAACGCCCGGCGGGGGTCATGATGATTCCAGTGCCGGCGCCTGGGCGATTGCGAGAGCTCAAAGGCCTGGATCAGGCACAGGCAGTGCCTGGCATCGACGAGATCAGCATCACCATTCCGTGTGGCGAACTGGTCGAACCACTGCCGTGGGCGAGTCGCTACCTGGGCTTCATCTTTGCGCACGCCGACTCGCCGTCCGCGGTGGAGCAGGCCTTACGCCGAGCGCACCGCCTGCTCGCCTTCGACATTGTCTGAGCCGCCTCGGTCACCCTCGCGGAAAGTCTGAGAGTGCGAGAGTCGTTCAGGCTTTTGCGGGCTGGTGGAAGGGGCTCTCGGCGCCTTTTTCTGAGGTGAAGAAGGGGTTGTTGCCGTGAGCATGATCGGTGGCGTCGACAACGGCGCGGATGCGTGGGATCGCCTGCTTCAGCATCTGTTCGATGCCTTGCTTGAGCGTCACCGATGCCATACTGCAACCCTGACAGCCGCCACCCAGCGCGACGTAGACGATGTCGTCTTTCACCCCGACCAGCGAGGCGTAGCCGCCGTGCGCAGCTATGCCAGGATTAATGTGGTGCTCAAGTACCGATTCCACCTGGACGACCAGCGGATCGGCGGTGTCGAACGTATCCGGCACCTCCATCTGGCGCAGTTTGGGTGCCTCGACCACAAACCCTGGCTGCAATGGGTCATCTCGAAAATCGACGGTGGCGCCATCCCTCCGTGTCAACATATGTGGAGACAGGTTGAATGTTAAGAGATGCTGAGTAGGAGGGCCTGAGGAACAACGAGCGATGGTGATGACAAAGGTGATGGTTGGCCGGCATGCTGAGCAGGTGAGCGA
>JBPCIO010000176.1:0-8172 GCA_051006215.1 Chloroflexota bacterium
CACGCGCTGCCTTGCTGGCCCCCCCCCGCTCCAGCAAGCGCCGCAGCGTCGGCCGCGTTTTGGGCTGTTCGGCGCTGGAGGTACAAGGTGCCACCGTCGAGCGTCAGGGCTGCCAGAGGCAGGAGCACGAGCGACGCAAAAAGCGCAAAGAGCGGCATGATCTGCGCGTCGAGTCGAGGCCTCATTATTCGGCGTACTCCCTGACCGTCGTATTGACATTGGCTGTCGGTCGTAAGAACGAGGCGTACTCGCGGCCAGCGAGTCGACTGGCGAACAGCGGGTTGAACTGGAACGTGTAGTTCACGATCACCTGCACGAAACCGTCCTGAGGTGGTGCGGTGAGTGCTGGCGTACACGTGGCTACTTTGAGCGGCAGCGTGCACACTGAAGTAGACGATGTCGTGCACCCTTTGGCATGCGCCGCGCACGAACCGGTCGACACGGTAACGGTGTCTGTCACCACCTGCGGTCCAGCAAAGATTGTGGAGTTGTTGAACGCGTCGACAGCGGGTGCAGCTGTCCAGTTGTATGACACTGCCGACGCGCGCGCCATTTCGCGCGCACCGTTGGCCACCGAGACATAGGTGAAGAGCAGCCGGCTGAAATCGATGAAACCCAACATCAGCACCAAAAACAACGGCAGGACCAGGGCGAACTCGACCATCGACTGCGCGCGGTTCCGCAAAGCTGGGGGTGACAAACTCACAGAATCACCATGCTTGCTCGACCTTGAACACTGATTTGCGGGAGTCCCGTCACCCCGAACCCACCCGCGTTCACTCCAGGAAACAAGGCCACAGAGCCGCTGGCGGTCATCGTCACCTCGGCGCCGTCAAGCTTGCCGGCGGTGCGAGCAGAGCTGATGCTCGAATACGTCGTGGAATCAGTGGCGGTGATCAGCATGGTGATCGTCCAGGTGTCACCTCCGCAGGTATAGGCCCTGCCGGTGGTCGTGATAGCGGTGCACAATGCCGGTGCCGAAGCGTCCACCAGGCGCCGGAGCACGGCGGCGTCCCACAAAACTGCGTCCGGCACGGGCGTCGGCGAGGCGCTCAGGTCGAGGCTCGCCCTGGCTGCCAGGCGGGCCCCCTCGCGAGCCCCGTTCTGTACAGCCACACCGTACACAAACGCGCGACCAAGATCGATCGTGCCTAACAGGAGCGTGAGCGTCACGGGCAGAACGAACGCGAACTCGACCAACGCCTGCGCGACGTCACTGCTGCGGAGGCAACGTAAAGGTCTGCTGAAGCGGCGCACGTGCCGCGGAGTCTAGCCACCAAAGCCTCATAACAGCTTCGCACGCGGAGTACAGAGGTCCCGGTGTACTCAGCCATGCGGCCCACACCCAGCACACCATCTTTGCGGCTTGGTGCAGTATCGGATTCGACCGACCGCCTCGACCGCACTCAAGGTGCGCTTAGTGCGGGCTCGATGCTTCGCGTCGGGTACCATTGACTGCCGTGATCCGACGCGAAGCGCTGGGGTCGGGGTGAGCCCCCGCGCCTCGCGGCCCAGTGTGACGCCAACCCGCAATGGCCGAACCGTTGCGCCAAGGGCCCGCAAAGACAAACGACAGTCGCCCACATCCAAGGCTGACGCGGACGAGCTGCGGGGTTTCTACCGCCAGATGCTGCTGATCCGGCGCTTTGAAGAAAAAACAGCTGAGATGTACCAGCGCGCCCGAATAGGTGGCTACTGCCACTTGAATCTGGGCGAGGAAGCCACCTGCGTCGGAGTGTGCAACGGGATGCGTCCGAACGACTACCTGTTCACGAACTACCGCGAGCACGGCTACGCACTTGGCCGTGGAATCGACCCCGGCCGCATCATGGCCGAACTCTTCGGGCGCGAGGGCGGCGTCTCGCGGGGTCGAGGCGGCTCCATGCACCTGTTCGACCTGGAAAAACGACTCATGGGCGGCTACGCTGTCGTCGGCGGCCAGTTGCCACTGGCCACCGGGGCGGGTCTCGCGATCGTGCGCAAAGGTGAACACGATGCCGTGGTTTGCCAAATGGGGGATGGCACTACCAACATCGGCGCTTTCCACGAGTCCCTGAATCTGGCCGCATTGTGGAAGCTACCCGTGGTCTACGCAGTGGTCAACAACGGCTTCGGCATGGGCACCTCGGTCGCGGCCGGCTCGGCTGTCGTCGAGCTGCACGAAAAAGCGTGCGCGTACGGCATCTCGGGCGTCGAGGTCGACGGGAACGATGTGCTGAGCGTTCGCGACGCAGTTCGGGCGGCGGTCGAACGCGCCAGCTCTGAACGCAGGCCGACCCTGATGAACATCAAAAGCTACCGAATGAAGGGTCACTCGGTCGTGGATCCGGACCGCTACCGCTCGAGCGAGTACCTTCGGGAGATCCGTGCGCATGACCCGCTGGTGCATCTGGCCGATCGACTGAAGCAGAGCGGGCTCATGGACGGCGAGGCGTTGGACCACCTCGAAGAGGATGTCGATCGCGAGGTGCTGGCGGCTGTCGAGTTTGCCGATCAGAGCCCCGAACCCGACCCTGACAAGTTGTTCGAGTTCAGTTACGCCACACCCGTAGCCAACCAGCCCGCCGCCCGGCCTGGCCAGGTTCCGTGGGCGTAGTCACCTACCGCCAGGCGTTGCACGACGCGCTCGCCGAAGAGATGCGGCGCGATCCGCTGGTCGTGCTGCTTGGCGAGGAGATCGGTCTGTTCGAGGGCTCGTACAAGATCACCGCCGGCCTGCTCAAGGAGTTCGGCGCCGACCGCGTGATGGATACGCCGATTGCCGAGGAGGGCTTCGTGGGGGCCGCAATCGGGGCCGCGATGCTCGGGCTGCGACCGGTGGTCGAGATTATGACCGTCAACTTCAGCCTGCTGGCGCTCGATCAGGTCGTCAACCACGCCGCCAAAATTCACTACATGTTCGGCGCGCAGGCACGCGTGCCCATGGTCCTGCGCATGCCGGAGGGAGGCGGCCAGCAGCTGGCAGCGACCCACTCGCAGAACTTCAGCGCGTGGTACGCATACGTGCCGGGCCTCAAAGTCGTCGCGCCGGCTACCCCGGCGGATGCTCGCGGGCTGCTGAAAGCTGCTATTCGGGACGACGACCCGGTCATCTTTCTGGAGAACCTGGCCCTCTACAACACCAAAGGCGAGGTGCCGGACCTGGACAAGAACGGCGCGTCGTCGGACGGCAAACCCGACTCGGAGTACGTGGTGCCGATCGGCACGGCCCGCGTCATGAAGGAAGGCTCTGACCTCACCCTCATCTCGTATTCGCGTATGTCGGTGGTGGCATTCGAGGTGGCCCGGCGCCTGGAGCAAGATCAGGGTATCTCGTGCGAAGTGATCGACGTGCGTTCCCTGCGCCCGCTCGACCGTAATTTGCTCATCGACTCGGTCAAGAAGACCAGTCGCGCGGTGATCGTCGAGGAGGACTGGTACTCGTACGGCGTCGGGGCGGAACTGGTGGCCACGATTCAAGAGGGCGCCTTTGACTATCTGGATGCGCCGATCAAGCGCGTCGCCCAGGCGGAAGTGCCGCTGCCATACGCCAAGGGCATGGAGCAAGCAGCGCTGCCCAAGGCGCAGAACCTGGTCGACGCGATCAAGAGCACGCTCGACGCCAGTGGCTTCAAGGCGCGGACGCAGCGCTGATGGCCGAGGTCACCATGCCCCGCCTCAGCGACACGATGGAGGAAGGCACCATAGCCAGCTGGCTCAAAAAACCAGGCGAGCAGATCAGTAAGGGCGAGGTCATCGCACAGATCGAGACCGACAAGGCGACCATGGATCTGACCGCGTTCGAAGGCGGTACGCTGCAGGAGATCCTGGCGCCTGAGGGCACTACGGTCGCCATTGGCCAGCCGGTGGCCCGTATCGGCAGCGGTCAGGCGGCAGCGGCCGCATCCACACCGCCCGCCGCGACGCAGCCAACGCCCGCTGACGATCAGCTTCCCGCACCCGGGGACGAGGTTCCGACCGCTGTGCACGCTGATGCGTCCTCCGCGGACGCGCAGTCGGCGCCCGACGAGCAACACGCGGACCCGATCACGGCGGAGCCCGCCGGCAACGCTCAGGCGGATGGCAAAGTGCGGGCATCGCCCATGGCGCGCCACATTGCGTCCGAGCATGGTCTCGACCTTTCAGCGATCAGCGGCAGCGGCCCCCAGGGCCGTGTCATCCGTGCAGATGTCGAGGCCGCGCTCGACTCGAAGCCATCTGCCGACGCACCTGGCGCCGATGCCGATGACGTTCCTCGCGCATCTCTCAGCGCTGGTGAGGACGACGAAAAGATCACACTGTCCCAGATGCGGCGCACGATTGCTCGCCGCATGGCCGAGAGCACGCGCACCGTCCCGCACTTCTTCTTAACCACCACCGTCGACGCCTCCGACATGGTTGTTCTGCGTAAGCAGATCCTCGAACAAACGGTGAACGCCGGCGTCAAGATCACCTTCAACGACATGATTGTCAAGGCCGTCGCGCTGGCAATCCGCAAGGTGCCCGAGGTCAACGTATCGTTCGCCGAAGATAGCCTGATCCACCACAACCACGTTCACATCGGTGTGGCCGTCGCAACCGAGCGCGGTCTGATCGTGCCCGTCGTACGCGATGTCGACCACAAAAGCTTGTCCCAGATCGCCGCCGAAACCAGAGACCTTGCTCAACGCGCGAGTGCTGGAAAGCTGCAGCCCGCGGACTACACGGGTGGGACATTCACTGTCAGCAATCTCGGCATGTTCGGCGTCGAGCAATTCAGCGCAGTGATCAACCTGCCTGAGGCAGCCATCCTGGCGGTTGGCGCTATTGTCCGAGAGCCAGCCGAGCACCAGGGCCAGATTGTCCTCCGAGACCGACTGAGGCTGACCCTGTCGGTCGACCATCGAGCGCTCGACGGCGCCATAGGGGCGCGTTACCTGCAGGCCCTCAAACAGCTGCTCGAACGGCCGATGCTGCTGCTGCTCTAGAGCCCTTCGAACGACGTTCGCGTTAAGCTGACGCAACCTCGAGCGCGCGCAGGCCGCGCAGCACAAACGTTGGGCGCCTGGGAGGCGCACCGCCGACCAGCCGTAGTTCCGCATACCGGCGCAGGAGCGCGGCGATCGCCACCTGGGCCTCGAGCCGCGCCAGGGGCGCGCCGACGTAGTAGTGGATGCCCGCCGCGAAACTCAGATGCTGGTTTGCATTCGCCCGTGCTACGTCGAGGCGGTCAGGGTCGGGGAACTGGTCCGGGTCTCGGTTTGCCGCGCCGATCAGCACGTTGACGCGCTGGCCCTGTTCGTAGAACCGCCCGTTCAGCTCCAGATCCTCCACCGCGACCCGACCGCTGCGCTGCACCGGACTGTCGTAGCGCAGCATCTCTTCGACCGCACCCGGCATCAGCGACGGCTCACGACGCAGCCGCGCCTGCTCGTTCGGGTTGCGCAGCAGCGCCAACATGCCATTGCCGATCAAATTGACAGTCGTCTCGTGCCCGGCAAAAAAAAGCAATACGCAGGTGGCGAGGAGCTCGTCTTCGGTGAGCCGGTCGCCAGCCTGCTCGGCAGCGATCAGGCCCGTCGGCAAGTCAGCGCCGGGGCGCCGTCGGCGGGCGCCGACCAGTTCTCTGAAGTACGCAGTGAGACCCGCGGCTGCGGCGTTGCCGCGCAGCACCGCGTCAGGGTTGGATACCGCCAGGACGTCCAGGCCTTTGGCGAGTGCTGCAGACCATTCGGTGAAGCGTCCGCGGTCCGACTCCGGGACGCCGAGGAGCTCACAGATGACCAGCACCGGCACCTGGTACGCCAGGCCGCCCATCAGGTCGAACGAAGCCTTGCCCCGCTGCTCATCCAACAGGCGCTCCACGATACCTTCGATCTTGCGACGGAGGGTGTCGACCGAACGCGGCGTGAACGCCTTGCTCACCAGCCCGCGCAGACGCGTATGGTCCGGAGGGTCGAGAAACAGGAACCACTGCGAAAACGACTGCAACAACGCGCCCTCGCCGATAGCGTTCGCAGCAGCCTGTCGGAAGCCCAGCCGGCCGAAACGCACATCCCGCAGCACGGCCTGGACGTCTGCGTACTGGCTCAGCATCACCGCGTGGGCGTTGGGCATGCCTGGCAGCGTGTAGCGCACCACACCCTGGGAGCGCACGCTCGCATACCAGGCGTATGGGTCTTCGATCAGCTCGGGCGCAAAGACGTTCAGCTCGCGCTCGGTGTCGGCGACCTGCGTCAGTGTCATGGGCTTCAATCCCCCGCTACCAGGTCAACCATACTATGAGCGAAACACCACGGAGGTCACTATGCCCGACGGGCTGGAATTCACAGACGACCTGATCGGCACCGGCGCGGAGGCCCAGAAGGGCAAGACGGTCGCCGTCCACTACACCGGCTGGCTACTCGACGGCACGAAGTTTGACAGCTCGCGCGATCGAAACACGCCGTTTTCGTTTCCCCTGGGGCAGGGCCAGGTCATCAGAGGCTGGGACCAGGGCGTGGACGGCATGAAGGTGGGTGGCAAACGCACCCTGGTCATTCCGCCCGATCTGGCGTACGGCGCCCGCGGTGCCGGCGGCGTCATCCCGCCCAACGCAACCCTGAAGTTCGAGGTCGAGCTCCTGGAAGTGCATTGAAGCGAAGGAGGCGTTGACGGTGACCACCAGTGCGGCTGAGCGGCTGGAACAGGCGACCGAACGACTCTCGGCGGCGATTGAAGAACGGCAGGCTGAGCTGGTGTCGTTGGTGGCGGAGTTGGTGCAGCGCCCCAGTCCGCTCGGCCAGGAGGCCGAAGCACAAGCTTACGTGGCCGCGCACCTCGACGGCTCGGGGCTCTCCGTTCAATCCTGGGACTTGGACGACGAGGTTCGGACACTGCCCGAGGGCGGCGATAGCGGTGTGCCCTTTGCAGGTCGCCCGAATGTCGCTGGGACGCTGCCTGGCGAGGGAGGAGGTCACTCACTGATCCTGAATGGTCACATTGATGTCGTCAGCCCCGAACCCCTCGCCGCCTGGACACACGATCCCTGGGCTGCCGAGATCGTCGACGGGCGGATGTATGGGCGCGGCGCATTCGACATGAAGTGCGGCGTCGCGCTCAACCTGATGGTGCCCCGCCTTCTGCAGGATCTCGGCATCGGGCTCCAGGGCAACCTGAGCGTCCAGAGCGTGATCGAGGAGGAGTGCACCGGCGTTGGCTCGCTCGATATGTGCCGCCGCTTCCGTGCCGATGCCGCGCTCGTGACCGAGTCGGAGTGCCTGGCCTTCAATTGGGCGCATCTCGGGGTGCTGTGGTTCCGCGTACAGGTCACGGGTAAAGCGGTCCACGCGATGATCGCCACGCAGGGCGTCAACGCCATCGAGAAGACGATCCCGATCATGCGCGGATTGCGGGAGTTGGAGCGCCGACTGAACGAGCATGTCCGCCCGGCATGGCGGGATGTCGACCATCCGATCAATCTCAATATCGGCGTGATCCGCGGCGGCGACTGGCCGAGCACGGTGCCCGGCGCGTGTGAGCTGCACTGTCGGCTCGGCTTCTTCCCGGACCAGACGCTCGTCGAGATGCACGGGCTGATCGAGGCAGCGGTGCGCGCCGCCGCCCAAGAGGATGACTGGCTCAGCGCGCACCCGCCGGTCGTGACATACGACGGCTTTCAGAGCAGGGGCTCAGTGCTGTCGTTGGACGAGCCGTCGGTTCTGACGCTGGAAAGGTCGCACCGCCAGGTCACCGGGGCAGCCATGCAAAAGGTCGTCGGCACCTCCATCAATGACATGCGCTACTTCAACTTCGTCGGCATTCCGGCCGGGTGCTACGGGGCGAGGGGTTGGAACGGCCACGCGGCAGACGAGTGGCTGGATGTGGCCTCGCTCGTGCCTGCGGCCAAGGTGATCGGAGGCTTTGTGCTGGATTGGTGCGGCGTTGTCTGAAGCACCGTCGACCGTGATCGACACACGCTGGAGATCCGCGTGAGCCGCACTTTGGCAGGGCGGGTTATCGCGGTCCTGATCGGCATGTTCCCGCCGGTGCACACGTTGCGCGAGAAAAACGCCTCGACAGACGCTGCCTACCTCGTGTCGACACCCGTCCCGGAGGCCGTGGTGACGCTGGAAGGGTTTGTGGGCGATCGGCACGCGGGCTTCACTCGTCGCGCCGACAATCGAACACCGTTCTACCCGCGCGGCACGCTCATGGGCAACAGCCGTCAGGTCT
>JBPCIO010000177.1:0-3628 GCA_051006215.1 Chloroflexota bacterium
GCCTGTGGCCGTCTGACACACACCTCGCCACCCCGCCTGGGGGAGAGGACCGCTGGTGCATCGGCAAGCGGAACAGCGGCGTTGCGATGCCCATTCGCCGACGGTATCCAGTCTCTTCCTTGTAAGATCGCGGCAACGCACGCACCTCTGTGTCGAGCACGAACTCGGAATGGGAGACACGAAGAATGGACCGCCCCGTTCGAGGTCGACCCGAGACTGCTCCGCCCGCGGCGGGATCGGTACTGCGCGGCAGTCTGCTAGCCGGTGGTGTCACTGTGATCTTGCTAGCACTGGCGGGATTGGTCGCAGGTACGCTAGCCCCTTCTCAGGCCCTGGCGGCCGGTCTCGCTGGCGTAGGCCTGATCAGTCTGGGTGTAGGCTTCACCGTGGAGATCAGGGTTCTGAGCGAATGGCCGCGGCCATGAGAACGTCTGGAATGCCGGCGGCGGTTCGTGTTCCATCCAGCATTTCACCGGGTCACTGAGGTTGGAAGGACAACAATCTCACAGGTAGCGGATTCGTCCGCCTTCGTGCCTGCGTGAGGCGGGATCCGCCAGCGAAGAAGGAGGACAACGATCTTCCGTTGGAAAGACGGCTTACGTGACCACCGCGTCGTACGCGCCGGCGAACGGGTTTCGGCGCATCAGAGCGAACCTGGCCGCGCGGCGCGCCGCGCAGTGCACCACTGCGAAGAGGTCCGCCCTAGCTTCACGCGCCGGCCAAGGCGCGGCGGGTCGCTGCCGCGATGCCAGGCGTAGGAATGGCTCCGTGGTAATCGTCAACCCGAGTAGGCTTACGGCCCGGAGACGATTGGCCGCGAAGAGCGCTGGATGGACTGTGCCCGACCACGTGCTGCGCTGCTTGGGCGCGGGCTGGGACTAGCCACGGAAAACCGACGTGCGCAGGTCGTTATTCAGACGCGAAATGACGGAGATACGAATCGACTTGGGGCACACAGCTTCGCATTCACCGTGATTACTGCAGTGGCCAAAGCCCTCAGCCTCGTGGCGAGCGGCCATGTTGCGGACCCGTCGCCAGCGCTCCGGCTGGCCCTGTGGGAGCAACCCGAGGTGAGCTACCTTGGCCGACATGAACAGCATCGCCGAGGCGTTGGGGCAGGCGGCAACGCACGCACCGCAGCCTATGCAGGTTGCCGCGTCAAACGCTCGGTCCGCGTTCTCCTTGGGCACGGGGATGTTGTTCGCGTCCTGCGGGCTGCCGGTGTCCACGGAGATGTAGCCACCCGCTTGAATGATATGGTCGAACGCACTGCGATCGACGACCAGGTCCTTGAGCACCGGGAAAGCGGCTGCCCGCCACGGCTCGAGGGTGAGCGTCTGGCCATCCTTGAAGAAGCGCATGTGGAGCTGGCACACAGTGGTGGCAGCGAGTGGCCCCTGGGCCACGCCGTCGATCATGAATCCGCACGTGCCGCAGATGCCTTCGCGACAGTCGCTGTCGAAGGCGATGGGATCCTCGCCGCGCCCGATCAGGTTCTCGTTGACCACGTCAAGCATCTCGAGAAAAGACATGTGCTCGCTGACGTCGGCGGCGTGGTACTCGACGAAACGTCCGGCATCTTGAGCATTCTTCTGGCGCCAGACGCGCAACGTGAGTCGCACTACTTGTAGCTCCGCACCCCGCGGTGCACGTTGTCGAAGGTGAGTGGCTCCTTGCGCAGCACCGGCGGCCGCGTGCCGCCGGCGGATTGCCATCCCTCAACGTAGGCGAAGCGCTCGTCATCGCGCAGAGCCTCGCCTTGTTCTGCTTGGCTCTCCTCGCGGAAGTGCGCGCCGCACGACTCGGTCCCGTGCAGAGCATCGATGCACAGCTTGGCCCACTCGAGAAAGTCGGCGACGCGCCCGACACGCTCCAGCGACTGATTGATCTCCTCGTTTTCGCCAATCACGCGCACATTGTTCCAGAACTCCTCACGCAGTTGCGGGATCCGGAACAAGGCTCGTCGCAAGCCGACCTCCGTGCGCGCCATCCCCGCGTCGTTCCACATCAGGGAACCCAGCTCGCGGCAAACCGAGTCTACCGACTGTTGGCTGTTGATGGCGAGCAGTGAACCCACCCCGCCATGGCTTGCTTGGCCGCCTGGGAGGCGGGATGGGTACTTTCGACGGGGGTCGGCGGGTCTCGGCGATGTAGTTAGGGACGGTGGCCGGCAGCACGAAGTAGCCGTCGGCACAGCCCTGTATCAGCGCGCTTGCGCCCAGGCGGTTGGCCCCGTGGTCCGAGAAGTTTGCTTCACCGCCCACGAAGGCCGGGGATCGTGCTCATCAGGTCGTAGTCCACCCACAGCGCACTCATGGTGTAGTGAGGGGCTGAGTAGATGTGCATCGGAACGTAGTAAAGGTTCTCAGCGGTGATGCGCTCGTACATCTCAAAAAGATTGCCGTAGCGTTCGCGGATGATGCCGGCGCCGAGGCGCTCGATGGCCGAAGCGAAGTCGAGGTAGACGCCTCGGCCGCCCGGGCCGACGCCGCGCCCCTCGTCACACACTTCCTTGGCCGCGCGCGAAGCAATGTCGCGCGGGCCGAGGTTGCCGAAGTCCGATACTTGGTTCAAGATAGTAATCGCGCTCGGCGCGCGGGACTTCATTGGGCGAACGCTGGGCGTCTTCGAGCCTGGGACCCACAGCCGACCATCGTTGCGAGGCGACTCGCTCGTGAGGGTCAGCGTGGGTTCGATACTCGCCAGATGGCGGTCGCGTTGCAGCGGCGGGCGTTAGTCGACAGATAAAAGACGTTGCTGTAGCGCCACTCGCCAGGATTACCACCTCGCCAGCGTGGGCCTCGATCTCGCCGGTCAGCTGTCGCGGGTGATGATCCCGCGTGCCTCACCGTCGACCAGCACGATCTCCAGCATCTCGTGGCGCGTGTACATGGTCACCTTGCCCGCCGCGATCTGGCGCTCCAACGCCTGGTACACGCCCAGAAGCAGCTGCTGGCCAGTCTGGCCTCGGGCGTAGAACGTGCGCGACACCTGCGCACCGCCGAACGACCGGGGGTCCAGCAAGCCACGTACTCGCGGGCGAACGGCACACCCTGAGCGACGCGTTCACCGATGATATTGACGCTGAGCTCAGCCAGTCGTTAGACATTGCCCTCACGCGAGCGGAAGTCTGCGCCTTTGAGCGAGTCGTAGAAGAGGCGATAGGCGGAACCGCAATCGTCCGGTAGTCTTGGCAGCGTTGATGCCGCTCTGGGCAGCGATGCTGTGGGCGCGGCTTGGACTGTCGGGGTAGCAGAACACTGGAGGTTGTAGCCCTGCTCGCGTAGGCTGGCGGTGGCGGCATCGCCCCCTAGCCCGGAGTCACGACGACAACCGTGTACTTGCGCCGATTCGCCGCGTTGACGGCCTTCGTCTCGAAGCAGTGGCGCTCCCACGCTTGCTCGACCGGGCCAGGCGGCACGCGGCCGTCGAGCGCGAGTTCCGACGTCTCGTACAGAGGAGAGGAGCGTGACTCGACCCGCTCCGGCGGCTGGACTGGTTCGGGGGTACCGTGACGGTGATCACGGGGCGGCAGAGCGCTCCTTTTGCACGGCTAGGCTAGCTCACCACCCCGAACAGCACGGCGACTGGGATCGAGATGTTTCCGGCAGTCAGGGCAAGAGAAAAG
>JBPCIO010000178.1:0-11294 GCA_051006215.1 Chloroflexota bacterium
TCGAACATCGATGTGAACTCGTCCAGCGGCAGCAGCACATTCCGCAGATCGATCCGGAGATCGATCCCCAACTCCCACGCGTCGCGATGATTCGGCAGGTGGTTCAGCGCATCGAGCGCCTGCTCGAAGTACGTTGCCGCCTGGCGATTCGCCGAGCGTGCGCCGTCTCGCTGGCCAGCCCGCCGCAGATAGACGACCGCCTTGTCCCAGAGGTGGCCGCGCAGTGCGTGATGGCCGAGCGTATCGACCTGCTCGAGGATGCGATCTTCACTGGTCCGTTCGATCTCATCGACGATTCGGGCGTGGAGCGCTCGACGACGCTCCTGGAGCAGGCTGCTGTACGCCACCTCGTGAGTTAGGGCGTGCTTGAAGGTATAGACCAGCTCCGGGAAGAGATGGGCTTCATACATGAACTCGGTGGCAACCAGGCGGGTGAGCGCGCCGTGGAGCTCGTCGTCGGGCACCTCGATGATGGCCCTCAGGAGAGAGAAGGGCACGTCCTTGCCGATCACCGCCGCGACCTGAAGTAGTCGCTTCGACTCGGGCTCGAGTCGGTCGATGCGGGCACTGAGGACCCTCTGGACAGTGTCGGGGACCCGAATGGAGTCGATCGGTCTGACCTGGCGATAGGCGCCGCGCTCACCGACCAGGGCGCCGGCATCGATGAGGCTACGGACGCTCTCCTCCAGGAAGAGCGGGTTGCCCTCGGTTTTGACGATCAGATGCTGCCTCACTGTGTGCAAGGCGGCATCGTCACCGAGTAGCGCGCGGAGCAGCTGGTCAGCTCGCTGGGTCGGCAGGGCATCGACGCGTAGCTGCGCATAGTAAGTTTTGTGGATCCACTGGTGTTCGTACTCGGGGCGGTACGAGACGAGCAGCAACAGGCGAGCAGCCGGCATACTGTCGACCAGGGCATCCAGGAATGCCTGGGTCTCGCCGTCGATCCAGTGGAGATCTTCGAAGACGAGAAGGAGCGGAGCTGCCTGACTCTGTCGGAGCAACACGCGCTTGAGTGCAGCCAACGTCCGCTCACGGCGTCGCGGCGGGTCCAGCGCTTCCCAGTCGGCATCGTCAACGGTCGCGTCGAGCAGCGCGAGCAGGGGCGGCAGGTCCGGTGCGAGGGCCCGGTCCAGGGTGAGGATCCGCTCGGTCAGCTTCTCGCGGACGGAAGGGCGGTCGTCATGGGCCTCGATCCGACAGTACGCCTTCAGCAGGTCAATGGCCGGCCCGTACGAGGAGGCGGCGCCGTGCGAGGCGGCCCCACTTTCCAGAACCAGCCAGCCGTCAGTCCGAGCCGAGCGAGTTGCCTCCCAGATGAGACGCGACTTGCCCACGCCAGGGTCACCGACCAGGGCAACAATCTGACCACGGCTGTCTCTGGCCCCGGCGAGCGCAAGTGCCAGCGCGGCCAGCTCGGCGTCACGGCCCACGAATCGCGTGAGCTGGCGTGTGGCAAGCATCCGCTGAAATCGAGTTCGCGCCAGCTGGCCGCCGAGCAGTTCAAACGCCTCGATCAAAGACGATTCGCGGGCGGGCCCGCCAGTCGAGACGGAGCCGACCGGCCGAACGTGGATGTACCCCTCGGCCGCGCGCACCGTCTCGCCGGTCATCAAGGTTGCCCCACCGGCCGCGAGCTGCCCCAAACGCGTAGCGACACGGACCGCCGGGCCCAGGGCCGCGTACTCCTCGTAGAGGTCGTTGCTCGTGCGTCGAAGGACGACGTCGCTGGAGGCCAGGCCGACTCGGAGGGCCAGCTCGAGGCCGCGCTCCTCGCCGAGCCGACTTTTAAAGCGGTCGAACGCCTCGTGTAGCGCCAGTGCCGCAACGCAGGCCTGGACCGCGTCGTCTTCGTGGGCCCCTGGCGCCCCGAAGATGGCCATGATCCCGTCGCCACCGACCCGGTTGACCGTCCCCCGACCACGGTGGACGACATCGACGAGCAGCGGCACGATGCTGGACTGGAGTTGATCGGCCAGGTCCGGGTCGAATCCATGGACCGACTCGGTCAGGCCGGCCACGTCGGCGATCAGGATGGTAACGCGCTTCTGCTCACCGAGGTCTCCCGGTTGGCCGGCATGGTGCCCGGCCTGCCCGTCGGCGACGCTTGCTCCGCCTGGCACAGGCCGGCCTGCTGATGGGCTTGACCGAGGCGCCGGAGCGGCAGCGCGATCGAACTGAGCACGCCGCTCGACGGTGAGCGCGAATGCTTCTGCCAGGCGCCGTGCCGTCTCTCGTTGGGGCCGTCCAACGGAGCGCTCGAGATCCTGGACGGCGCGCAGGCTTATCCCGGCCCGCTCGGCAAGGGCAGCCTGAGTGAGCCTGGCCTCCAGTCGATACTGGCGGACCAGATCGCCGAATGATGCTGGGTCGCTGGCATTCGCCATCGCGCCCTCCCGATTGCGACCCATCTTATGTCGCACACACGCGTCCGGAGCCGCAGATTGATACACGGTGTATGAGGTTCTGCGCCTAACTCTGTGGAGTCTGTGTTTCGAGCACGCTCACAAGCCCATAGGCTGGCAAGCATGCAGACAGACACCGTCGACAGACTATCCGCCGGCGCTCTAACGGCTACTCCCCAGCTGCCGCCACACGCCCAGGTCATCCAGATGGCTACTGCCTACTGGGTTTCCAGGGCGATCTACGTCGCGGCTGAGCTCGGGATTGCGGACCTGCTGAAGGATGGGCCAGAGGCCGCAGAATCCCTCGCCGCTACGACCGGAACGTACGCCCCCGCGCTCCGCCGAGTGTTGCGGTCGCTCGCGAGCGTCGGCCTCTTCAGGACCGACGGGCAGGGCCGCTTCTCCCTGACGCCGCTCGGTGCAGTCCTCCAGTCCGATGCTCCCGGCGCTGCGCGGTCGACGGTGATCGCGCTGTCAGGCGCGTGGTTCTGGGCGGCGTGGGGTGAAGTCCTCCACAGCGTGCGGACGGGCGAGACCGGTCTGCAGAAGGCGCTGGGTATGAGCGAATACGACTACCTTGCGGAGCATCCCGAGGACGCGTCGCACTTCAACACCGCGATGATCGGCTACCACGGCGACGAGCCCGCCGCCATTGTCGAGGCGTACAACTTCTCCGGCAGCGGGAAGGTGGTCGACGTAGGCGGCGGGTCCGGGAACCTGCTTGGAACGATCCTCACGGCCAATCCGAGCCTGCGGGGAGTGCTTTTCGAGCGCCCGCAAGTGGTCCCCGACGCCAAGCGCAACCTCGACGCAGCCGGTGTGGGGAATCGTTGTGAGGTCATTGCGGGCGACTTCCTGGACGCGGTCCCCGACGGAGGCGACGTCTATATCGTGTCCCACTGCATCCACAACTGGGACCGGCCGAGCTGCGAGCGGATCCTGGCGAACTGCCGACGGGCGATGTCGCCGCGTGGTCGCCTGCTGATCGTGGAGGCGGTGGTCGGCTCGGGCGACGAGACGGACCCGGCGAAGATCCTCGATCTGGCGATGCTGCTGGTCCCGGGCGGGCAGGAGCGCACCGAGGACGAGTATCGCCTGCTCCTGGAGCAGGCCGGCTTTCGGTTGGCGCGCGTGGTGCCGACGCGGACTTCTGCCAGCATCATCGAGGCGGTCCCCGTTTGAGGCGGACGACTTACCCACCACGAGGAGAAGCACCGATGCCTACGCAGCCACTCGACCTGCAGACCTTGCGCGGAATGGCTCGTGCCGTGGTGGACATCGAGTTGACCGACGCCGAGTTGGAGCGCATCAAGCCCTATATCGAGAGGTATCTCCAGGGCATGGAAGAGATCGCCTGGATCGATCTCACGAGCGTCGAGCCGGAGTCGCTGAACCCGGCCTCGTTCCTGAAGTAAGGACAGGGTGATGAGTCTCCGTGATCTGCTGGCGAGGGAATTGTCGGAAGTTGCTCCCCTACTCGAGTCGCGCGAAGTATCACCAGTCGAACTCACGCAGGCTACGCTCGATCTCATTCAGGAGCTCAACCCTGTGACACTCAGTTTCACGAACGTGGTGTCCGACATCGCGCTCGACGAGGCGAAGGCGGCGGAGAACGAGATCGCGAGCGGTGGGTACAGGGGACGCCTGCATGGCATTCCCTACTCGATCAAGGAAACGCTGGCCACCAAAGGGATTCCCTCGACAGCCGGCTCGATCATTCTCAAGGACTACATCCCGACGTACGACAGCACGGTCGGGAGCCGCACTCGAGCGGCGGGCGGAATCTTCCTCGGCAAGAACAATCTCCACGAGTGGGCCGCGGGCGGGACCAACGACAACCCGCACTTCGGCCGAGCCGGCAACGCCTGGGACCAGCGCCGCATTCCCGGCGGCTCGAGCGGTGGGTCCGCCGCCGCCATAGCCCTTGGCATGGGCTACTTTTCATTTGGCACGGACGGCGCCGGGTCAGTCCGCATTCCTGCTTCTCTCAACGGCGTCATAGGAGTAAAGGGCACGTACGCGCTGATTAGCCGTTACGGGATGATCCCGCCGGTGGGCCCAGGCCAGGACCACGGGCCAGGCATTCTGGCTCGCTCCATCAGAGACGCGGCGCCCGTCATGAATGCGATCGTGGGTAAGGACGCTAACGACCCGACTTCTTTTGACTTCGAAGCACCGGACTATCTGGCGACCCTCGAGAAGGACGTAAAAGGGATGCGCGTAGGCGTCCCCACGAACTTCTGCTGGGACCTGCTCGATACGGAGGTCGAAGCCTCCGTGCGGGCCGCGATCGCTGTCCTCGCAGGCTTGGGCGTGGAGTTGGAAGAAGTCACCATCCCATTCATCGAAGAGGCGATGGCGGTGACCTTCGTGGGCACCGCATCCGAGTTCCACAAAGCCAACCTGCGCGCACGCCGCGAGGACTATGGGGAGGATCTGCGCTACTGGTTCATGTCGCAGGAGTTCACGCTGGCAAAGGACGCTAGCCGGGCACAGAAGGTCCGTGACATCTTCAAGGCCAGCATGCAGCAGGTCGCTGCGAAGTACGACGCGCTGGTTGCCCCCACCGTGTGCACCCTGGCCTATCCCTTCGATGCGGTTGACCTCCAGATCGGAAGCAAGAAGATCGAGATCAAAGCGCCAGGCATGTCCACTGAGGTGCTCGTTCGCCTCACTCGACCTGCGAACATGGCCTGCATCTCCGCCGTCTCAGTCCCCTGTGGCACGACCAGTGGCGGGCTTCCGATCGGGTTGCAGATCATGGGTCGCCCGTTGGGCGAGCCGGCGATCTTCGCTCTTGCACACCAGTACGGTGTAGCAACTCGTCGGGCAGTCGCCGTCGTACCGCCTTGGTAGCGTCTTGGTGAGCATGGTGCCGTAACGGAGGACGCGCCCGATGTACAACTGTGCGCATGCCGATCACGTTGAACCACACGATCGTGCCGTCGCGGGACAAGGAACACGGCGCGCAGTTCTTCGCCCGCGTGTTCGGTCTGGACTACGCGGGCCTGAACGGCCACTTCGCCCAGGTACGGCTCAATGCCGACCTCGCCTTCGACTGGGACAACCGCGACCAGTTCGAGGGCCACCACTATGCATTCGTGGTAAGCGACCAGGAGTTCGACGAAATCTTCGGCCGCTTGCAGCGAGAAGGCATTGCGTACGGTAGCGGTCCCGGCGCGCCGGCCAATGGCGATATCAACCACCGCCGTGACGGTCGCGGCTTGTACTTCACCGATCCAGATGGCCACCTGCTCGAGATCATGACCGTCCCGGAGTAGCGCCGGCGCCGCCGTGCGAGCCGGCGTTCTGGTTCATTCTTTTCCGCCGGACCCTCCAACTCACCGTGCTGATCGGGATTACTGGCTGGACGTGCGTTGCAACGGCCGGTGCGTGGCAGCTTGGGACCTGCTGCACATGCCGTATGTCGACGCTGCGGACGCGCTCGGGGCCAGCAGCAGGCGGGTTATCGCGCAGCACCGCTTCGCAACACTGCCGGTGTGTTGTTCGTCGGCAGTCTCGTTCAACTCAAGGGCGCCGGGGGGCGCTATCAGGCGCACGCTTCTGGCTGTCTCCAGTCTCGCGTGGGCCGAGCGCTCTTGCCAGCAGCTATGACGGTGACCACCGCAGTTATTACTTGCCAACCTTTGCAGAGGCTAGGCATCGCTGCTACGCTCTGGGGTCGTGGCGACTAGTCCCCCGGTGTCGGTGGCGGCAATCGAAGTCGAGCGCTTGCGCTGTGCCTTCGACGGAGTGCCCGTCATCGACGATCTGACCCTGGTGGTCCGTCAGGGTTCCTTCGTGGGTATCGTCGGGCCGTCCGGCGCCGGTAAGACCACCCTGCTGCGCGCCCTCCTGGGGGCGATGCCCGCGTTGGCTGGCTCGATCCGCATTTTCGGTGTGGACGTCACCGCTGGCCATGTGGCGCGAGTCGGCTATGTCCCGCAACTCGAGACGGTCGACTGGAACTTTCCGTCGACTGTTCGTGAGGTCGTCGCCATGGGGCTAGCCTTGGAGGGTCGGTTGTTCTCCCTGCCCTGGCTGACCCGTTCGCAGAAAGTGAAGATCGATAGGCTGCTCGAGCGCCTCGGCATTGGTGAGCTGGGTGGTCGCCACATCCGCGAACTCAGCGGGGGACAACAGCAACGGGTGTTCCTGGCGCGAGCGCTGGTGCGTGAACCGCGCCTGCTGCTGTTGGACGAGCCGACGACGGGCGTCGACATCAAGACCAGGCACGACGTCCTGCATCTGCTCGCCGAGCTGAACCACGATGGAGTCACCATCGTCTTGACGACGCACGATCTGAACTCTGTCGCGGCTCATCTGCCTCAGGTCATCTGCCTCAATCGTCGAGTCGTAGCGTATGGAACACCCGCCAGCGCCTTCACGCCTGCCGTGCTGGAAGCGACGTACGGGGCCGAGATGATCGTCGTTCGAGATGGTGAACTGACGCTGATCGCCGACAAGCTCGGCGTCTTTCGCGACATTACCGACCAGCACAGCCACCCAGATGGGGCTGACCACCGCCATGCGACGGCGTTTGTGGAGTCCCACTGATCCATGCTTGACGTCCTGCTCGATCCATTCCGGTACGAGTTCTTTGTCAGGGGCATGATCGCGGCGACCGTGGTTGGCGGCCTTTGTGGCATGGTCGGGACCTTCGTCGTACTGCGGCGCATGAGCTATATCGGCCACGGCTTATCCCACAGCGTCTTTGGCGGCGCCGTCGTCAGCTATGTAATGGGCTGGAATTTCTATCTTGGCGCGGGCATGTGGGGATTCATTTCGGCGGTGCTGATCAACTGGACCGCGCGTCGGCGTCAGATTGGCGGCGATGCGGCGATTGGCATCGTGACCACCGCGTCGTTTGCGATCGGTGTGGCCATCATCTCCAAGGCGCGAAGGTTCACCAAGAACTTCGACGCAGCGTTGTTCGGCAACGTCCTGGGTGTTCAGCCAGAAGATGTCTACGTGGTCGTCGGCGTCACCATACTTGTCTCACTCCTGGTCTTCTTTGGCTACAAGCAGTTGTTGTTTATGACGTTCGACCGCGAGGTCGCGCCACTGTACGGGGTGCCGGATCGCTGGATGGATACCCTGCTATCGCTCATCCTGGCGGCAACGGTCATTGCTTCGATGCAGATCCTCGGCGTGACGATGATTGCAGCGATCATCGTCGTGCCCGCGGTCACGGCTCGGCTGTTGACCGACAGCTTCGCGCGCATGGTATTGCTCGCGACGGCGATCGGTACGTTCTGCGGACTGGTTGGATTGCTGCTCTCGTATTACCTGGACGTGGCGTCGGGCGCCACGGTGGTCTTGACGGCCGCAGCAGTCTTCCTGGTCGCCTTGAGTGGGACTTCCGCCAAGCGCCACTTGTTGGCCGCGCGCAACCGACGCAGCACGGCTCGGTTGAGCCCGGCCGAAGTTAGCGACCTATTCGACTAAGGGCCGCATCAGGCGCGTCAATCACCGTAGCATCCCCATTGGGGATCTGTTGACAGTCCCGACAGACGCCAATAATCGCCGTGTGCGCCAGGTTAGAGTCGAACCCGTAGCGGCTGCGTAGCTCTTCCGCCAGGGGTTGCAGAATTTTCAGGTCGAGCTCCGTATCGACATGGCACAGCGTGCAAACCATGTGGTGGTGCGGCGCTTCATCAGTCCGTTGATACTGGGCCACCCCATCGTGGAAGTGTGTGTGGCGCACGTTACCGAGCTCCTCGAGGACATCGAGCGTCCGATACACAGTGGTAATGTGGACGTCGGGAAACTGACCGACGATCTGGTGGTGGATCTGATCGACGGACATGTGTCCGTGCATCGCGCCGACCACGTCACACACGAGCTGCCGCTGGGGGGTCATCCGCAGCCCACGCGTTCTTAGAGCAATTCTCAGCTCGGCCCCGTCAGCCACGGCTAAAGACTAAAGCATTACAGGTGGCGGCTGCACTCTACTGATGTTGCATACAATTGCAGTTTGGAGCACGTGTGTCTACACTGATGCGCACCATGTGCATGCCACGCTTGCCTCGCCTGCTAGCTCTGGCGCTCACGCTTTTCGCGACCTGCCTCTTGGTTCTCCCGATTGGCCCGGCGTTCGCTCGTGATGCCAAGCTCAAGGTCGTCACCACCGTCGCGCCGCATGCCGACTTCGTGCGCGAGGTCGCCGGTGACCGGGTTGACCTCGTCCAGATGATTCCGGACGGCACTGACTCACACACCTTCGAGCCGCGCCCCTCGGATGCTGCCTTCCTCCAAGCTGCCGACCTGATCATCCTCAACGGTCTCCACCTCGAGACACCCACGCAGCGTATGGCCGACGCCAACAAGAAGGCAGACACCCCCTATCTGCTCCTGGGCGACGCCACCATCTCACCGCCGGAGTATTTGTTCGACTACTCCTTCCCCGCGTCCAAGGGCGATCCCAACCCGCATTTGTGGCTCAACGTCGCCTACGCCAAGAACTACGCTCAGCTGATTACCAATCAACTGGTGAGCATGGATCCCGCCAACGCAACGTACTATCAGGCCAATTTTGCGACGCTCGCTGGCCGCATGGACCAGCTGGACCAGGCTATTTTCCAGGCCGTCCAGAGCTTGCCGGAGAACAACCGTAAGTTGCTTACCTACCATGATAGCTGGGCGTATTTCAGTCGTCGCTACGGCATGACGGTGATTGGCGCCATCCAGCCGAGTGACTTCGGGGAGCCCTCGCCGCGCGAAGTGGCGGCGCTGATCGATCAGATCCGAGCCAACCAACTACCTGCCATCTTCGGGTCGGAGGTATATCCGTCCAAAGTAATGGAGGTCATTGGGCGCGAGACGGGAACCAACTACATCTCGAGCTTGCGCGATGACGACCTGCCAGGCGAGCCCGGCACACCCGAACACACCTATCTTGGCCTTATGCTCGAAGACATGCACACGATGTTCGGCGGCCTGGGCGGACGTACCGATATGTTCGACGGCATCGACCCTAGCCCCGTGGCTGCGGCCAACCAGAGCTGATCGATTACACCAGAACCTTCGATCGGAACCCGCACTCCGCCAGCCGACGCAAATTGAGATCAGGAGCCAGTCATGCCCATGTCCCTCTCAGCGGTGCAGGGAGCCCGGCGCGGCCTACTTACAGTCGTCCTTTTGGCTGTGCCCTCAATGCCGCTGCTTGCCGCCACGGCGACGATGGCGCACGCCAGCGCGCGCTATGTTTCGTCGACACCCGAGGCGGGCGGATTCCTGACGTCCGCGCCCACCAGCGTGCGGGTCACCTTCGACGAGGAGGTGAAGCTGCCAGGCAGCAATATCTCGGTCGTGGCGCTCGGCGGTGCCGAAGTCAACGCTGGGCCCGCCGTTGTTGATGCAAGCGATCACAAGACCCTGGTGGTGCCCCTCGACTCGGGCCTGGCGAACGGCCTGTACACCGTGAACTGGGTCTCGCTGTCGAACAAAGATGCAATCACGCAGAGGGACGCATTCAACTTCGGTCTACGCGTTGGCGCAGCGCCGCCAGTCATGCACCTGGACCGCGACACGGTCGACAAGGGTCAGATGCTTGGCATCACTGGCTCGGGGTATAAGCCCAACGGCAGCATCGTGGTGTCGGCTGGCGACGACGACGAGTTCGTCGACGCCGGCAGAGCAGACGCCAGCGGCGTGTTCCACGGATCGGTCGTAGTGCCTGAGAATCTGCCACTCGGGTTGCAAGCGGTAACTGTGGCCGATGGCTACGGTGCAAAAGCCACCCGGGACATCCGGGTCAAGTGGGGCGGCTGGCCGCCACTGAAGGTTACGGTCGCGGCAGACACGGCCAAGGACGACGTCACTTTTACGCTGAACCTGTCCAATCGCTCCGACTACCACCTGATGGTCAATGCCGCACGGCTGCGGCTACCCGAGGGAACCACCTATAAGAGCGCGGACAGTTATGGCCGCCTGAATAGCGCCGGCGAAGCGACCTGGGACTCCATCGACCTTCTGCCGCACGGATCCACCGGCCCGTTGACGGTGGTAGTGGACACCACCAAGCTCAAGGATGGCTCCGACGTGACGGGCTGGGTCTGGGCGTACTTCAGCCACAGCCAGGAAACCGCCAGCGACGGCACGCTACTGCCAGCGTTTGTGAGCTCGGCAGATTCAAAACCGGCGACAGTCCGATCGGGCGGATTGCACTAGGCACAGAGCCGGCCCGTCCACTCAGCTGGCGTGGCTCGGCCAGCACGCGCTGGTTCAGGGTGTCGAGTACCAATGGCACGGAATACCGGTATTGGGCGACCTGGATCTCGGACACGAGGAACACCTTGGCGACGTCGTCGCCGGCTACGGCTCCCACGTCGACCTCGACGTGATCCGCGCGTGGTGGGCGTTGCGAAGCCGTTGCGGGGCCTGCGAGCGATCCGCCGGCCGGTCGAGCACGGCTTCGACTCGTGGCCCGAGGTCGCCGTGCTGAGATCCCGGCTGTGAGGCTGCACGAGCCCGACGGTCACGAGTGCCGTTCTGCCGCCTCGAGCGGTCCGTCCCGATCCGGGCGGCGTCCGGATTTGCCGATGAGCGGTACTCCTCGGACAAGGTCTTCCTCAACGTCCTCGCCGAATGTGCGGTCGTCGCGCCACGTGTAACCTGCGCACGGCCGAGTTGCGGAGGAGACCGGTGACTAATGGTGGCTTCTCGTCCAAACGGCTGGCTCGGGTGCGAGAGCTGCTCGAGCGTCACGTCGACTCCGGCTTCGTCCCGGGTGTGGTGGCCGTCCTCGCCCGCCACGGCGAGATGCAAGTCGAAGCAACGGGCAATCTCGCGTTCGAGGGCGCAGGGTCGAGGACGCCGATGGCAGGCGACACAATCTGTCGCATGGGCTCGATGACAAAGCCGATCGTCGCCGCGTGTGCGATGGCGCTC
>JBPCIO010000179.1:0-93779 GCA_051006215.1 Chloroflexota bacterium
CCTGACGAAAGTGGCGGAGCGTCTCCCAAGTATCGGTTTCGATCACACACCGAGCTTGACACGCTTCTCACTTAACCGGAAGACCCCTTGACGCCCTGGGCCGTTCGTTGTCCAAAGTCGAGTTAGGGTGGTGAGCGGAGTTGCGGGCGGGATAGGTGACTCGCGGGCGGTCATCGTGGCCGGGATCGCCGAGGCGTTTGCCGGCGCCCTGTCCATGGGCGCCGGCGAGTTCATTGCGGGCCGAGCCCAGGCCCAGGTCCAGCAAGCCGAGGTACGAAAAGAGCTCGCCGAGATGCGCAGCGCACCCCAGTTCGAATTCGACGAGCTCGTCCACATTTATGAGCAGGAAGGTATGCGCACGGAGGACGCTCGCACCCTGGTGTCGACGCTGTCGCGCTACCCGAAGGCCTACCAGAAGGCTATGGTGGCCGAGGAACTGGGGATCCCGACGCTGGAGCCCGAAACGACGAAGATCTCCGCTGCCTTGACCATCGGCGTTTCGTACATCGTTGGCTCTATCGTTCCTCTGATCGCGTATTTCTTTTTCCCGATTCCAGTGGCGCTGCCGATCTCGCTCGTGCTGACCTGCCTGGCGCTGGTGGTGGTTGGGATCATCAAAGGCAAGATCGCACGTATGAATCTCGTTCGCAGCGTAGTCGAAATCGTGGTTGTCGGCGCTGTTTCAGCGGGCGGGGGCTACGTGCTCGGCACACTCCTCCCGCATCTTTTCGGCTATTGATCGAACCACACCCGCGCCCCGGCGCCCCAGACGTGCAAAATGGAGGCGTGCTGGACCTCGAAGGGTTCGGGCGTGTGGAACGGGCCACCGGTGGATCCGACACAACCGTGTGGCATCTCGAACGCAGTCATCGACAGTACGCCCTGCGGGTGTTTCGTCCCGAGCAGACAGGCACGCTGCGACGGGAGCTCGTAGCGCTCGGGGCTGCCAGTGCGGGCGGGGTGCCGGTGCCGCGCGTGTTTGCCGCCGTGACGCATACGCGGCGGCCAGCGCTCTTGATGCAGTGGTGCCAGGGTCGACCACTGCGTGACGACCTGCGTGAGCGGCCGGGCCGAGTGTTTGGTCTGGCCAGGCAGTTTGGCCGCTGGCAGGCGGCGATTCATCGTCTAGCGGCGCCCGTCTCCTTGCGCACCACCTGGATCGACTGGGCTGGTCCGCTGGAACCAGGGTTCGCGGCGCACCTCGCGGCTCTCGCAGAGCCCAGCCGCCGGCAATTGCTTCACCTGGACTATCACCCGCTCAACGTGCTCGTCCACCACGGCCGGGTGAGCGCAGTGCTGGACTGGGCGAACGCGCACGCTGGCGACCCGCGCGCCGACTTCGCGCGAACGGTAACCATCTTGCGACTCAGCCCGCCGCGCGGGGGAAGTGCTGAACGCGTCGGGCGCCTGCTGCTGGAGCTCGGCTGGCGCTTGGGCTACGGCGGCCCGGGCGCACACATGCCGTCCTTCTACGCCTGGGCCGGGCTGGCCATGCAGCACGACCTGGCCGGCCGGTTCGGCGCGGCGGAGCTCGCCCACGTCCGCCGCTGGACCGAGTCGTGGTTGAGGGGGCTACCGTCCGTAGCGCGCTAGCCCTTGACGCCGCCGACGACCAGACCCTTGACTACGAACCGCTGCGCGAGCGTGTACATGATCACTGGCGGCAGCGCCGTGATCAGCGCGCCAGCCATCATCTGCCCCCAGTAGAAGACGTCCTCGCCGAGCATCTGCGTCAGGCCGACCGTTACGGTGCGGGCGGACACCGAGTTGGTCATGACCAGCGCATACAGGAACTCATTCCAGGCATTGGTGAACGCGAACAGGGCTACCACCACCAGCGCTGGGGTGGACAGCGGCAGAACGATACGAATGAGCACTCCCAACCGGTTGCAGCCGTCGATAAGCGCCGCCTCCTCCAGCTCGAGCGGAATGCTCTTGAAGTAGCTCATCAGCAGCCATGTACAGAACGGCAGGGTGATGGTCGGATAAATCAGGATCAACGCCCCGACGGTGTCCGTTAGCCCGAGGCCAGCGACCACTTGGAATAGCGGGATGAACAGCAGTGACTGTGGGATGAGGTAGGTAAATACCAGTCCCAGCGCGATGATGCGCCGACCAGCGAAGCGGAGCCGCGTGATGGCGTACGCTCCGACAGCGCCCAGTGAGATGGACAGTGTGGTGGCGGCGAGGGAGACCTCGGCGCTGTTGCGCATCCAAATGCTGAATTTGCCGCCCAACAGGCTGACGTAGTGGCCGAAATACAGGGTTTGGGGCAGGACGGTGAAGTCGCCGTAGATTTCCTTATTGGTCTTCAGCGAGGCCGTGATCATCCAGAAGAAGGGGATCACGGTCCACAGCAGGAACACGATCAAGGCCGCGTAGGTGGCGATGAACCAACCTCGGCCGATGCTGCGTCGTCCGGTGCGAGTGCGAGCGGAGCCTCTAGCCCGGCCCCGAGGCCCGACGGAGGGTTGAGCGTGTGCAACGGTCGCCATCAGGCCACTACTCCTGGCGCAGCATGCGCCGGCTGAGGAAGAGGACGAGCACGAGGTAGAACGGCACCATGGTCATGGCGATGGCAGCGCCCATTCCAAGCTGGTGGCCCGGAATGGCCACGAAGTAGGACAGTAACGGCACCGTGGTCGTGGCATAGTTCGGGCCGCCGTTCGTCAACACGAAGATCGGGGTCAGATTCGCCGATGTCCAGATCGTGGAGAGCAGAGCTGTAACCAGGATGACCGGCTGGAGACCAGGCAAGGTGATGTTCCAGAAGCGCTCCATAGTGGTTGCGCCGTCAATTTCGGCTGCTTCGTACAGCTCTCCGCTGATGGCTTGCATACCCGCCAGGAAGTTCATCGTCCACAGCGGGGTACCTGCCCAGACGATGACGACAATCAAAGCCGGCACCGCCAGTCGCGCGTCGCTGAAGAAATAGATGTAGTCGTCGAGAAAGCCGAACGTGGCTATTGCGCCGTTGATCGGTCCGGTCGTATCGAACATGAAGCGCCAGACGTAGGCCGCCACCACTGCCGGGACTGCCCACGGCAAGAACATGATCCCACGCAGAAGGTTTCTGGCTGGCAGATCCTGGTTTAGGACACACGCCATGGTCATGCCGATCAGGAACTTGATGCCCACCGCGCCACCGGTGACGACGAGCGTCGTCACGGCCGCTTTGGCCCACGGCGTGGTGGAGTCGGAGAAGAGGGCCGCGTAGTTGGCAAGGCCGACCCAGGTGCCCGTCTTGCCAATGAACCGCTCCTGGAAGCTCAGCAGGATGGCGTCGACGAACGGATAAATCAGCAGAGTGCTGACGATGACCACGACCGGCGCGACCAGCAACCAGCCGAGCTTCCAGTCTGGTCCGAGCACGCGGCGCAGGGCGCTCGCGCGCGGGCTCGGGACCGTATTGAAAATTGGCGCGAGGGTGGTATCTGCCATATGAGTCAGCGCTCCAGCTGGCGCTCAGGCCTTCTTCGCGAGCTTGTTGTACGAGTCCATCATCTGCGTCTGAGCCCACGCCTGCGCGTCCTCGATGGGCATCTTGTCGTTGATGATCTTTTGGACCATGTCCGAGAGGGTGTACTTGGCGTCCTGCACGTCCAGCAGCCACGCCTGTGGCGTGGCGGGCCACTCGCGGATGCGGCCGTTCTCGGCGATCTTCTTCATCTCCGCGAACTTGCTGGTCTGCCAGAAGTCGCCCTTGGCATGGTCGCGGTAGACCGGCACGAAGCGCCCCTCCACCGATTGCGAGATCTTCAGCAGGTTGGCCGGCTGGATGAAGTATTCGAGAGCCGATGGCGCCATCGCAGCCAACGGTGCTTTCTTGTAATAGTTGAAGGCGATCGAGGCGCCTTCGGCGAATGTTCCAGCTGGGCCTTTGGGTGGTCCTGACAGTCCGGTTCGGTCAGCCAGGTCCTTGTCGTTGACCAGCAGCCAGCCCATGATCGTGGCCGGATTGATGGCGATCAGCCCGCGGCTCTTCTGATATTGCTCGTTGTTCCACGACGTCACCGTGGACGCCAACGTATCTGGCGGAATCAGCTTGGCTTGCCACATTCGCACCACCGCGTCCAGGGCGGCCTTGTTGGCTGGGTTGGTGATGTCCGGCTCACCTTTTTCGTTGACCACCCTGCCGCCGTAGCACCACAGGATGGTGCACAGGTTGTTCAGGTGGTCGCCCTCGTGACCAAGGGCCATCGCGAACGTATACGTCTTGGGCGGCTGCTGGACCTTGGGTCCCAGATCGATCAACTCATCCCACGTGTCGAAGAAGCGGCCGCCGGTGACTGCGCCGATGCTGTCCATGCGATAATGGGCTGGCCAAACGTCGATGGCATACGGAGCGCCAATAATGGCCCCGTCGGCAACCGCGTTCGAGCTGATCCCGATTTCGTACATGCCGCCGGCCTGGTCTTTGTATTTATTGACCATGTCCTTGAGGTCGGCCATCTCGCCCTGGGCATACCAGTAGGTGCGGTTGGCATTGTTGAGCTCGGGTGGCTGGCCGGCAGCCACGGCGGCCGACTCCTTGGCGAGCTGTTCAGGCGAGCCGGGGATCGACTGCCATTCGACCTTCAGGTTGTTCTGCTTGCCCCATTCGACGAAGGTGTTCCCCACGGCTTCGTCTGTCACCGTGTTCCAGTTGGCCGAAAACCAGACGTTGAACGTGCCTGTAGCGGGCTTCGAGGCCGCGGCGGCGGGTGCGGTAGCTGCTGCCACTGTAGTGGGTGCAGCCGCGGCCCCGACCGGTGCCGTCGTCGGGCCAGCTGCCGGTTGAGCGGTGGCCGGGCTGCCGGCCGGCGCAGGGCTGCTGCAAGCGGCCAGGGCCACACCCACGACGGAGGCGTTGAATACCAAAAACTGCCTGCGAGAAAATGTCTTACGAGGTTCTGGGATCACGCCCCAATCCTCCCCCTGACGCGAGACGCGCGCGCGTCCATTGTGAACCCTGGCGAGGCTTGTTTCAAGCACCCCTGCTGTGCAGGTAGTACGCTAGAGCTTCCGCACCGCACCCGATTCGCGACGGGCCTGGCGGGTTGAGAAAGGGGGTCTCTCGTGGCACACAGTGGGCTGCATTCAAGGCGGGCGTTCCTGGCGGGTGCGGGCGGCACAGCCGCTATGACGTTGCTCGTGGCGTGTTCGGGACCCTCGGCGCCGAGCTCGTCCGGGGCGCCCCAGGCGGCCCCAGCCGCAACCAGCGGCGCGCGCAAGACGGTTCTATTTTGGGGACGCCAGCAGTTTTTGCCCGAGTCAAACGACTATCTCACCGAGTCCGTAAAGCTGGCCGGCCAAAAAGGCGGTTTCGACGTCAGCGTGCAGCTCTTCAGCAACGATGAGCACCCCCAAAAGGAAGTTGTCGCCATGGAGTCCGGAGTCGTGCCGGACATCACGTATACCTACTCGCCCGCGCTCTGGAACCAGAACGGCTACGCCATGGACGTGCAGGCGCTGTACGACGACATCGGCAAATCAGGCGGCGGCTGGTTACCTCTGGCGGACGGCAGCTCTAAAGTTTCGACTGGCAAGCGCATAGCCGTGCCGATGAACAACGAGCCCTGGTTCTTGCACCTGCGCAAAGACAAGTTTGCTGAGGTCGGGGTCACGCTTCCGCTCAAGACCTGGGACGAGATGATGACCGCGTTCCAGAAAGTCAATAAACCAGCCGAGAACTTCTACGCCTTTGACGGACAGATGACTGAGGCTGACTGGAGCGGCAACTGCCTGCAGTTCATGTGGGCCTTCGGCGGGCGTCTGTTCGACAAAGAGGGGACGCCCACGATCAACACGCCGCAGAACATCGCCGGCGTCAAGGCGTATACCGACATGTTCATGAACAAGTTGATGCCACCGGGCGTGGTCAGCCAGAAAGCGGCTGGCAACAACGAGGCGTGGTTGTCTGGTCAGGCGGCCGGCGTTTCGAACACCGGCAGCATTCTTCTGGCTATGCGCAAAGACAACAAGGAGCTACTGGCAAACACGTACATTCAGGCATTTCCAGTGCAAGTCAAGCCTGGCACCTTTGTCGAGGCAGGTGGCAGCGCCGCCCTGGTGATCAACCAGAAGAGCAAAGCCATCGACGAAGCCATGCAGGTTGCGCGCATGATCCTGTCCCCAGAGCGCTATCCCACGCAGCTCGAAAAGGCCGGCTCGTACTGGTTCCCGATCATGCAGAACTATTTGAGCCTGCCGTTCTTCACCCAGGATGAGTGGAATAAAGAGGTCACCGAAAACGTCGTTCCGTACACCCTGGCAGCTAGCGCCGACACGGGCCTCACGCCGATCTACGACGACATCGCTATCAGCGCCACCAACGACATGCTGCAGGCGATCGTCGTGTCCGGTAAGTCTGTCGAAGAGGGCGTGAAGATCCTGGCCGATGCCGCCGCTGCCGCCAAAGCCAAGTTCAAAATGTGACCATGGCGACGCGGGTGGGCGCTGGCGTACACAGCCTCGTACCGTCATGGCGCGGCCGACGCACGCTGGCGCGGGACGAGGCCAGCTTCGGCTACGCGTTGCTTGCGCCAAGCGCGGTGCTGATTTTGGTGCTGGTTGGCGTGCCGTTCATGCGGGCGCTGTGGCTCAGCTTCCACAAGAAGCTGCTTGGCGCTGAGGACGCGCCGTGGATCGGTCTGCAGAACTACGCCGTGCTGCTTGCAGACGCGACGTTCTGGCTGGCAGTGAAGAACACGGTCGTCTTCACGGTGGGCTCCATAGGCATCAAACTGGTCCTCGGCCTGGCGATCGCCATCGTGCTGAACGAGGCCTTGCCGCTGCGTGGGCTGTGGCGCTCGATCGTCATGCTCCCGTACGCCATGCCCACTCTGGTGTCGGTGCTGGTCTGGAAGTGGATGTACAACGACGTGGCCGGGGTGCTGGACTACCTGGCTACGCAGTCGAAGCTCACCGACCACACCATTCTGTGGTTGGGCGATCCGAACGTAGCGATGCCAGCCGTTATTGCGGTGAATGTCTGGCGCGGTTTCCCGTTCTTCGTCATCACGATCCTGGCTGGGCTGCAGACCGTGCCGCAGGAGCTGTATGACGCCGCCAAAGTGGACGGTGCAGGACTGTGGGCGCGCTTCAGGCAAGTCACGGTGCCGGGTATTCTGCCCGTGGCGGCGGTCACCACCCTGTTCTCGGCGATTTTGACGTTCAACGATTTTTCCATCATCTGGATTTTGACCCAGGGTGGGCCAGGCAACGCCACCAACGTGCTGGCGACGCTCACCTATAAGATTTCCATTCCGGGCCTGGAGCTGGGCAAAGGGGTTGCCGTCTCGGTGCTCATGCTGCCGATCATGGTTGGGTTGATCGTGCTCCTGAATCGGTTCATCAGTCGACGTGAGGAGCTGGCGTGACGGTCGGCGTCAGCTCGCTTGGTGCGCGCAGCGCCCGTCAGGTAGCGCTCGACCGCCGCCAGTTGTTCGTGCGGCGCGCGCAGCAGTACGGGTTGCGCGCCCTGGGCCTGCTGTTGCTGGCGGTGGTGCTGGTGATCGCCCTGTTCCCGCCCTATTTCATGACCATCACGGCGCTGCATCCGCCAAGCCTCAGCTTCAATCGCACGCCGACCCTGTTTTCGACCGACCTGTCGCTGCGCGCCTTCTCCGACCTGTTCGACAAATACCCATTTTTGACCTGGATGACCAACACGACGTTGGTGGCCGTATCGAGCACGATCCTGTCGGTGACGGTGGCGACGTTGGCAGCGTACAGCCTGTCCCGGCTGCGCTACCCGGGCCGCAGCGCACTGTCGAGCGGCGTGTTTTTCGTGTACCTGTTTCCCTCGACGCTGCTGTTCATCCCCATCTTCATCGTCCTGAACCAGCTGCACATGCTGGATTGGCTGCCGGCGCTGGTGGCGGTGTACCTGACGTTCTCGGTGCCGTTCTGCATTTGGCTGCTCAAGGCGTATTTTCTGACCATCCCGCGTGAGCTTGAGGACGCCGCCATGGTCGATGGCGCGACGCGCTGGCAGAGCCTGGTCCTGATCGTCATGCCGCTGGCTGCGCCGGGTGTCGCCGTGGCGTGCATTTATTCGTTTACCCTGGCCTGGAACGAGTACCTGTACGCATTCACGTTGCTCAGCGACCAGTCGAACTTCACCCTGGCCACCGGCCTGACGAAGTTGATCTTCGGCGACGTGTTCTTGTGGGGCATGATTATGGCGGGTGGCGTGCTCATGAGCGCGCCCTTGTTGGTGTTGTACTTCGTAGCGCAGCGCTGGATCGTGGCCGGGCTGTCCGCCGGCGCCGTTAAGGGCTAGCACACACTCCGGCCTCGACCCAGCAGAGGGAGTACGTGGCATGTTTCGTAAGCTTGTCGTGCCGCTCGACGGATCGGAACTGGCCGAGCGTGCGTTGCCGTATGCCGTTCGGCTAGCCCGCGCCGGGCAGGGTCGCATCAGCCTCGTGCGGGTCGCGCTCGCCCCGCCGTCAATGAATATCGACGGTACGGGCTGGGATGGCGACCAGCGCGAAGCTATCGGGGATGCCGAGCAGTACCTGGCGGCAGTGGCGGGGAAGTTGCAGGATCGAGTGCAGGTGGACACCGTCGTTCCGTACGGGCGTCCGGCCGCTCAGCTTCTGCATCAAGTGAAGGAGCTAGAAGCAAACGCGGTCGTCATGGCCACGCATGGGCGCACGGGCCTGGCCCACCTCCTGTATGGCAGTGTGGCCGAATCGGTGCTGTCGCAGAGCGAGGTCCCCGTATTGCTCGTCCACGCCTCCCCGGGCAAGCCAGCCCAGCCGGCGTTCGACCTCATGGCCGGCCGACTCCTGGTGCCGCTCGACGGCTCGACATTCGCCGAGGCTGCCCTGGAGTTGGCGTTCGACTTCCTCGGCCCGACCGGCGAGCTTGTGCTGCTCGGTGTGTGCCACCCACCCGGCCACGTCCTGCTGGACGAACAGGGACGCCCGCTGGCCTACCTGGACGAGCAGGCCGAGGACCGCAGCCGCAAGGCGCATGAGTATCTCGAGGACGTCGCTCGCCGACTACGCCAGAAGGACCCCGACCTGCACGTCAGCGTGGACGTGCGGCTGGGAGCGCCACACACGGGCATTCTCGCGGCTGCGGCGGAGCATCTCACCGACCTGGTCGTCATGGCAACGCACGGACGGACGGGTATGCGTCGCATCGGCATGGGTAGCGTCGCCCTGGACGTGTTGCGGCGGGGAAGCACACCCCTGCTTCTGATACGGCCCGTCAACCCTCCGCACCAACCTGCCACGCCTCCGCCGGCGGCACCCGCGTCCGGGTCGACCGTCATTGCCTGAGGTGGGTCGTCCAGGAATAGGGTGAACGCTATGCTCGTGGCAATGGCGAGCTCAAAGCGGGTCGGCATTCTATGTGGTGGGGGACCCGCCCCCGGTATGAACAGCGTGATTGGTGCGGCCACGATTCGTTCCGTCCTCGGGGGCGTCGACGTGCTTGGGATCCACGACGGCTTCGGGCGGTTGATGCGCGGCGACATCGACTGCGCGACCCGCCTGAGCATCGAAGACGTCAGCCGTATCCACTTCGCCGGAGGCTCCCAGTTGGGCACCTCACGTGCGAATCCAACTCGCGATCCCCAACACATGCAAGCGGTGAGCGACACCTTGCACCAGCTCGGGATCAACGCGCTGATCACCATAGGTGGTGACGACACCGCGTATTCAGTCATGCGCCTCGCCGATCACGCCGGCGGTTGGTTGCAGGTGGTGCACGTGCCGAAGACTATCGACAACGATCTCGACCTACCGCACGGGATCCCGACGTTTGGGTTTCAGACGGCTCGGCATGTTGGGGTGGGGCTGGTCAAGAACCTGATGACCGACGCCAAGACCACCGGTCGCTGGTATCTGATCGTGGCCATGGGCCGCACAGCCGGACATCTCGCGCTGGGGATCGGCAAAGCGGCCGGCGCCACGTTGACCATCATCTCGGAGGAGTTTCCGGAGGCTCAGTCCCAGGGCGGCGGCAAGGTTCGCCTGGAGCATCTCACCGACATCGTGCTAGGCGCTATTGTCAAGCGCAAGGCCCTGCATCACGACGATGGAACCGTGATCCTGGCGGAGGGGCTCGTCGAACAGATGGCGTCCGAGGACCTGGAGGCATTCGGACAGCTCGAGCGTGACGAGCACGACCACATTCGGCTGGCGGAAGTGAACCTGGGCGACGTCCTCAGAACGCACCTGCGGTCGCGATTAGCGGAAGTCGGTTTGCATATTGGCCTGGTATCCAAGGACATCGGCTACGAACTGCGGTGTGCGGATCCCATCCCGTTCGACATGGAGTACACCCGCGACCTTGGGTACTGCGCGGCTCAGTACGTACTCGACGGCGGAACCAATGCCATGGTCACGCTGGTGAACGGGCACTTCGTGTCCATGCCCTTCGACCAAATGCTTGATCCGCAGACGCGTCGCACCCGCGTGCGGCTCGTGGATCCACATTCCGAGCACTACCGCATCGCGCGCGGCTACATGGTCCGACTGGAGAAACAGGATTTTGAAGATGAAGGCACCTTGCGAACCTTGGCCAGCACTATTGGTCAACAACCCAGCGAATTCGAAGCACGCTTCAAGTACCTGGTGGCCAACGAACTCTCAGACCCGGCGCGCGCCAGGGCCGGCGGCTGACCGCGCCTGCACCGCCGTGAGGATTGCCTGAGCGTATGGGTCGCCTGTGCCTGGTGTTGGCGTCGCTGCTGCTGTTGGTCGGCTGCCGGGGTGGCGCGGCTGCGCGCGCAGCGGCACTGCCTCAGCCCCAGAACCTCGGCCAATGGCTCGCCATCGCGGTGTTCGTGATTGGCATCTGGTGGTTGGTGTTGAAGATCACCGGGCGCTAGAGGGTCGCTTGCTGCATCGAGCTTCAGTCTTTCAGACCGTGGCGAGGTCGTTGGCGGCAGCGATCGTGCCGTACAGGTACCCGCTCGGACGTAGCGCCCGGTCGCGGGTTGCCAGACCGAAGCACTGCGAATAGCCGGCGGCCCACTCGAAGTTGTCGAGCAAGCTCCAGTACATGTAACCCCTCAGGTCGACGCCGGCCGAGATGGCGCGATGCACCTGGCGAAGATGCGCGACGAGATAGGACGGGCGCTGGTCGTCGTCCCGATCCGAAATGCCGTTCTCGGTGACGATCACCGGTTTCCCGTACCCGCCGACGCGCAGCAGGACGTCGTATAGCCCCTGGGGATAAATCTCCCAGCCGAAGTCGGTCAGCCCGCGCGATTGTCTGGCGTGGTTTCGCGGCCAGGGTAAGCCGACCAGCGTTCGGCTGTAGTAGTTGACACCAATCCAGTCGAGCCTGGCCAGGGTACGGTTGAGCACGCGCCCCTGCCAGCCCCAGTCACCCAGGCGAGCCATCAGTTGGTCGATCGGACTCCACCAACGCAGCGGCTGCATCGGCCACAGCGCGAACGCGACACCGGCCAGGGCCTCCGGACGGTTTGCCTTGAGCGCTTGTCGGCCCAGACGGTGCGCCTGGGCGGTATGCCGCATGAGCCGCAAATACCCACCCACGTCCCGCGGTCGCAGCGGAGGCCAGCTGCCTTCGATGTAGCCTTTGAGGCCGAGGATGCTCGGTTCGTTTATGGTGACCCACCAGCGGACCAGATCGCCCAGGCTACGCGAGACGCGGTCGGCGTAGTCAGCGAAGCGGAGTGCGACCTCGGGATTGCTCCAGCCACCACGGTCGGCGAGCCACACAGGACTGGTGAAGTGGTGAAGGGTGACCAGCGGTTCGATGCCAGCAGCGCGCATCGACATCAACATGCGGCGATAGGTATCCAGGGCGGTCTGATCGAAGCGCCCCGGCTCTGGCTCAATGCGGGCCCACTCGACCGAAAGTCGGTAGGCGTTCAAGCCCATCTCTTGCAACAACCGAATATCGTCGGCCCAGCGGTTCCAGGAATCACAGGCGTCGCCCGAGCGCGGCAGCAGCCCGGCTTGCTCAGCCCGCCACCAGTCGTTGTGAACGTTGTTGCCTTCGATCTGGTGGGCGGCTGTGGCCGCGCCCCACAGGAAGCCGTACGGAAAGCGCACCAGGGGAAATCTAAACACATCCTGCCCTTTGTCTTGGGGCCCGGACGTCGGCTGAAGCCGACGCACGTTGGACGCCCTCTCCCGCGTGGGAGAGGGCGTTGCAGGTATGAGGGCTCAGGCTGCGGCTTGAACTGGCGCCTCACCGATGGTGAGAGGGAGCGTCGTGTTCTGTCCGCCGCGGATGAGGGTGAGGCTTACCTGATCGCCTGGCTTGTGCAGGACCAGACGCGCCAGGAGCTCGTCGGGGTTATAGATATCGAACCCGTCGATGCTGACGATGACGTCGCCAGTTTGGACGCCTGCAGTAGCGGCTGGGCTACCCGCTTGCACGTCGCCGACGAGGGCGCCGTGGTCGACACCGGCCGGCGGTGTGGGAGCAGACGGCCTGGTTGGCTGCTGGCCGCGCCGTCCGCCGGGCAGGCCGGGTTGACCCGGCAGGCCCGGAATGGAAGGTTGGCCCGGGAAGCCCGGCGTAGTGTCCGGACGATTGATATCGCTCAGACTCACGCCCAGGAACGGTTGTCCACTGTTGGTCACCTTGCCGGATTGGACAAGCTGATCCGCGATGCGCTTGGCTGTGTCGGCGGGAACCGCGAAGCCGAGCCCCTGTGCCGGGATGCCCTGTGGCGCAGCGACCAGGGTGGTAATACCGATGACCTGACCATTGATGTCGAGCAGAGGTCCGCCGGAGTTGCCGGGGTTGATCGCCGCATCGGTCTGGACCATGGGCTGGCTGTAGCTACCCTGTCCCTCTGAGACCGGCCGATTCAACGCAGACACGACGCCTGTGGTCAGCGTGTGGTCGAAGCCGAAGGGGTTGCCGATCGCGACGACCGCGTCGCCGACCTGCAGATTGCTCGAGACGCCGAGCGTGGCGGTGGGCAGGTTCGCGCCGTCGATTTTGATGACGGCCACGTCGAAGCCCGTGTCAGCGCCGACAACCTTTCCAGCAAAGTGGCGTCCATCGACCATGCCGATGGTGATGCTCTGCGCGCCGGCGACCACGTGCGCGTTGGTCAGGATCAGCCCGCTCGCGTCGTACACCACGCCTGAGCCGAGACCCTGGTCGGTTCGCACGCTCACGACCGCTGGACCGACCTGTTGGGCGACGGCTGCCACGGATCCAAGCGGCGACGTCGCGGCGTTGATCGTCGTCACGGCCACTGGACCACTGGTGGCCTGAGCAGTTACCGGGGCCGGGGACAGGCCTTGGGTAACAGCCACGGTGACCACCACAATCGCCGCCGCCGCGGCGGCCTGGGCGGCCACCACGGGTGCGCTCAGACGGGACCGGCGTCGCGTTGATCGCGATGGGGTAAAGGGTCCTTCATTCAGTTCAGACATGCCAGGAACGCTCCTTGTTTCGCTGGGTCATCCTTCGCAGCCTCGGGATGCCGTTCGAGCTAATCTCAATCTACGTTGGCTAGCTTGGAGCCGCCTGAGAAATGTGTTTGCGTGGAGTTACCGCTCATTCTTGGCGCTGACATACGTGCCGCAAGGTGCTCCGATGCGGCTTAATCAGACACCGATGGAAGCCGTTGTGCGATTTGGGCGTGCGCTCCTGCTGGTGCTTGTGGTCGGGTGCAGCGCCGCACCCACGACAGCCTCGGTGGTCGCGGCGCAGACTGATCCTAGCCCGCTGACCTCTGCCCAGACGGTCGATGCTGTACCGTGCGACGACACTGCGCGGCCTGATCCGTTGCCGCTCCCGGGCTCGCCTCGATCGCAGGATTTTTTCCGGTCATTCCGCACGCCGCTCCCGCCAGCCGTGTTGTACGACCCGCCCGGCCCGCGCCACGTCGGACTTCAGGCCGGCCACTGGTTGACTGAGGAGGTGCCACCGGAATTGGGTCGGCTCCAGGGCGGCGCTGTGGGCGGCGGCAAGCAGGAATGGGAAGTCAACCTGGATATCGCCCGCCGCGCCGCCACGTTGCTGGAGGCCGCCAACATCCAGGTCGACGTGCTGCCAGCCACAGTACCGCCAGCCTACCGCGCCAACGCATTCGTCGCGCTGCATGCCGACGGCGATCCGGCCGGGGCGGCCAATGGCTTCAAGGTCGCGCGGCCCGGCTTCAGCTCGCTGCCGGATATCGACGACCGCCTCGTGGAGACGCTGAACCAGGTCTACGCGGCCGACACTGAGCTTCCGCGCGACGACGACCACATCAGCCTCCGCATGCGCTACTACTACGCTTTCAACTCGCGCCGCTACTGTCATGCTGTGGCGCCAGGTGTGCCGCAAGCGATTATCGAAATGGGCTACCTGACCAGCCCTAGCGATCGGCGCCTGCTGATTGGAGACCCCGATTTGCTCGCGCGCGGCCTGGCGGACGGCATCCAAGTATTTCTCAACACCCTGCCCTAGACCAGGTCTATCCGCAAGCGCTAGGCGGTGTGGCGGGCGAGTGGCAGTCCGGAACTGCTCACGCCGACACGTGCGTGATTGGGCTGGCGCAGTGGTTCCGCAACTCGGGTATACGCCACGCGATCAGCCCCACGACGCCGAGGCAGGCTATGCCGCCGCTGACGACCGCGAACACGGCGCTGCTCAACGATGCGACGACGCCCGATTCCAGTCCACCGATTTGGTTCGACGCGTTGATGAACACAAAATTGACCGCGGTGACCCGCCCGCGGAGCTCATCCGGGATGGACAGCTGGATCGTGTTCAGGCGCATGACCACGCTGACCTGATCGGCAGCGCCAACCGCCGCGTACGTCAAAATCGACAGCGGCAGCCAGGTCGAAAGACCGAACGCGATCGTCGCCAGCCCGAAGGCGGCTACCGACGCCAGCAGGGCTCGGCCGAGACGCGTCGGGGTCGGCAAAGCGACCATGACGCCCGCGGCCAGGAGTCCGCCGATATCAAGAGAGGCGGTCAGTAGCCCATACCCCGCCGCGTCAGCGTGCAGGACGTCGACCGCGTAGATCGGCAAGAGCGCCTTGGCGCCTCCGAACAGGACCGCAAACATGTCCAGAGTCATGGCGCCGAGCACCACCGGTCGATCGAGGAGGTACGCCAACCCCTCGCGTACCGCGTCAAGGCGCATGCCGGTCCGGCCGATCCTGCTCGTCTGGCCGACGCACACGGGCAGCAGCACCAGCATCGAGACCAACACCAGGCAGCAGTGGACGGCGTAGCTGAGGCCGATGCCCTGCCACGCAATCAGGCCACCGGCTACGGCTGGCCCGCTCAAAGACGAGAGCGATTGCAGCGTGGAGTTCACGGTCATCGCGCGCGAGAACAGCTTGCGTGGTACGAGGGCTGGCAGCAGTGACTGACGCGACGGGCCTTCAAAAGCTGAGACCACGCCGGCCATGAACACGATGGCGTAGACCAGCGGCAGGGTCACCCGGCCAGTGGCGATTGCGGCCAGCATCGCCAGCGAGGTGAGCACGGGTATGGTCTGCGCCACAAGCAGAATGCGGCGACGGTCGTAGGTATCCACGACGACGCCGCTGATGAGGCTCAGCGAAAGCGCGGGTACGAAGCGCGTGAGGCCAATGAGCCCAAGGTCGAGCGCTGAACCCGAGAGCGCGTACACCTGCCACGCGATAATCGCCTGAAGCATCGACTGGCCGATGCCGGCCGCGACCCGGCTGATGGAGTACGAGCGGAACGCGGGCACGCGCAGCACCGCTGCAAGGTCCCCGTCGATAAAGCGCCGCACCTAGCGGGTGTGTGCCAGCGCGATCGGCATCTGTCCAGAATTCTAGGAGCTGCGGACGCAGGCGTCGCGGCCGCTCGGCATGACGGGCGATGTCACCTTCGGCTAGACTGGCCGCCAGAGCCAGCATACGACGCGCAACCGCAACCAGGAGGCAGGATGGATCACAAGTCACGCGCAATTCGCCAGCGCTTCTATTTCGAGGCGGCCCTGGCAGCGGCGAGCCTGCTGCTGTTGCTGGTCACGCTGCTTTGGAAAGACTGGATCGAGATTCTGTTTCGGGTTGACCCCGACGCAGGGAACGGTGCGGTCGAATACATCGTGTGCCTCGCCCTGCTCGTGACAGCCGCCGCCAGCGCGTGGCTGGCCAGGACTGAATGGCGGCGATACCCGGCTCGGGCACAAGCTCTATAGCCAACACTGCAGCGCCAATTCGCGCCGCACTGATTGGTTGCGGGCATATTTCTGCACGCCACATTCCGGCCTGGCAAGCGACGCCGGATGCGACTCTGGTGGCCGTCTGCGACCAGGATCGGGCCCGCGTCGAAGCTCGGGCGCGCGAGTTCGGGGTCAGCCGCGTCTATACCGACGTGGCCGACATGCTCCAACGCGAGTCGCTGGATTGCGTCGACATCGCTACTCGGCCTGAGAGTCACTCGGCGCTCATAGCGCTCGCGGCTGCACGCAACAAGCACGTGCTGTGTCAGAAGCCGCTCGCCGCCAGCATGGCCGAAGGGCGGGCTATGGTCGAAACGTGCGAACGGGCGGGCGTTCGGTTCATGGTCATGGAGATGTGGCGGCACATTCAGGGCTACCGCGACCTGCGTCGTTACGTTGAGGCGGGGCTCGTTGGACCCGTGCACTTTATGCGCATTGTCGGTCAGCGTCGACCGATGGCGCGCGTGCACCCGGTTAACCCCGAGCAACCGTACTTTTCGGAGATGCCGCGACTTTTCGTCTACGAGATGGTCATCCACTGGATTGACGGAGCACGCTACCTGATGGGCGACGTGGCCCGCGTGTACGCGCGCGTGGCGCGGATCAACCCCGTCATAGCCGGCGAAGACGCGGCGGTAGTCGTTCTGAGCCATGGAGCTGCGACCACGCTGTTGGATGGGTCCTGGGCTAGCCCCGAAGAAACCCCGCGGCCCCTCGGCGATGGTGGCGTCGTGCTCGAGGGGCGTGACGGGTCGCTCCACTTCGACCCGTCCGCGGGCGAGCTGCGGCGCATCACCACTGATGGCACGAGCCTCCTGGAACGCTACCCGCCCCGTTCGGTTCACGCAGCCTTCAACAACTGTATCGCCGACTTCGCAGCGGGAGTGCGGTGGGGTCGCCCGTTCGTGTCTTCGGCCGGCGACAATCTGTGCACGCTTGCCGCGACCCTCGCCGCCTACGACTCGGCCGCGACCGGTAACGCCGTCACTCCCGAACTCGCGTAGACGGGCCAATTGGCTTCCGGCGTAGGCTTAGGGGTATTCAGTCGCAGCTTTTATCAGGGCTCGATGCACCTGAGCGGTATGTGTATGGCGCCCGTTCTCTGGCAGCCGTCTACGTCGGAGACCTGCTGTGCGACGCAGTGCCGGCTCTACGGCCTGCCACCGGCAACCTCGAGATCGTGGCGATTGCCAGGCGACCAGGCGTGTTGTCTAAAGTCGCGATACGGGCACGACCTGGCACGCCGGCCCGGCTTGTGGTGGGGCTCGGCGCCGACTACGTCATGCGGGTCCGAGACAAGCTGGACGGCGAGCGCATCCACACCGTCGTCTGGCAGCGGTCGCCGAGCGGGTTCATCGCCGACGCCTTAGGTCTGGGTGATGTGCCTCCGATGGTCCTGCTGCCGGGCATCGGCCACGCGCGGGTTCTGCTCGGCGAGATCGACCTGCTCGGTATTGCTGGGTGGCGCGGGTTGAACGCGGTCCTCGCGTCGGCACTCACGGGCTGGCGCATCCGACTGGAGCCCATCGCCGCGGCGCCCGCGTGGCGCCGTCTGCAAACAGCCATGCTCGCCCGCCGACCGGTTTTCGGTACCGTGGTGGGACGCACGGATCGGGGCGTGCGCGTGGATGTGCTGGGACTGTACGCGGTCGGTTCCGGCCTAGCGCAGGAGTACCGCCTGGGCGAGGAGATCGAGGTACGCATCACGCGCATGGATCCCGACGAAGGTCGCATCTTCGTCTCGGACAGGCTGGCGACTACGGGTCAGTTGGGGCTGCCGCTCGCAGACGGGCCGTGTTTGCCGGCATAGTTGGCTCATCGTCAGCCAATCCGGCGTACGGTTGCTTTGGTTAAATTCCGACCCTCGAGGAGCACTCCACCGTGACCGAAAGTACGCCGACCTACGCGCCAGGGACCCCACTCTGGATCGATCTTGGTAGCCCTGACCTGCCAGGCTCAACCCGCTTCTACACTGAGCTGTTCGGCTGGCAGGCTGAAGATATGGGCGAGCAGATGGGCCACTACACCATGTTCCGCCAGGGAGGCAAAAGTGTAGCCGCCGCCGCCCCGCTGATGAGCCCCCAGCAGCCGACGGCCTGGCTGACCTACATCTCCACTACGAGCGCCGAAGACACCGCCAAGAAGGTGACCGAAGCCGGCGGTCAGGTCGTGGCCAAGCCGATGCAGGTCATGGAAGAAGGCACGATGGCAGTCTGCATGGATCCGACGGGCGGGGCGTTCGGCGTGTGGCAGCCAGCGAAAATGACTGGCGCCGAACTGGTCAACACGCCAGTCAGCTTGTCCTGGAACGAGCTGTCCACGCGTGACCTGCCCGCGGCCAAGGCCTTTTACACCAAGGTGTTTCCGTGGACGGCCCATTCGAATGCCATGCCTGATGGCAGCGAGTACGTCGAGTGGCAGATCGATGGCAAGAGCGTGGGCGGTGGGATGCAGATGAACCCGCAGATCCCGTCGCAGGTACCCCCGCACTGGCTGGTGTACTTTGCGGTCGCCAACACCGACAATACGGTCAAACGTGCGCAGGAGCTTGGCGCCAAGCTGATGATGCCGGCCATGGATATCCCACAGGGTCGATTCGCGGTGGTGACCGATCCGCAGGGTGCGACGTTCGCGGTCATTCAGCTGAAGTAGGCCAGAGGGCGGGCGAGCGGGAGGGAGTGCGATGACGAACGGCAATGGTAACGCTGGTCGGCGAGAAGCGGTCATCCTGGGTGGCGTGAGGACACCTTTCGGCAAGCGGAACGGCCAGTTCAGCAGCTGGCACCCGGTCGAAATGCTGAGCTTCACCCTGAAAGGATTGATCAAGCAGACGGGCGTCGATCCGGTTCTAGTCGAGGACGTGATTGGCGGCTGTGTCGGTCAGGTCGGCGAACAGGCGCTGAACGTTTCCCGCCAGGCGTGGCTCGACGCCGGTTTGCCGGAATCGACCCCCGCCACGACTGTCGACCGGCAGTGCGGCTCCGGCCTGCAGGCGATTCAGTTTGCCGCACAAGGCGTCATGGCCGGTGGCTATGACCTGGTGGTGGCCTGCGGCGTCGAAAACATGAGCCGAGTCTCACTTGGCTCGAACGTCATCTCGCCCGACCGTACGCCCATGACGCCTGCCATCCGTGAGCGCTACGGGGTCGAGAACTTCAACCAGGCCATCGGGGCGGAGATGATCGCCCGCAAATGGGGCCTATCGCGCGCAGCGCTGGACGAGTTCAGCGCTCGCAGTCACCAACGGGCAGCCAACGCCACCGCGCAAGGCTGGCTGGCTCAGGAGATTCTGCCCGTTCCAGGCGACACTGGCGTGATCGGGACGGATCAGGGCATCCGGGCAGAGACCACATCTGAAAAGCTTGCCGCCTTGAAACCCGCTTTCGAAGGACTCGAGTTCTTGACTGCGGGCAACTCGAGTCAGATCTCAGATGGTGCAGGGGCGGTGCTGATCGCCTCGCGGGAAAAGGCCGAAGAACTCGGGATACGCCCCCGAGGCCGGTTCGTAGGCTTCTCGCAGGTCGGCTCCGATCCGGTGATGATGCTCACTGGACCGATCCCGGCCACCCGCAAGGTGCTTCAGCGGACGGGCATGTCGGCCGACGACATCGACCTGTTCGAGGTGAACGAAGCCTTCGCTCCAGTGTGCCTGGCGTGGCAGGAGGAGCTTGGCGTAGGCATCGATCGCCTGAACGTCAACGGTGGTGCCATTGCGCTGGGTCATCCTTTGGGCGCCAGCGGCACGCGGCTGATTCTGACAGCGCTCAACGAGCTCGAGCGCCGAGAGGGCAGGTACGCGCTGACCGCTATATGCGAGGGTGGCGGCATGGCCAACGCTGCCATCATCCAACGCCTCGGGAACTAACTCGGGCGCGCACGCCAACCGTTCCAAATATGACGACTGGGACGCTTCGCGCCGTCGGCATCCTGAGCCCGGGTGAGATGGGTAGCGGGGTCGGAACGGTCCTGCATCAGCACCAGGTGCGCGTGCTCACGTGTTTGGCAGGCCGCGGCGCCGACTCACGCCAGCGAGCCGAACACGCAGGCTTGGAGGACGCGATCAGCCTGGAGGTGCTGGTCAAGCAGTGCGACGTGCTGTTGTCGATCGTGCCACCGTCGGTTGCGCGTAGTGTTGCAGACCAGGTGGCGGCTGCCGTTCGGGCGACGGGCGCGGACCTGCTGTACGCGGACTGCAACGCGGTGGCGCCCAGCACAGCGCAGGGGATTGGCTCTGTGCTGACGGCCGCCGGAGCTCGGTTTGCGGATGCGGGCATCGTCGGGCCACCCCCAGCTCGTCCGGGCAACCGCATCTTCGCGTCTGGCAGCGGCGCCCGCGAGCTGCACGAGTTGAGCCAGTTTGGCCTGGACGTGCGGGTGCTCGGCGGCGAGGTTGGTCAGGCTTCCGGACTCAAGATGTGTTACGCGGCGATGACCAAGGGCCTGCAGGCGCTGGGGGCTGAGCTGCTGGTCGCTGCGCGCCTACTGGGTGTCGAGGATACGTTGCGCCAGGAGCAGAACGAAGGCGCCAGCCTGGCCAATGTTCGGCAGTTTGTCGAACGGTCCCTATCGAGCATGCCGCCCAAGGCGTACCGCTGGATCGGCGAGATGGAAGAGATCGCGCGCTGCTTCGAAGACCTCGGCTTACCGGGCCGCATGCTCCTCGGGGCCGCCGACGTGTACACCAACATCCGCGACGGCGGGCTCCTGCTCAGCGAATTGCCAGGTAGGAGCTCTTAGCCTTGTTGGATCTCTTCGCGAGCTTTGACGAGCAGGAGCAGCGCCTGGTTGTGCGGGGTTGGAACGCCTAGCCGCGCGCCTTCGCGGACAATCGAGCCGTTAATGGCTTCGATTTCGGTAGGCCGGCCGCGCTCCATGTCCTGTAGCATCGAGGGCTTCGATTGGCCGACGTCCTGGCAGTGTTTGCGGACCCGCGCCGCGGCGTCCGGGTACGGCAGCGAGATGCCCAGCGCCGCGGCGACCGCCGCCGTTTCTTCGGCAACCAGGTCGAGCCAGGCGGAGGCGGACCCAGAGCGAAGTGCCGCCTCGCCGCTGGCGCCGGTCAGCGCGCAGGTGGCGTTCATGGCTGCATTGATGACGAGTTTGCCCCAAACCATCTCCCACAGGCGGTCGGTCGCCTGAGTGGGCATGCCAGCGTTCGAGAAGGTCCGCGCAACATGGTCGGCTCGGAGCGAATGCTGTCCTGTCGGCTCGCCCACGAAGGTCTGGCCGATGGCGGTGTGGCGCACGCGACCTGGGCCGACCAGTGACGCACCAGCGTACGTCATGCCGAGCAGCACCCGCTTCGAACCCAGAACCTCGGCCATGATCTCCAGGTTGCCCAGACCGTTCTGTAGCGTCAACGCCACCGAGTCGGCGCCCAGTATGCACCGCGAGGCCTCCGCGGCTGCGCGAGTACTGGTCGACTTCGTGAGGATCAGGGCCAGATCTACTTCGCCGATCTCCGATGTGGAGTCGGTCGCCTGGAGCGCGATGCGTTCTGTGTGGCCGCCGTTCGCCGCTTCAAGCTGCAAGCCGTGGCTGCGGAGAGCTTCGACAACTTCGCGACGGCGGTGGACCAGCCAGACCTCGTGCCCAGCGGCCGCGAGTCGTCCGCCGAACACGCTGCCCACTCCACCTGCGCCCACGACCGCCACTTTCACGCCTCAGCATCATAGGCGCGAGCGAGCGTACATCACAGACTAAAGCAAGTGACCTGGAAGCGCGCAAGTCCGACGAGTTGCGTGCTTCCAGTGACACGGCACATTCCGTGCTTTTGGGCGCTGCGGCCGATGGCGATGGTTTCAGAGTTCGTGAGATTTGGCGTGGTGGACCAGGCTGGTCGACGTGCCAGGCTGGTGGACGCTGCAGTCGACCTGGCAGCCGGCGATTACCCACCTGTGCGTCGGCTCATTTTCCGCGACCGAGCCAAGCGTCAGTCCGAGTTGCCCTGGGAAGCCGTCCGATCCGTCGATTGGCACAAGCGGCAGATCGTGGTGGGCGATCTGCTTGCCGCCCGCGCCGCGCCTCCGGCGGCGCTCACTCGCAGTGTTCTGCTCAAACGCGACCTCATGGACGCCCTGGTCGTGGATGTGGCCCATCGCCAGACCACGCGCGCGAACGACCTGTGGTTACGTGAGTCGCAGGGACGACTTCAGCTCGCAGGAGCGGACGTGAGCCCGTGGGCTGTCGTGCGCCGCGTTGGTCGCGGCTGGCTCGGCCGCGGCGCCGAACGACGTCTGTTGGACTGGAAGGACGTCGAGTTCTTGCGCGGGCACCCGGATGTCGCGAGCGCGGGTCAGGACTACCACCGCCGCATTACCCAGTTGCAGCCACCCGAGATCGCGCACCTGCTGGATGAGCTGCCCTATCTCCACGCCGCCGAGTTGCTGTCGATCATTCCGGACCCGCTGGCGGCGGACACCCTGGAGGCAATGACAGCCGGACGGCAGGCGCAGGTGGTGGATGAGCTGGACGACGGCCAGGTTGCGCGCCTACTTGAATTGATGGCGCCGGACGCCGCGGCCGACCTTTTGGGAGGGATCGAACCGCGCCGGGTAGAGAGGCTTGTGGCGGCAATCGGGGCCGAACAGCGGAAGCGCGTCCTGGACCTGTTGCGGTTTCCCGCCGATACGGCGGGAGGCATCATGACCAACCACCTGCCGCTGCTGCCGGCTACTCTCACGGTCGCTGCAGCGCGACGGATCTTGCGCGATCAACTGGTGGCGCCCGACTTCGTGTACTACATCTACATTGTCGACGATCTCGGCAGCGGCCATCTGAAGGGCGTTGTCACCTTACGTGAGTTCGAGCTGGCAGATGACGACCAGCTCGTAGCCGACATCATACGCGCCGATGTCTCGGCTCTCGATCCGCTCCAGCCGGCGATCGAGGCTGCCCGACGAGTCGCGGATCAACACCTGTCAGCCATGCCGGTCCTCGCTAAAGACGGCAGACTCCTGGGCGCGGTCACCATCGATGCCGCCGTACGCCAGATTGCTCCCGCGGGCTGGGGCAAGCAAGCGCCACGGGTCTTCTCATGACGGTTGTGGGCGACGACGCCGAGCCGCGCCTGGTCGTGCCTCTCCCGGTCATCGCCCTGCCCCACGGCCAACCACGACTCTCCCGTCAGCCTGCGGTGCGGGTCACCGTCCGAGGCCGCAGCCTGCGGCTGCGAGGCATGCAAAATCCAGCCACCGGAGTTCTGGCGGTGCTGCTGGTGCTTGGGCCTGGGTTTATCGCCGCCACGGCCGGCGACGATGCGGGCGGTATCGCAATGTACAGCCAGATCGGTGCCAGATATGGCTATGAGCCGCTCTGGGTCTTGCTGCTCATCACGCTCTCGCTTGCGCTGATCCAGGAAACGTGCGCTCGCCTGGGCGCTGCCACTGGCCGCGGGCTGCTCGACCTGGTCCGAGAGCGCTTCGGCATCGGCTGGGCGCTGTTCGCGGTCGGCGTCGTTTTGCTGGCCAATGGCGGCGGCGTCGTCACCGAGTTCGTCGGCATCGCCGCAGCGGCTGAGTTGTTCGGCATCAGTCGTTATTTCGCGGTGCCAGTGGCGGGGATTTTGTTGTGGTATCTCGTCATCCAGGGCAGCTATGTGTCGATGGAAAAGATCTTCCTGGCAATGGCACTGATTTTCTTTGCTTACCCTCTCGCTGCAGTACTGGCCCACCCGGACTGGGGCGCGGTGGCCAGGGGCGCCCTGGTGCCCACGCTGCGCGCAGAGCCGCAGTATCTGACCCTGTTCGTCGGCCTGATTGGAGCGACGATCACACCCTACGTGCTTTTATTCCAGCAAAGCTCAGTCGTCGAAAAGGGCGTTCCGCGTCGTCGCTACGGGCCCGAGCGTTTCGATGCCTACTTCGGCTCCGTGTTCAGTAACATCATCGCTGCGTTCATCGTGATCGCCACGGCCGCGACGCTGCATGCGGGCGGCGTGACCGATATCCAAACTGCCAGCGATGCCGCCCAGGCACTTCAGCCACTGGTCGGTGACGCGGCGCAGGCGCTTTTCGCCCTGGGCCTGCTTGGCGCCTCCCTGCTTGCCGCCGGCGTGCTGCCGCTGGCCACCGCCTATTCCGTCGCGGAAGCCTTTGGATTTCGCAAGGGGGTCGATCTCGATTTCCGGCGGGCTCCAGTGTTCGTCGGTTTCTTTTCGGCTCTGATTGTGCTTGGCGCGCTGGTGGCGCTCATTCCCCGCCTGCCGCTGATTCAGCTGCTGGTGGGCATACAGGTGCTCAACGGCATGCTGCTGCCAGTCATCCTGGTGTTCCTGCTGTTATTGATCAACGACCGCCGGTTGGTCGGGTCGCTCAAGAATGGGCCAGTCTACAACGTTCTGTCCTGGGGCACGGTGGGCCTGGTTAGCCTCGCAGTCGTGTGTCTGTTGGGCACGCAGCTGTTGTCCGCGACCGGCCTCCATGTGCTGGACGGAGGCGGATAGTCAGCCCGGAGTCACGCTGATCGTACCGCGCATGAAGTTGTGGCGCATGCAGAAGTACGTGTAATCGCCAGCATCCGTGAAGGTGAACGAGAAGGTCTGATTCTCGTCGAACAAGCCCGAGTCGAAGGAGCCGCCGGGCGCATCCGGTGTGCCGTGGGTGACGCTGTGGACAATGGAGTCGTGGTTGGTCCAGGTCACGGTTGTCCCAACCGCCAACTGCAGCGGTGTGGGCTGAAATGCAAACTGGATGACGTCCGCATCCTGGGCATGTGAGACCGGTGCCGCCACAAATGAGAGCGCTAGAGCCGCCGCCAGAATGGGACCTCTGAAGAGATGGTCGAGATGCTGCGGGCGGATGAGTCCAAGCATGTGAATTGCCTCCAGGTAGCGCTCGATTGAGCGCGTGCTGAGGGAGTTACGATCCGCTAGGCCTAGCGGATCAGAACGCAGCCAAGCCGGCGATTAACGGAGATAAGTGATCGGGTTGGCGTCCGGCGGCGTAACTCTTCGTGGACGGTGCGGATACACCGCGAACCGTCGCATTTTGGAGGCGTCTCCGCTGGCATGCGGAGTCTCGCCATGTACAGAGGGAGAACTATGCCGACTTCCATTGTTCCGAACGCGTGGACTCGCGCTCGACGTGCAGCCGTGAGCGGTACCGCTCTGGCCGCGTCGGTGCTCATAGCCACGGTGCCGACCGTTTCTACGATGGCCACCACCGCCTACGCCCAGACCGACACCCCCGCGGCAAATCTGCGGGTCACACTCAACCAGCTCGGCGAGGAGCACGTTTATCTCGCCGGCTACGCCTTCGCCGCGGCTCTCGGTGGGCGCACCGACGAATTCAAAATCGCCGCCGACACCACCGACAAGAACACCCAGGAGCTCGGAGCTGCCATCGGCTCGGTGTACGGTCCGGATGCCCAGACCAAGTTCCTGGCGCTGTGGCGTGCGCATATCGGCTTCTTCGTCGACTACGCGATGGGCGCAGCCGCCAAGGACGACGCGAAGAAGCAGAAGGCCCGCTCGGACCTGGATGGTTACCGCAACGACATTGACGCTTTCCTGACCGGCGCCAACCCTAACCTTCCCAAGGGTGCGGTCGCACAGCTCTTCGCTGCCCACGTCCAACACCTGACAACGGTCATCGACGACATGGTGGCCGGCGACACGACCGGCGCCTATGACATGCTGTACATGGCGGCTCACCAGACCAATGAGATCATGGATCCGCTGACTGGTGCGATTGTCAAACAGTTCCCAGACAAGTTCTCCGGCGATCCGATGTCGCCTGCGGCGAACTTGCGGGTGACCTTGAACGATCTGGGCTCTGAACACGTGTATCTGGCCGGACTGGCATTCGATGCAGCCCTGGGCGGACGCGCCGACGAGTTCAAAATTGCCGCGGCCACCACGGACCAGAACACCCAGGCACTGGGCGCAGCCATTGGCTCGGTCTACGGGCCGGACGCTCAGACCAAGTTTCTGGCCTTGTGGCGAGCCCATATCGGCTTCTTCGTCGACTACGCCATGGCGGCTGCCGCCAAGGATGACGCCAAGAAGCAGAAAGCCTCGTCCGACCTCGATGGGTACCGCAACGACATCGATGCGTTCTTGAGTGGTGCAAATCCGAACCTGCCTAAGGGTGCGGTGGCGCAGCTGTTCTCAGCGCACGTGACTCACTTGACGAGTGTGGTCGACGACATCGTGGGCGGCAACGTCTCAGCTGCGTACGACATGCTGCACATGGCGGCCCACCAGACGCAGGAGATCATGGACCCACTTTCGGGGGCGATCGTCAAGCAATTCCCCGAGAAGTTCGCCGCGGCGGCTATGCCAGCAATGGCTCAGCCAAGCGCTGCGCCATCGGCCCAGACCATGACCGCTCGCGATGGCAAGAGCCTGGCTACGGAGACAGCCCTTACGCGGGCCATGTTCGCCGCAGTCTGGGCTGATCGTGCCGCGACCGAATGGGTGCAGGAGCATAACGCGCAACTGGCACGGCAAGGCGCGTAATTCTCCGCTGACGTTCACGTTCATCTCCATCCCCGCACGCCAGCCGGGTGCTGTCCCCTGAAGGACAGCACCCGGCTGGTTGCGTTCTTGGGCTCGGTCCGCCCGAGCCAGGCCGGCTCCGGGTCAGTGGCACACCCGGTGCAAATGGAGCTGGCATGCTCAAAATGCTACTCGTCGCGGGCATTGCCTTGCTCGCCGGGCTAGCACTGCTTGGTGCGTTCAGCGCACCACCCCGGTCCGCCGAGCCGCAGACCGCAACCGCCCAGGTCGCCTCGACGCAAGGCTTGGCAGGCGAACAGACACTCGAGATCAGCGAAGCCGAGCTCAGCAACATGCTGAACCAACAGCTTGCCGGAAGGACGCTCGGCGCCACGCCCCTTGGCCCAGCCACGCTGCAAGGCATCACTGCCCACCTGAGCAGCGATCAGCTGCGGGCTGAAGGCCATGCACTGGTTGGGTCCGCCACGATACCGGTGACGATGACGGCGGGCATGCGCGCGGAGTCCGGCCGAGTAGTCGTGAACGTTGAGGATTTGCGCGCCGCAGGGGTGCCGCTGCCGGCGAACGCCCGTAGTTCAATGCAGTCGGCGGTCCAGACCCAGGTTGACGCCGAGGTTCAACGGCTGCAGCTGCGGGTCAGCTCGTTACGCATTGCCGACGGCAGACTTCGCCTGAGCGGCACTCGCTGAGGCAGCTACTCGCCGTTGTGTGCTGCACAGCACTGCGCGTGTGAAGGACCCGCGGAGTGCCGGAGGGTTCCGGCGCCGCGGGTCCTTTGAAGGCGGTTTTTAGATCAGGTGGTGAGGTTAGCCGGTGCGCTGGGCGTCGCCCTTTGTACGGTCGAACGTGGCGCGGGCGCGAGACTCGTCGTCGCCGGTCAACTTGCCGACACCTTCCTCAACGGCGCCCTTAACCTGATTGGCAGCACCCTTGACTTCACGCCCCGCCTTGGCGGTGTCGTGCTCAGCCTGCCCCTCAGCCTGGAGATCCTTATCGCCGGTGGCTTTGCCAACGCCTTCCTTGACATTGCCCTTCAGCTCATCGATTCGATCGCCCATGATCGGGTGACCTCCTTTCACCTCCGCGCATGTGTGCGCGATAGCCACTCAGTAACGCAAGAACTGGACCGTCGCGCCTGGACGGAAGGCTCAGGCCTGAGCGAGCGACTCTGCGAGGCTGTCGTCGGTGAGCGCCACCAGGTCAGCCACGCGGTTCAGGCTGGCTCGCTCCAGAAGCCATCGCCGTGCGGTGCGCAGTGCTGCAGAAGCAGCCGCGACATGCAAGGGTCCGTCCAGCGTCTGGATGTCGCTTGCCTTGGCCAAGCCGATGATGCGGCGGATAGCCTTGCAACCGCCAAACCCGACAGCCTCACGGAGTACCTCGCCGAGCCAGTCATTGAGAAATCCGTCCCCGAATGAGGCGTCCGCGCGGCCCGGCCACTGCCGCCACATCTCCGACTCGAAGGCTTGCCAGGTGTCCTGGGGCAGCCCGCGAACCCAGTCCCGAAACGAAGTCGGCCGCCCAAGCACCTCAGCCCGCACCCGCGCCAACAGATAGTTGCCGAAGAGCGCGCCGATGTCGAAGCTCACCGGACCGTAGAAGCAGAATTCGGGGTCAATGGCGCGGGCCGGATGGCCCCCGCGTGGGCTGACCATCACTGACCCAGTGTGCAGATCGCCGTGGACCAGTGACTCGGCATGGGTCATGAACGTATATTTGAGCGCCTGCACCGCAGCGGCGATTCGGTTATCGGCGCGCAGCCGTTCGACCGCGGGCGCGACTCCGGGAGCGTAGCTGTTGTGCGGGTGGTCGACGTACGGCTCGGTGAAGACGAGGTCCTCGGTAATTTTGCAAAGCTCGGGATTGATGGCCTCAGCCAGCTGCGCCTTGTGCGCACCGGCTTCCAGACCGAACACTGAGGTCCCAAATGCGATTCGGGCGATATAGCAGCCCATGTCGGGACCGGCCTCGGGGTGAGCTCGACCGTCGTTGAGCGCGCTGCGCCAGACTGCCCAATCCAGCAAGGCCTCCATCGCCACGATGTACCGCTGCACGTCGAGGCCGTAAAAGCGGGGGACATACTCTGGTGCGACTCGCGTGCTGAGCTGATAACTACGCGCTTCGGCAACTGCGCGCTTGGGCGTAAGCGGCCAATCGGCGCCGACCAGACGGACGTACGGCAGCGCCTGCTTGAGGCACAGGCCCCGCCCGCGCCCGTCGCGGCACAGGAACACCAGATTCAAATTGCCGTCGCCAACTTCGCTCACAACCAGCGTGAGGGGATCGACGAGCTGTGCTAAACGCGGCTGGTCGGCCACGTAGGCGGGCACAGTGTCCGCCGTAAGCAGCTCGTAGCCTGTGGTCTGGGCTGTCGGAACAGGCACGGCCAGAGTCTATCCCCGCGAGGTGGAGCCTCACTACCCCGGCTGGTGCATCCGCACACGAGCGCTGGCGTCGTCGACGGTGACTGGCGCTGCCGTATGTGTGGCGCCTGAGACGGCGCGTGTACAACAATACGGGCATGGTCAGCTTTGGTGGGGGCGGCGGGGGCGCGGCGTTGGCCTCACCTGCTGGCATCATCGTGTTGCTGGTCGTGGTGGCGATCGTAGCTGCCGCGTGGTGGCTGTTCAACCGCTAGCTGGAGTCGTACGCAACCTTCAGTTTCCAGCCCTGTCGGCTAGCTGCGCATACAGGGCGCGGAAGCGCGCGACGCAGGCGTCCAGGCCAAACTCAGCTCGGACGCGCGCCTGCGAGGCGCGGGCACTATCTGCAGCGCTAGGGCCGGGGGCACCGGCCAGGGTCGACCCCAGCGCCTTGGCAAGCTCCGCGGCGGCGCCGACCGGAACCACGGCGTCTGGCGTCGCTGCGAGCTCGGGTATGACGCCCACGCGCGTGCCCACGACCGGCAGGCCACACGCCGCCGCCTCGATGGCCGCCATGCTCTGGGCCTCGTGGCGGGACGACAGTGCGAACGCGCTGCCGGCGCGGTACACCTGAGGCAAGGCCGCGTGGGCGACCGCACCGTGGAACCGCACGGCGGGGGCAACCCCGAGCTCGCTCGCCAGTTCCTCGAGCTGGGAACGCAATGGGCCGTCGCCAACCATATCCAGGGTCGTGCTGGGTGCGTGGGCGCGCAGGATCGAAAAGGCACGCAGGAGCGTGGCCTGGTCTTTGACGTGCGTCAGCGTAGCCACGTGTACCAGCCGCGGCTGACGGGCCCACGCCGCACCGCGCGGCTCGGCTGCCCAGCCGGGCTGGGTTCCCGACTGCTTATCGGCCGGAGTGCGGTCTGGGTTGAACAACTCGAGATCGACGCCGAGCGGGGCGCGGTACAGACGCTTGCTCGGCACGTGGCGCCGCGCCAGGGCCAACAGGTAGTCTGAGCCACACGTCACTCCCGAGGCCAGCCGCAAGCTCGCGCGGATCTTCAGCCGCTCCCTGGCCATGCGTTGGTCGCCATAGCCGATGTCAGACAGAGCCACCAGCTCGCCCCCAGCCAGGCTCACCAGAGTGGGGATGCCGAGCAGTTGACCCGCCATGGCCGTGAGCAAGCCGCTCTCGGTGGCCCAGAACGCGTGGAGGATGTCGAATGCAGCGCGCCGGTGCTCGGCGCGTATGACCTCCAACGTTCGGCCCCACACGCCGAGTGTGCCGACGCCGCGGCGCTGAGCGCCGCCTACGGCAATCACGTTGGCTGCGTCGACAGCGTAGCGGGACGCCCCGAACGGATAGCGCACCGCGATGACACGCAAGTCGTCGCGTGTGCTCAGTGCGCGCGCGAAATCCCGCAACGCCGGAATGCACCAATCGTGGACATTGGCGCTGAAACCCGGCACCACCAGCCCGACTCTCATACGGGCGCGCGAGTCGCTGTGCGTATCGGAGACAGCGGGAGTGAGGCGACGGCTGGCGGCCCTCCTGCACTCGCGATACGCGGCCGAAAACGCTGTCTCGCAGAGAGCGCCGCGCTACTCAGTCCGTCGGATCCAACGCGGAAAAGGGAAAAGCTGCCCCGGTTTCCGACCTGAGACACTCCGGCACTATCGCGCACACGGTCCCAGTTCAGCGCGGGGGCCTTATCGCGCCACTGCTCCTCGAGGTTGTGCTGGTCTACAAGGGCATACGTGGGCCCAGGCGCGGCCAGGACCGAGTCCACCTCGGCTGGGGTCAGGTCGAACAAATCGAAGGTTGGCAGACTGGTGTACTGGCGGAACGCGAGTGTTGGACCAAAGCTCAACAAGTGGGCACCTGCGGGTGTCGAACCCTGGACCCATCGCACGAGCGCCAGATCCTCGTCCTTGCGGTCGATAAAGTCATGAACCAGGCGCACGGCGCCGCCGGCCGTGACAAGCAGCCCGAGGATGCCGTACATCGCGACCAGAACGCCGGTGCGTCGGTTCAGGCGCCGCGACGTCCACGCCAGACCGGCCCCGACCAGGATCGCGAGGGGTGGAAGATATGCCAGGGCAAAGCGGAAGTTCTGCCACGGCGCCCCGGCGTGAAAGGCGTACACGACACTTGCCCAGCCCACGATGAGGAGCAAGGTTGGCCGAGGCCATTCGCGCACGGCTGCCCACAGCCCGACGGCTATCCACGGCGCCAGCATTGGACCGAAAAACCCGAGATTCGCGGGCGCGATGGCGTAGTACACGCCATTCGGCAGCGGGTACGCTAGGTGGCCGTCGGCAGTCTCGAAGTCGCGCCGCAGCGCGTTCGCTGGCGACCAGGTATAGACCTGCAGATTGCCAGCAAATGGGGCCGGCTCGGACGGACGGCTGACGAGTCCAAGCAGGGGTGGACCGAGCACCGGCCCGAGCACCGCCGCGATCAGCACCAGCCCAGCCAGGACGTGCACCAGTGCAGAACCCGGTCTGGCTCTGGGCAGCGCCCAGAGCGCGTACGCCGCGAAGGGGATGCCGACGAGTCCATAGATCCAACGCGCAAGGGTGGCGTAGGCGATGGCCGCACTGGCTATGAGCAGCCAGCGCAACTGGCTGGACTGACGGTAGCGCACCAATGCCACGGCGCTCAGGGTCGCCAGAGCCAGGCCAGTGGTGTCCGCCATCACGACGATGCTCGATTGCCACAGTTGGCCACACAGGCCGGCGAGCAGGCCGGCCAGGATCGGCCACGTCCGCTTGGTCGGCCATAGCGCAAGCACCAGGTACGCGGTGAATACGGGTACCAGCGCGCCCATCAGCAGGCTCACGGCCTGACCGGCGAACGGACGCTGCCCGAGCGGCATCGAGGCCAACGCTACCAGCAGTGGGTAGCCGGGCGGCCAGAAGAACGCCTCCAGGGGTGCCAAATGCAAGAAGGACTGGCGCACGGACACCGCGCCGTAGTCGAAGTAGGCGTAGGCGTCCTGGCCGTACAGCCCGTCGAAACCGCGCATCGCGGCTATCGCGCCCGACGGCACCGCCAGAACCAGTCCGAGGAGCGGCAAGTAGGTTCGCACGACTATGCCGTGGCGCACCCAGGCTCGTCGGCCGCTATGCCGCTGCGCACCCAGCGCAGCGGCACGACCGCTGCGCACCCAGCGGGTTGGCCACCCTGTCGTTGGGCACCCAGGCCGGTTTTGCTCGCCGTCGACGGCCGCGGCGCGATCGCAGTCACCGGGACGGCACACCCGTAGCCCTGGGCGGGGTGGCTCGAATGCTCCGCCCCACACCTGGTCTGCTTCGGCTACCCTCGCTCAATCGGTGCTCCACTGGCGCTGCGTCGCCCGCTGCTGATTCCCGTTTGGGCCGGAGCGGTGTATCCGGCGGCGATCTTGCTGGCGCTGGTGTTGCCGTTTGGAGCTATTCAGCCCCTCCTTACGACACCCTGGCTGTCGATGACCGACGACAAACTCGTGCTGTTGCTCACGGCGCTGACGTGGCTGCTGCAGGGCCGCCGCGCATTGCCGACCGCAGCCGAGTGGCGCGCATTGGTGCCTTCGCTCGGGGTCCTGGTCGTGGCGGTCGCGGCCGCGTTGCAGGCGCCTGTGTTCGTCGAAGAAGCACTGAAATCCGTGTGGCGCCTGGGCGTGGCGGCTTTCGCGCTGCTGCTGGTCCTGCGCGTCGGCCGGCAGCCCGGCCACCTTTACGGCCTGCTGTGGGCGCTGGTGATCGGGGCTGGAGCAAGCGCTTGCCTGGGACTCGGCGAAGCGTGGGGCTGGCCAATATTCGGCCCGGCGTTGGCGCTGTTCAAAGTGGCGCCAACGCGGGTCGGGGCCGACCTGCGCGTCAGCGCAACGTTCCAATACGCCACGATTGCGTCGATGTACTTCGAAATGCTGACACCCGTGGCGCTGGTCTTGGCAGCCACGGCGAGACGCCGCTGGCAGCAACTCCTCGGTCTGGCAATCGCTGGTGTGTGCACTGCGAGTGTGGTGCTTTCGCTGACCCGGGCTGGCCTGGTGACGCTCGCGCTGGTGTTTGCGGCGCTGCTCGCGTATGCCGGGCTGCGGTCGGGCCGACGGCTGCTGGCGCCGACCCTGGCAGCTTGTGGAGTTCTGGTCGGCGGAGTAGCCATCCTGGCGGTGCGCGATCCCGTGTTCGACATGCGCTTGGTCAGCGAAAGCGACGCCGACTGGTATGCGGCGGCGTATTCCGCGCCGGCCACGCTCCGCTTCGACCCAGACCCGTCGGTGCGCATAGCCTTGGACGTACGCAACGACGGCCGCATCGTCTGGTCGTCGTCGGCCGAGAGCTTGCATCCGTTTGCCCTGGGCTACCGTTGGCTGACAGCGGACGGGACCGGCGTCCTCGACCTGCCGCCAGGCGAAGTGCCGCTGCCGCACGATATCAGACCAGGCGAAACCATTCACCTGGAGGCGCTGGTCGGCGCGTCCCACCTCCCGCCTGGGACATACCGTCTGGCTTGGGGCATGCTCCAGCGGGACGTGGTGCAATTTTACGAGCGGGGCTCCCACGACGCCGAGTCCGTCGTAACGCTCGGTCAGGCAGCTACCCGTGGCGACGTACCGCTGCCGGCGATTTCGCCACGCGATGATGGCGAGGCTCCGTGGGTGGTAGGACGGCTCCAACTGTGGGGCGCGGCGCTGCGGCTGGCCGAGTCCCGACCATTGTTCGGGGTGGGTCCGGATAACTTCAGGCACCTGTACGGTGCGGAGCTTGGGCTGGAAACCTGGGATGAACGCGTGCAGGCCAACAATGTGTACCTCGAGCTGTTGGCGGATACCGGAGTCCTCGGCCTGGCAGCCTTTGGCTGGCTGATCCTGCCTCCGATTGTCGAGGCACTTCGCGTCCTGCGAGCCCGCATGCCGACGCCGACGTCCTACTGGCTGCTGGGGTGCGGCCTGGGCGTGCTCGCGTTTCTGGTGCATGGGGTGCTCGACTCGTTCCTGGCGTTTACGCCCACGGCGCTGCTGTTCTGGATGCTGCTGGCGATGATCCTGAATCTGTGCCCGATGGCAAGTGCCGGTTCGACTCAGAAACCGCACGTCTCCGGCCGCTGATAGGCCAGCAGCCGCTGCAGCGGACGCAGCTCGTATGGATAGCGGTAAATCTTCAGGTGATAGCGCCAGGCGCTGGCGGCGCGCAACACAAACCTGCGTACACCCGTCAGGCTCGGGTTGGTGATGGTCGGGTAATAGGCGCTGAGCACGCGCTCAAAGTCGCGCATGTGGTGATGGATTGGATCCGCCAACCACGGGATCGAGGCGCTGCGACGTTGTGAAAAGTCCTGCCAGTCATCCGCGATCCACTCCTCGAGTGTGTCAGGGAAGGAAAACCCTTCAGCTTTGGCCTGGTCATACAACTCGCCCGCCAGCGGGACGGGGGTATAGACGTACATGATGATCTCGGAGTGGGGGTTGATCTGCTTGACCTGGCGGATGAACGCCAGCGTACTGTGAACGTCTGCTTCCGGATCGGGCGGATTGCCCATGACAAACGAGAACTCCGGGACGATCCCGTAGCGGCGTGCTTTCTCAGCCATGTGGAGCGTCTTTTCGGTGGACGCCGAGCCGCCTTTGTTCATACGGATGAGCGTCTCGTCCGAGCCAGACTCCGCGCCCATGAATACCATCCGCAGGCCGCTATCGCGCATCAGCTCCCAGGACCGGTCGGAGTAGCGCAGCAGAGTGTCAATGCGCGATTCGCCCCACCAGCCGATGTGGAGGTCGAGGATGCGCTCGGCGAAGTCGGCCGTGCGGGCTTCGTGGACAAAGAAGTTGTTGTCGTAGAACTCGACCGCATCGGCTCGGTAGAGGGTGACCAGCCGCCGCGCGACATTGGCGGTCCGCTCGGCGGACTGGGCCAGCCACCGGCCCCCGACCATGTTCACCACCGCGCAGAAGTTGCAGAAAAACGGACAGCCGTAGCTGGAGTGGTGGGCGAGGGTGCGCTTGCCCATGAACGACGGGCGGGCGTAGCGGCCGACGTCGATGCGGTCGTATGGGAACTCGGGCATGGCATCGGGGTGCGGGATGGGGGCTGTCGGATTACTGACGGCCTCGCCTTTGGCATTGCGGTACGCCAGGCCGATGAGATCGGTTGGGTCGCGGCCGTCCACCAGGCGGTCGATCAGGGATTGGAAGACCACTTCGCCGTGTCCGCGCACCACGTAGTCGACATAGCCGGAGTTGAGGCACACCTCGTAGTGCTGTGTCGGAAAGTAGCCGCCCCAGATGATCTTGAGGTCTGGATGACGCTGCTTGAGCTCGCGGCACAACGGCACTGCGTGCGTGAGCTGGGGTCCAGGCATGACGGTGACGCCGAGCATGTCGGCTCCGTCGCGGACGAGGCGATCGAGCGTCTCGAGCGGTTTCGGGTCGAGGTTGCCGTCCACGATGGTGTACGCGTGGCGGCGCTCGAGGAGCGCGCCGAGCGCCAGCAGCGACAGCGGCATGACCGGTTTGCGGCGTGCGGAGCTGGGCGGGTTGTACAGGATCAGCACGGGGTGACGGAGTAGACGCGAAGCGTCTCATTGATGAGGTCGCGCTGTGCGACAACGGTGGAACGGAATCCGGCGCAATCGAGGGCGGCAAGGAAACTGGACTGTTCGCCGTCTGAGGACAGCACCAGCAGCGCGCGACCGCGCTCCGTCAGGTGGATTGCCAGACTAGCTGCGAACCGCTCGAACAGATCTGGGGAGCGCCATGCGTGGTCCAGCGGGTTTCGGGGTACGCCGCGGTAGTAGGGTGGGTTAAACAGCACAACGTCGAAACGATCGTCCTGGACTGGCGCGAAGAGGTCCCCCTCGCGGGCGTCGATCTCGACGTTGTTGAGCAGGGCATTGATGCGAGTGCAGCGCACAGCGGCCGGGTTGATGTCGACCGCGATCACATCCGAGCCCGCACGTGCAGCCGCAACTCCAGCCGCGCCTGAGCCGCTGCCCAGGTCCAGCACCCGGGTGCTGGCTGGCACCAGGTCGCGTCGCCGCAGCTGCTGCACCAGAAATTCTCCGGATCGCAGCAGCTTCGGATTGAACACGTCTGGCAGAACCAGGATGCTCAGGCCGTCCACGTTTTCCAGGACCACGCTCTGGTATTTGCGGCGGTCGACAAGCCGCAACTTCACGCGCAGCAGCGCCCGCCAGGCTCGTCGCCCGAAGCGTTCGGGAGCGCGCACGCTACCGCCGCTGGCAACGCCCGTCAGGAGTTCACTGGTCGCCGCACCGCTCCGCATGGACGCCTTTGGACCGGATTCCACTGAACACCGCGCGGAGCCGCGCAGCGGCGGGTGAAGGCGCGGCGCGAGGGACGCCGGCAGGGGCTGCGCCTGCTGATTGGCCGGCATCGACCTCACGCTGATTCCCGTTCGCGTTCGGTGAGCAGCATGCCTGCCCGGCCGAGCTTGGCATTCAGAAATGAGCGCGCCAGGCGCGGGTAGCTGGGGTGCGGGCTGCGACGCTGGCGGTCATGGGCGACCTCGCTGACCATCCATCGGGTCGCGAACTGGTAGTAGCGCGGGGAGTGGCGACCCGCCACCGTGTAGTCTCGATCGGAGCCCTCCTCCCATGCTCGGCGCGCCACCACCCTGTCGGCTACTGAGGCGTAGTAGGGCGTTCCTTTGATCGGGTACGCGACGGTCGTGAGAAACGTGTCTGGTCCGGCGAGCTTGAGGTGCTCGACGGTCTCTTCCAGATCGGCGCGCTCCTCGCCGTCATAGCCGAGCATGATGAACATGCCGACTTCGATACCATATTTATGCAGCAAGTGGACCATGCTCCGCACGCGTTCGGCGTTGGTCCTCCGCTTCATGGCGTCCAGGATGCGTTGTGAGCCGCTTTCCGCGCCAATCCACAAGCGGTAGCAGCCCATGCGAGCCAGTGTCTGGATGACCTCCTCGTCGAGCCGGTCCTCGCGGGAGATGGTTTCGAAGGGCAGACGGAATCCGCGCCTGTCCATCTCGGCGGCGTATTCGAACAGCCACTTGTGGTTGATGGTGAACACGTCGTCGGCGTACCACAGCAGATCGGGCGCATAGGTACCGACGATGTGCTCCACTTCATCCACGACGTTGGCGGGCGAGCGGCGTCGATGCGAGTAGCCAAACACGGCGTGGCTGCACCAGGTACAGGTGAACGGACACCCCCGGGCGGTGATCAACGACACCGAGCCCTTGCCGTGGTGCTTGCGCCAGACGTCGACGTAGGCGTGCTGGTCGATGGCAGCCCGATCCGGAAACGGCTGCGCATCCAGGTCGGGTATCAAAGGCCGCGGCGCCGTGCGCACGATGGTGCCCTCGTCGTTTCGAAACGCCAGGCCGGGGATCCCGCCCAGGTCGCGGGCTCCATGCTGCTGCAGATGCGGGACGAGCTCTTCGAGCGTCAGCTCGCCTTCCCCAATAACGACGACGTCGGCCCCGCGCGACAGATACTCGTCGAGGTAGTTGGCTGGATCCGGTCCACCCACCACTACCAGGCTGCCGGCGCTCCTGGCGGCCGAGATGACCCGCAGCACCCTGGCACGCGTCATGAGATTGCTGTAGATGCCCACGATCGGCGGCTTTTCGCGTTGCACGTATGACTCCAGTTCGTCGAAGCGAGCGAAGGTGGAGTCGAAGATCGTGCTGGCAATGCCGCGCGACTTCAGGTGCGAGTTGACATACAGCAAGCCAAGTGGCGGGTACGGTTTCATCACCGCCAGCTCGTGCGGATCCTCGTACAGGAAGTAGGCGTGAGTAAGTAGAACGTCCATTGCTCAGTCGGATGCCGCCTCGACGGGAACCAGATTGACGAGGCCCTGGTGCGGAGCGCGAGCGCGTCTTGCGAGCTCCAGGCGGAGCAAAGGCAGAGCGAGCTTTGAGTACAGGACGCTCCGCGCTAGCCGCAGGTGGCGTGGTCGAAGGCTCAGCGGCCGCTGCAGTGCCGGGCGCAGTTCGTCCCACGCGTTCCGCGCACGGAACTCGCGGTGCAGCACTTTGTGGAGCCAGCGATAAAAGGCAGTGTTGAAGGGGCCACGATACAGCATGGCCAGATCGTCCGAGTCCTGCCAGTTCTGCTTGCTGCCCAACTCGTGCTGGACGGCGGTAAAGAAGCGCGTGCCGGGCATGGGGTACGACACGGACATGCCAATATCGTCAGGCCGGCAATCGCGCACCATCTGCAGCGTGCGTTCGATGTCCTGCCGCGTCTCGCCCGGGTAGCCGAACTGGAGGAAAAAGCCAACCTGAATGCCGGCCGCGTGCAAGCGCCGTGCCGCGTGGTGGATGTGCTCGACCTGGGTGCCTTTGTCCATCGCGTCAAGTATTTTTTGCGAGCCGGACTCGGCGCCCACCCATATCCGCTGAGCGCCGGCCCGCCGCAAGGCGTCGATGGTGTCGCCTTTCAGAATGAGGTCCACCCGCTGCAAGCTCTTGAACGGGAGCTTGGCGTCGCGCGCTTCGACCTCGTTGGCAAAACGCTCTACCCAGCCCGGGACGAGGCCAAAAATGTCGTCGACGAACCATACGTGGTCGGGTTTGCAGGTGCGCTTGAGCCACGCCAGTTCTGCGACCACGTTCTCTGGCGAGCGCACGTGATAGCGCTGCCCCCAGATCGGTTTCGCACACCAGTTGCAGTGGTACGGGCAGCCGCGCGAGGTCGCCAGGTTCATCGAATAGTAGCCGTGGTGCGCTTGCCACAGCGTTCGGTAGCGCTCGACGTCCACCAGGTCCCAGGCCGGGAAAGGCAGCGCGTCGAGCTCCTTCAGGTCGGGCCGCCGCGAGTTGACGACGAGCTGTCCATCTCGTTGGAACGCGAGCCCGAGGATGGACTCGAGCGGGACTGCCTCCGGTCTGCGTAGCAGATGGTCCACCAGCTCGCCCAACGTTTGTTCGCCTTCGCCGATCAGGGCGTAGTCGACGCCGGCCTCGAGGTAGGCCTGCGTGTGATCGGTGACATCCGCGCCAGCCACGATCACCGTGCAGCCCCGTTTGTGGGCCATGTCGATCATCGAAAATGCTGCCTCGCGCATGCGTAGCAGGCACATCTTCGACAGATAGTTGAAGTTGTCTTCGTACAACACAGCTATGCGGGGCTGGGTGCGTGCCAGGGCCGCGTCCCACTCGGACTCCGAGTCGGCAAGCATTGCATCGAATAGCTCAACGGCGTAGCCGCGGCTACGCAGATAGCTAGCGGCGTACAGCGTGCCCAGGGGCGGGTAGGGCTGCATGGCTGCCCAGAGTTTCGGATCGAAACGCAGAAAGTACGACTGTCCGAACAGAATTGTCTCAGACACAGCGCTGCTCGATGGCCTGCATGCGCTCGTTGTGGCGCGTAAGAGTCAGCTGGCCGTGGTCGCCGAAGTGGCCCTTGCACCAGTCGGGTCCGAAAGCTGCTTCGGCGTGTCCTCTCCCGTGCTGGCCCAGCTTGCGCATCTTGCGCGCCATTTCCCAGCGTTCGAACGGGCTGGCCAGGCGCGTGCGCAGCGCACCCTCTACGATGCGGCGCGCTCGGCCTGGCTGCACATCCAGGGGCGCGGGACGCCGCGGCGAGCCGCCGGCGTTTGGGAGATAGGTATCGGTCCAGCGATTCAGCGCGCGCAGTTGCTGATAGGTCTGGATGCCGGTCAACGGCACCATCTGCGCCAACTCGTGCGCGGTGAACAGGTTGCGCTCCGAGAGCGCCAGGGCGTGTTCGGACAGGAAATAGTTGGGGCACAGCTGCGTGCCGCCCAAAGCGGCGACGCGGACTAGAGCGATCGCCAGCGCGCGGGACAGCCACAGGCGGCCTGGTTCGGTCACGACCAGGTAGTCGATATCACCGTCAGCGATGTTGTCCATGGCCAGAGCTCCGGTGACGGCCACCATACGCACGAACGGCAGCCTCCCGAGGCGGTGCCCATAGCGCACGGCTCGGCGCCAGAATGCAGTCGCCGGTGCGACTCGGCTGCGGCGCGTCTCGACGGTACCTTCCCGGCCGGCCAAGGTGTAGTAGCGTCCCGAGCGCGACAGAACCTCGGGGAGCAGCCGAGGTGTGCCGATCGCGGCGCGCACTGCAGCCCGGCTGGCGGGCACGCCAATGAGGTAGCGGTGGATCTCTTCGGTGGTGAGCGGATAGTCGAAGACGTCGGCGTACGCGACTGTCTGAACGATGGCGCGCTCCAGGCTAGCTCGGCCTGGTTCAGGCTGCGCGGTGCGCCTCCGTCCTGCCTCAGCCGCCCGGGTCTCGATGCCGCTGGTCATTTGCGTCCGCACGGTCCAAACACCAGGGATTGCCCTACGGTACACCGCCGGCGCAGGCAGGGGCGATGGTCACTTGACCACCGCCCCTGCTCTCCTTATTGGGCTATGTGCTTTGGGCTACGCGGATGGGGTGTTGAACCCATCCTTTGGAACCCCGAGATACGGGAAACCTGGAATGTAGCGGTCGGGGCCTGGGTTGACGCCCTGAGTTACCTGCGGGAGCGCAGCGTCGGGCGTGAAGGATGGGTCGACAAACGGGATCGTCGCCCCAGCCACCGCACGTACTTCGATCGTCACGACATCGTCTGAGACGCGTCGGCCGTTTGGGTAGCCTGCGATGTCGCCGCCCAAGAGGCCCAACATGCTCGGAGCAGACGAGGGTGAAATTGCCATGTTCAGCCTCAGTAAGTCCGCCGGTGCCTTGCCGGTGAAGTTACCAGGGAATCCGGGCACAACCCCAGCCGGAATGCCCGTAAGCAGGATGGCGACCAGATCCGCGCGCACCTTGGTGTACGCCGCAAGGTTAAGAAACACGCCCGGATACAGGACTGGCAGCAATCGGGCAAGCTCTGGGCGCTGCACGTACTGGATGAAATCCTCATCCGCGCTTGGAGGTACAGAGTTCCACTGGTCCTTCCTGACCATCGGCACGATGACCTCGTTGAACAAGGGGTTACCCAGCCGCGACACCTGGACCCAGGGACCGCTCGCCAGGTCATGATCCTGGTCGCGGACCCTCGCCTTGCGACGGTAGGCCGCCGTCCACACGCCGATAACGGACTGGCTGCTGGCGGGATCCGTGGCTGGCGAACCGTGCGCCGTCAGCGACCGTTTTGGAACCTGAAGGGCCAACGTGTGGACGTTCAGATTCTTGAGGGCGTCGACCCCCATCGTCGCCGCCATCGGGATCAGATGAAATTCCTGAACTGGCCGCAGAGCGCCAAGATCGAAGATCGCACCCAGATCAGCGTAGAAACCCTCGCGGCGTTGTCCCGCAAAGACCTTCCCGCCACCAGGCAGCGTGTGAATGGCAGCCTGAGCCAGGCTCTCATAATTCGGCGTCGATCGCGGACCAATGTTGCAGGGCGGCGACGAGAGGTTCTCGCCCAATACGGTCTCCTGACCGTTCACCACTTTGCTGACTGTGTAGAACTGCCGCCGGTTCCAGTTCGGGCTGTCGAGACTGGTGATTGGGCCGGTGTTGTAGAGGAACGTATTGGGGTTCCGCACTTCCGTCCGGAATTGGAAGCGGTAGGTGATGTCCGCTACGTCGTCGCCGTTGTTGTCGATGTTGATCTCGTACAGTACGTCGTCGCCGAACTCATAGAAGTTCGGGCCGCCCGCGGGTAGCTCGAATGGGACGTAGTTGGCGATCAGGGTCACCGTATCGGCGTGGTCCGGACTGACGAACGCATACAGGTCAGTGCTGTCGGCGACTGGATCTTTCGCAATCTCGGGCGCTTCGCGATGTGAAGACATGGCTAGCCTGCCACCTTTCCCGCCTGGCGAGCGGTGCTCACCAGCCGCGCTACCAGCTCTGGATCACGGTAGACGATCTCCTGTGTACCAACCAGCAGCCCAATCTCGGCAGTCGCCACGTCGCGCACGTGGACCAGCATCGGTCCCGCTACGGAAACTTCCGCGAGCGAGGTCTCAGACGAAAGCGCCGTTGGCGGGCTGCTGCGTACAGCATTCGGTTTCGGCGGCACAGGCGCTATGCGTGGCAGCGCCACCCCGGCTGCCGTCGCCGCGACCCCTACGCCAATTACGCCGATGGAGGTGTGCGTGATAAACGAGCGTCGCGTGAACTCTGTCATGTCCAACTCCTCAGTTTTGTGTTCGGTTGCCCCGTAGGCCTCTCTAGTGCCAAGGTTCCTACCGCGCTATGCATGCGGTTGACGCGTGCGGGCGGTGCTCACGGGCTGGGCCATGCCCTGACTCGGCCTGTATGCCTCCTGGTTAGTCCTGCCTCCTTCGGATCACGCGGTCACAAGCCCACACTGGGCCGTCGGTGTCTACGACGACGTGTGCCGAGTGGATCAGTCGGAACCCGGGTGACGCCCGATCAGTGCTGAATCTTGCCAATTGGCGCAACATTGCTAGCGTGCTTTGGCTGAGCAGCCTGCGGCGCGGGTTGTTTGCGCGGGTCGACCCTGTCACGCGCGGGTGGGCAGTGGTGACTTCGGCTGGGGTACTTCGGCTGGGGCTCGGGTTTGTGGCGTCGCTCGCGATTGCTCGCGCGCTTGGGCCGGCCAACTTCGGGACATACGCCGTGCTGGCTGGCAGCGTCTCCGTCGTCGGCGGGCTGGCGGAGGGGGGCTTGACCGAGGCGGCGGTGCTGCGGGTGTCGGCGGCCTGGCCGGACGACACGCCGGCAGCGAAAGAACGTGGCCGGGCGTTTTTCTGGCTGAGGCTTGGCCTGGCGACAGTGGTCGTCGCGCTTGGCTGCGTACTGGCTGGCCCGGTGTCTCGCGCCGCCCTCGGTGTTGACGAAGGACTGCTACGCTGGGCGCTGCTGGGGATCGTGGCTACGGCCGCCAGCGGCGCGGTCAGCGCCCTGCTCCAGGCCACCCTGGCCTGGCGGCGCATGTCGGCGCTGACGTTGGTCAACGCCGGGCTTACAGCCGTGCTGGCGATTGCCCTGGCGCTGGCGGGCAAGCTGGACCTGTTGGCGGCCCTGGTTGGACTGGGTATAGGTACTTCAGTGGTGACGTTTCTGGTGGCACGCGGCATGCTGCCCACACCCTTGAGTTTGCGGGCGCCGTCTGTCACCGTCCTCGGCAGAGAGGCCGTCCACCTGGTCCGCACCGGACGCTGGTTGTGGGTCGCCAGCATCTTCGCGATGGTGACGGCGAATGCAGAAGTCTTGCTGCTGAACCGCCAGACGGCGCTACCGCTGGTCGGCGCGTATGCCCTGGCCTTGAACCTGGCCAGCAAGGCCGACCTGGTCAACTCCAGCCTGTACACCGTACTGCTGCCCGGCGTGACTGGCTTGCGGGACCGGGCCGCCGTCGGGAGTTACGTGCGCCGAGGATTTCTCAGAGGCGGGCTGATCGGATTGGGCCTGGTGTTGTTGATTCCATTCTCGGAGCCGCTCATCGTCCGTATCTACGGAGCGGAGTTTGCTCCGGCCGTCGTCTTCTTTCGCTGGCTGCTCGGAGTGATGGTGTTCGACGTGCTGCTCACCCCGCTGCTACTGCTGCCGCTGGCCTACCGACAGGCGCGGCTGCTCGCGGCAGCAGACGCCCTGCGCGCCGTAACGCTCGTGCTGGTGGCTATGGGCGCCATCCCTGCTTATGGCGCGATCGGAGCGATACTGGCTCGCCTGGCGGCGCGGCTCGCTGGCGCCGTGTTGGTGCTTGGGGCACTCTGGTTAACCAGGCCGCCGCTCGAGGTCCAGTACGAAGAATCGGCCCGCGTTTCTCAGTAAGGGCAGCCCGCCAAGCCGTACGTCGAGCCATTCCAGAGCACCGACAGTGGCTGACGGAATGCGCTGGACCGTGTGCGGAGGCCGCAGCGCGCCGATACCGTACACGCCGCGGCGCGCAAACCGGCGCCAGAAGAAGCGTGTGTAGGCCTCGTCGGCAAAGTACAGCCAGTGGGGTACGGTCTGGCCGCCGATGACGAATGTTCGCGTCCTCTGCCGATTCATCTGACGCGCGGCGCTCCAGTTGTGGTGCTGAAGGTAGCCCAGCCACTCCCATACGCTGAACCGATTCAGCAGATGCAGCAGGAGTCGGCCGCCTGGCCGCACGAGCCTGGCGGCGTCGCTGGCGAAACCGTCCAGGTTGGCCATGGAGCTAAGGCTGGCGAAGCCTGAGATCAGGCCGTCAAACTGCTCATCCCCCAGAGTTCCCAGGTTCTGAATGCTGAGCAGCCGCGTGCTAACACACGCCTCCAAACCCCCGGCCGCGACTTTGTCTCGCAGGCGCTCGAGCATGCCCGCCGAGCCGTCAACGCCCACTATCTGCACGCCGTGCCGCGCTAGCGCGATGGCGTCGATGCCGGTGCCGCACCCAACGTCCAGCACGCGGTCGCCTGCGTGAAACACGCGTCGGTAGTGGGCGTGCAGCACACGGCGCATCCAGTCGTCGCCGCTGACCTGCTGGTCATAGCTAGCGGCGATTGCGTCGTAGCCGAGAGTACCGCTCAGGCGGGCGACCTTCGCCCCACGGACAGCGTGCACACGCAGGTTTTGCAAATCAAGTCGGTTTTCACGTTTAGTCCCCGCCGGAAGGCGACCGCCTCGGCCGAGTTGAGAATGTCGTCTAGGGACTGTTCGTGAATGTTGCCAAGCGATCGATGGAAGAAGCACGGCCGCACCGTTCCATCGGCCTCGATCACCGAAGACACCCACGGCGCATTGCACACCCTGGGTGGGAAGTCGCCGGACCCGTTCAACGCGGCGTAGTACCGCGGCAGTTGACGGAGCTTGTCGGGCCGCTCCGAAATAAAGCGCGCTTCGAAGTCCCCGGCATAGCGCTGGATGGTTTCTTCGACGAGCGCGGCGAACTCGGCTGACTCGCGGGCGTCGAGGGCAACTTCGGATGCGCGCGACGGCTGCCACGGCTGCGGCCGGTTGAAGGCTGTGGAAGAGACGTCGACGGCCATGAATGAAATGCGGTCGAGCCCGATCTCGTGGGCGGCGTCGACGACGTTCGGCAGGTCGCGGAAGTTCGCGCGCTGCAACACGCATCGTCCGCTGACGCGGTAGCCGGGCTTGTGTTCGCGCAGCGCTGCAATACCCTCAGCCAGGCGATCGAACGCTCGCGGCACTCGGCGAATGGAGTCGTGCACCTCACGGCTGCCATCCAGCGAGATGATGACCTCGTCGCACCACTGCACCACGTCGGCGGCGAAGTGCTTGAGCAACAATCCCGTCGAGAGCAACGTAATTTGTAAGTTCGGGTTGAGTTCGCGCAGCAGCTCGCACAGCAGCCACAGGTTGTGGTGCATCAGCGCCTCGCCGCCGGAGAGGACGATCCGCTGGACGTGCAAGTTGCGCAGAGCGACCATCTGGGCTCCCAGATCTTCGCGGGTCAACTCACGCTTCATGGCGTTGGCTTTCCAGATGTCGCACATCAGGCAGCGGCAATTACAGCTGCTGTGGGGCATCAGGACCAGCATCGGCAAGCTGTGGATTTTGTGGTTCGACCGCGGTGCTTGACGCCTGATGCCCTCGAGTGGTGAGACGCTGGTCATGTGCAGAGTCTGCCTACGATGACCGGGAAGCTCGCCGGCTCGCGGCGCGCACGCAGGCCGCCGATAACCCGGCTGAGCGCTGAGCGCACGTCCAGGTCGGGTGTGTGGACCTGCCACTCGAGTCCCAACTCGACCGCCAATGTGCGCAAACGCGCGCGCGTGAGAAAGTGCTCACTGGACAGGGCAGTGGAGGGAAAGCCATACGCCCCCAGGAATCGCTGCTGCCGTTCCTGGACCATGCGTGCCCCGCTTGTCGGATCGACGTACGTTGGCGAATCAAGAATGACCAGGGTACCGCGCCGGCGCAGTGCTCGCAGACTTTCGCGCAAGGTGGCAGCGTAGTCGACCGAATAGTGCAGCGACGCGTTGAAGACGACCAGGTCTAGCTGCTCGCTGACCAGCGGCAAGTGGTCGTAGTCGGCCAGCATCGCTGCGAAACGGGCGTCGAAGTGCTTCCTGGCGCCCAGGCCGTCCAGCCTGTCATCCAGGATATCGGTAGCGACGGTGTTATGCCCGCGCAAAGCCAGCCGATAGGCCAGCCAGCCGCTGCCCGCGCCCACGTCCAGAATCCGCAGCGGTCCCGACACCTGCTGCTCGAGGGGTTCCACGACCCGGTGCAGAAACGTCCGGTACGAGTGAGCCCGAATCCGCCAGATGGCGGGGAACCGACCTGTCAGGTCCCGATACGGCAGGGCCCGGTAGTACGCGCCGTTAGGGCTGCCCCAACCTTCGGCGCGCCGGATGGTGCGGTACTCGCGCGCAAACTGCGCCAGCGCCATGTGCGCAAGGGTAGGGCCTTTTATGCAGCCGCGCGAAGAGGTACTCGGGGCTGAACGGACTGCATGTGGTACCACAGCGTGAGTTGCGATGGGGGCATCGGCCGAGCGATGAAAAAGCCTTGCGCGCGGTCGGCGCCCATCTGTTCGAGGAGCCGCAGCGTGGGCTCGTTCTCGACACCCTCGGCGACCACGTCTAGCCCGAGCGCGTGGGCCACGTCTATCGTGGCCCGGACGATGGCCCGGTCGCCAGCTCCGGCCAGCATGCCCCGCACAAGCGAGGCATCCGGCTTTATCTCGTCGAGCGGCCACACCTTGAGTTGCGCGAGCGGTGAGAGGCCGACACCATAGTCGTCGAGCGCAATCCGGACGCCCAGTTTTCGGAGCTGCCTCAGCAAGTCGACCGCACGGTCGGGGTCCGCCAGAAGCGCAGTCTCGGTAACTTCCAGGGTCAGGCGTTCGGCCGCAAAGTGTTTGGACTCCAACTGTGCTGCGATGAACGCTGGCAGCTGCTCGTCAAGGACATCGTCCGACGACAAGTTGACCGACAAGCCAGGGCCGGCGCCGAGGCCACGCCACGCGGCGCTCTGACTGAGCGCTGCCCCGAGCACCCAGCGAGTCAGCTGCCCGATCAGTCCGGATTGCTCCGCTAGCGGCACGAACTGATCGGAAAGGATCAGCCCGCGTTGGGGGTGCCACCACCGCACGAGCGCCTCGACACCGGCCATGCGCCCGGTCGCACGGTCGACCTGAGGCTGATAGTGCAGGCTGAGCTCTTCCAGATTGATCGCCCGTCGCAACGCGGCGACGATGGCCAGGCGCTCCGAGCTCTGGCTGTCGTGGGCTGGTGCATAGGTAGCAACTCCCTTCTGCGCGCGTTTGGCCCTGTACATGGCCCCGTCGGCGCGACGCAGCAGACTATCGGCGTCCTCGCCGTGGACCGGATACGTGGCAATGCCGATGCTTGCGACCATTGACAGCACCTGGCCTTCGAGAACCAGTGGTATGGCCAGCGCAGCCTGGAGGGTGGCCGCAGCGATGGCTGCCGACGCTGCGTCAGCGCCTGGCAAGACCGCGGCAAACTCGTCACCCCCCAGCCGCGCGACGGTGTCCGATTCCCGCAGCGCCACGCGCAGGCGCTGGCCCACCTCCTGGAGGAGCCGATCGCCGGCGTGATGCCCGAGGGTGTCGTTGACCTCTTTGAAGCGGTCCAGGTCCAGCACCAGCAGGGCCAGTGGCTGATGCTCTGGCTCCCGACGAGCAGAGGCGATGGCCTGACGCAGCCGATCGTGCAACAAGACTCGATTGGGCAGCCCTGTCAGCGGATCATGCAGCGCCTGATGATGGAAGCGCTCCTCGGACGCGCGCGTCTGTTCGAACACATGCATCTTCTCGATGGCCGCCCCGAGGTGCCCAATGAACAACTCGACAACCTCGAAGTCACGCGGCGAAAACGGCGGGTCCGCTCGGCGAGCGAGATAAAAGACGCCCATGGTCCGGCCGTCGGCCGCCACCGGCACTGCCACCAGATGCTCGCACGCGACCACCGCACCGGGCGGGTAGATGCTGCGTGGATCCCGCTCAGCATGGTTGACCAATTCGCCACCCGTGGATTGGGCGACCGATCCCAGTACGCTGCCGTCGAGCGGGACCTCGAACGCATCCAGGTCCGAAGACACCCAGTTCGCGGCGACGAGCGTGGCCGGGCGAAGCAGCCTGGCTTTTTCGTCGACCCAGTACAGGCCCCCAGAGTCGTACGGCAAGAGCTCAGACAGGGCGGTGAGGATCAGGTTGACCTGGCCTTCGACAGACCACGTGGCGCTGACCGGACGGGTCAGGTCGAGCAAGCGTCGACGCAAAGAGATATCCCTGACCACGCCATAGAGGCCGACCACTTCGCCGTCCACCGCAATCGGGATGTTGGCCACTTGCAGCTCGACTCGGCGACCCGACTGGTGGACAATCGCCACCTCATACACGTGGCTTTCGCCGACAAGTGCCCTGTGGAAGTAGTCACGAGTGCGAGAAACGTCTTCGGGGACGACGAGCGAGAGCGATGTCATCCCGAGTAATTCCTCAGTGCTATAGCCCGATTGCACCTCGCACGCAGCGTTCGCGGCGATCATGCGACCGTTCACGTCGAGTGCGTAGACGCCATCCGGGTTGTCGCCAAACAGTGAGTCGAACCGTTGCTGGGCGTCCGCCGCTTGCTTGCGGGTTAGCTGCAACGCACGCCTGGTCTGGGCCAGGGCTCGGCGTGCGCGTCCGAGGGCTGTTCGCGAGGGCAGGAGGAGCGGGGAAGTGCGACGCACCGGTCTGTTGCGATAATCGACAGCCCTTTACGCTGGCTGAAGTGGGCGACCAACGCCGGCTGAACCGCTACGCGAACGACATGACCGCTCCACGGGTGCCACAGACCAGTTGGCAGGTCATGGCCGCGCGCGGGTATGGCGACCTGTCGCCGCCCGAGGCCGAGCTGTCCATGCTCGAGCTCCCGACCAACCGCGCCGAATACGTCGGCGTGCTGCAAGACATCGGCGGCTACCCTGCGCGCTCGCCCATTGGTCAGCGCGTGCCCGGCGAGGACGAGATCGCCGCGCTGACCCGTGCCGCCGGGGGTTGGCGGGCGATCGTCCTGCTGGACGACGAGCGCGCGCTGAGGACCACAGCCGGGCTGTTCAGCCGCGTCTTCGTGCTCGATCCGCTCTATGACAGCGGTGCGCTGCTGTACGCCGCCTGGCACGATCTGTCGATCAGGGGCGAGCACTCGCGGCGGCTAGCCCAACAGGCTGGACTTCTGGTGCGAGCTGGCTCACTCCTGAATGCTGGCACCGCTATCCTCGCGCCAGACCACCTGCCCGGTAGTTGGAACCCGCGACCTGACTGGCGTACGCTACGCCCGAGCGCCGACAGCCGCGAGCTTGCGGCCTGGGCCATCCGCACGAGCCTGGTCTTGCTGTACTGGGCCGACCGTCTGGATGGGGTGGTGTGCACCACCCGCAGCGACATCATCGCTGGGCTCGACGTTGCGCTCGGTCCACGCGCCACGGCCTCCTCGCTTGAGCTTGCCGAGCCAGCGTCTCTCGACGACGCGCAGACGGCCCGCGAGGCGGTACTCGCAGAGCTGCGTACGGGGTGGACAGGTATGCGGCGCCTGAATCGACGGCGTGCCCGGCAGCGCCTGCCGGATGTCGCATCTGCACTGAGCTGTCTAAGCCAGATGCTCTCGCCTGGGACCGACCACCACTGCTGGCGGTTGGCCTCAGGCGACCAGACGCTGCCCGAGCCGGCGCTGCTGATTGCGCGGGCGCTCAATGGCCAGGATCCCGACCGCGAACCCCGCCTCCCACGCAAGAGGATCAAACGGCGGCCGCTCTGCCTCCTGCCAGCGTCAGGCTAGCTCGGCGCGAGGCGCGCAAGCAGACTCCCAAGCCACACGCCGACGAATCCGAGAACGTTACTGCCCACGACGTATACACCAGCGCGTAGCCACGCGGTCTGCTCGGCCAGGCTGAGTACTTCCCAGCTATAGGCGCTGAAGGTCGTGTAACCACCGAGAAAGCCGGTCGCAAAAAACAGCCGCCACAGCGGACTGATTCCCACCCGTTCGCCGAAAAACGACAGCACCACGCCAATGGCGAAGCAGCCGGACACGTTGATCAGCAGTGTCCCGAAAGGGAAGTCGGTGCCCCACCGGTCCGCCGCCCAGAGTCCCAAAACAAAACGCAGGTTGGCGCCCAGCATGGCGCCGACGCCAACCGCCACGAACTGCACAGTGGGGTTATTGTGCCCTGCTACAACAATGGTCGCGCGTGGACAACTCCGATCCACTCCTGGTCAACGGCCGCACGTATCTTCGGCCGGCCCAGCCGACGGTGGTGTTCACCATCGACGGCGGTGACCCGCGCTACCTTGACGATGCGCTATCCCGAGGGCTGATGCCAACGCTGTCTGGGATGCTTTCTAGTGGAGCGTATGCCCGCGGCCGTGGGTGCATGCCGTCGCTGACCAATCCCAACAACCTGTCGATTGTGACGGGTGTGCCGCCAAGCCGACACGGAGTGCCTGGCAACCATTACCTCGACCCCTCCGGCGAGGAGGTCCAACTCACAGATCCGAGGTTCTTGCGGGCGCAATCCATCCATGCGGCGCTGATTGGGGCAGGCGGGCGCGCGCTCATGGTGACGGCCAAGGACAAGCTGCGGCGGTTGCTGGGCGCGGGAAACGTTCCCTCGATCAGCGCCGAGCGCGCCCACGAGGTTGGTTTGGCGGCGTTCGACATTCCAGACGTTCAGTCGCTGGTGGGTCGGGCCCACCCTGACATCTACGACTGGGATCTCAGTCACTACGCCATGGAGATTGGTCTGGCGGTGCATCGTCGGGTCGGGCTGGACCTGCTGTACGTCAGCCTGACCGACTATGTTCAGCATAAGCAGCCTCCCGGCGGCGCGCTGGCCGACACGTTTTTCCGCCGCTTCGACGAACTGCTGGGCGAGTACGTGCTCGAAGGGTTTTTGATTGGCATCACCGCTGACCACGGTATGAACGCCAAGCCGCGCATCATCTATCTGGAGGACCTCCTCACCAACAGCGGCCTCGCCAGGTACCGGGTGGTGCTGCCGATCACCGATCCCTACGTGGTGCACCATGGCGCGCTCGGCTCATTCGCCTGGGTCCACCTGCCGCCAGACGACGTCGAGCGCGCGCGCGAGGCGCTCGCCGCCGTCAACGGGGTGGAAGAGGTATATACGCGTGAAGAGGCGGCGATCATTTTCGAACACCCTGCCGATCGTATCGGCGAGCTGTCGGTGACATCCGACGCGGTCACCGCGATGGGCAAGTCGCTGGCCAAGCACGACCTGTCGGGGATTGCGGGGGGCCTGCGCTCCCACGGAGGCCGCCATGAACAGATCGTGCCGATCATTGTGAGCCGCCCGTTGACAGAGCCGTACGCCGCTCGCCTCACCGTGGGCGTCAGCAATAGCGACCTTCACGACCTACTGCTGAATGGGCTCGCCTAACCCCTTATTTGGACGACGCCGACGTGAAGACTACCGCGTGCCCGTCGGGCGTGGCGGCACCGCCTGCAGAAACCGCCAGATGGCCCGGAGTTCGTTGTCTGTCAGTTGGGCAAAATATGGCCAGGGCATGGAGGTAGCGATTGCTCGGCCGTCCGGGCGGACGCCAGTTCGCATCGCACGTACGAAGTCGGCTTCGGACCACGTGCCCAGACCGGCCTGGGTGATGTTGGTAGCCGAAATGGCATTCGGCCGGGCTTGCGGCATCTGGCCGCCCGAGAGCCCCGGTCCGTGGCAACTGCTGCAACCCGCGTTGTCGGAGAGATACTTGCCGTACTCGACCGAGACCGCCGCCGCTGGTGCGGCCGGTCTCGGTGCGGAGTGATCGATAGCCGCCGCGGGTTGCAGCGGCAACTGGCCGATGGCGAACAGGATTCGGCCGAGGACACGCACCTCATTGGCAGGCAGTGAAGTGTTGATCGACGGCAACACTCTGATGTAGGCGATGATCGCGCCCAGGTCGGCGTCGCTGAAGTGGTTGTAATCGTCGGAGGGCATGAGCAGGAGTTGGCGGCCGCCTGGATCCAGGCCGTGGCGAATAGCCCGTGCGAAGTCGGCGTCCGTGCGTAGGGCGCCAACCCCGCCACTGCCTCGAGTGAGGTTCGGCGGCACGATGCGGGCCAGAAGTGGATCGTCGACAAAGACCTTGCCAGCCAGATTTGGGCCATGGCACTCGACGCAACCCGCGACAGCGCTCGCCAGGTGCTGCCCGCGTTGGACGGCGGTGATGTCGGTCGGAATGGCAATGGATTCGCCAGGAATGTCCACCTTCTGGTGGAGTCGGTTGTCGGTGATGAAGTAGATCGCGCCCGCCGCCAGCCCAATCACGAGCGCCGCACCCCCGACGAACAGCCCAAGCACTCTTAACAGCGTCACGATGGGCATCGGCCTACCACCCTATGTACACATGGCGCGCGGCTCGCAGCAAGGTGGCACGCTCACACAGGCTTCAAGATCAAGGTCGGGCTAGTATGAAGGGCGTGAAGCTGTGTTATGCGCTGCGGCGGGGAGTGTTCTATCCGAGTGCGGGGGATGGGTTCGGCGAGATGCCTCCGAGGGCAGAACGAAGCCGCTACCTGCCATTGGTGCGGGAGATGGGGTTCGCGGCGGTCGAAGTGCCGGTCGACCGGAACGCCGACGAGCAGTCGGCACGCGAGCTTGCCACCGAGCTACGTGATGCTGGTCTCGACATTGGGTGCGTACGAGGCGGCGGCCCTGTGGCACACCCACTGCTTGGCCAACAGTCACGTGGCCGGTTAGAGAGTGCGCTGCACTACGCGGCCTGGGTCGGCGCCAGCGTGGTCAACACTGCCATGGTGAGTCCGGCTACCCATCCGGATGGGCCGGGCTTTGGTCGCCAGGGCGAGCAGGTGTCTCAGGGCGCGAGCCGCACTGCGCCCGAAGCAGAGTTCCTGGCGACCGCCGAACACCTGCAGGCGGCTGGCCGGCTGGCGACCCAGCTTGGCCTCAAGATTTCGATCGAAGTTCACCAGGGCTCAATCGCCGACAACTCCGCCGCGACCTTGCACCTGCTTGATCTGATTGCGGAAGGCGGCGTGAGCAGCGTCGGCGCCAATCCGGATCTAGGCAACATCTACTGGCAGTACGAGCATCCCGACGAGACGGCCGAGGCGGCCATCGTGGCGCTGGCACCTCGATCCGTGTACTGGCATTGCAAGAACCTGAGGCGACTGCACATCCCCGAGCATCATCGCTCGTACTTCCAGCGGGTGCCGCTTCCCGAAGGCGACCTCGACTACCGGTTTGCCATAGCCGCAATGCTCGACGCAGGCTATGACGGCTATCTAGCTATCGAAGGCGCCCGCCAAGGCGACCAGCTCACGCAGGACCGCCTCGGAGTCGAGTATGTCTGCGGCCTGTTACGCGAGCTGGGTGCGGCCTGAGACCCTTTACCAGGGCTCGGGACGATTGGTGTGACGGCGGCCGATCTGGGCGGCGGCTTGGGCCTGCGTGCCGGCGCCGACCATCACGCCGGCATCGATCTGCTGCGCAACGTTTTCGGGCGTCACTTGCTCTAGGAAGGCGAGTTTGTTGGCTTTGCAGGCTGCCAGCACCTTTGCCCGCGAGTCCAGCATCTGCGGCGGATACGGCGGGTCGTGCGCGTCGGATAGACCGAGGGACATGCCCATGTCGCCCGGGCCCCATTCGGCAAAGGCAATGCCGGGCACCGCCGCCGTCGAACCGGCGTTTGCCACCGCCCGCAGGTTCTCGATCTTCAAGCCGAGGAGCAGCTCGCCATCCGGGTTGAGCGGCCATGGGTCAGCACGCCGCAGGTACTCGTCCTGCTCGAGTCCCCAGATAGCTGCTGCTTGCTTCTGGCCACCACTCCCGCGCCGACCTTCGGCCAGGCCCTTCTCGCCATCGCGGCCAACCTTCTGGAACGGATAACGTGTCGCTTCGACGAACGCCTTGACCGCGGCTGGCGACTCGGCGTGGCACAGCAAAATACCGTGCACCCCGGCCGCCAGGACCTGGCGGACCATCCACTCATTGGCGCGAAACGCTGCCTCGTCCGCACCGTTGGTTGGCAGGGTCACAATGACTGCCGGCGTACGGTGGCCGCTGGCGGTCGGACCCCCGTCGACCAGACCACGCATGAAGTCGTGCAGAACGGTGAGGTCGAATGCGTGGTGCTCCATATCGTAGGCAATATAGTCAGCCCACGTGTCCGCCGCGGCGAGCCCGCCCTCGTAGCTGCGTTCTTCGGCGGAGGTGTAGTAAATCGGCTGGCCTTGCGCCAGAAGCTGCACGGTCTTGTTGAGTCGCATTTACCCTTTCACCGAGCCAGCCGTGAGGCCGGCAATCATAAACCGCTGCCCGAGCATGTACAGGACGATCACGGGTAATGCCGTCAGCAGCGAGGCCGCCATGAGCTCGCCCCAGGGCTGAACGTCACCCACGATCATTTGTCCGAGGCCGACCGGCAACGTGAATATCTCGGTGCTGCGCAGAAACGTCTTGGCGTACAGAAACTCGTTCCAGGATTGGGTGATCGAGAACAACGACACGGCAAGTAGGGCCGGCCGCACCAGAGGCAGGACAACCTTATAGAAGGTCTGGAAGCGGTTGCAGCCGTCGATCATCGCGGCGTCCTCGAGCTCTTCGGGGATGGAGCGGTAGTAGCCCATCATGAGCCAGGTCGCGAACGGCAACACGACGGTCGGATAGGTCACCATGAGCGCAGGCAGCGAGTTGATGAGTTTGAACTGCGTCAGGATGGCGTACAGAGGGATGAACATCAGCGCCGGGGGCATCAAGTACGCCACCAGCACGGAGGTGCTAAGCGGACTCGTTCCCCGCCACTTCAAACGCACCAGCGCGTAGGCCCCCAGGCTCGCGGCGAGTACCGAGACGGCAGTGCTGATCACGGCGACCAGGATGGTATTGGCGTACCACCTTGCGAACGGGAGCTGGGTGAACAGAAACACGAAGTGCTCCAGCGTCCAGGGCGCCGGCCAGAACATGCTCTGGATCTGCTGGATCTGAAGCGTGCTCTTGAAGGCGGTGACGAAGATGAAATAGAAGGGAAAGGCTTCGAAGACCAGCAGAAGGGCTATGAGCGCGTACAGCACGCCAACGCGTACCTTGCCCGAGGCTCGGCGCGGCAGCAGCGGTGCAGCGCCTGCGGGACGGATCGCGCGGCTGATCGCTCCGAATAGGCTCTCGACGGCGCCGTTGATGGCCCAGAAAGCAGCCAGGACACCTCGCACCACCATGCGGACGGGCCACAGGACAGTCATGAGGATGCGCCAGACCGGGCCGTCGTCCGCGCTCGAGTGAGCCAGGTCTTCGCGGCGCATCATGTAGCGACCGAGGACCAGGATCAGCAGGAACAGGAATGGTGCGACGGTCATGGCCACCGCGACGCCGGCGCTGGTGCGCAGGGACTGGATGGCGTACTCGTAGGCCAGAATGGCGTACAGGCGTGTGGCGCCACCCGGTCCACCGCCAGTCAGGAGATAGGTCAGAGTGAAGCCGTTGAAGGTAAAGATCGTCGAAAGCAGAACCGCGACGATGGTGACGTAGCGCAAACCGGGCAGCGTGACGTGCAGAAAGCGGCGCCAGGCGTTGGCGCCGTCGACCGCGGCCGCCTCGTAGACCTCCTTGTCGATGGATTTGAGCCCGGCCAGCAACAAGATGACGAAGAACGGGATGCCGGACCACACGTTGACCAGGATTACCGAACCCAGAGCGGTGCCCGTATCGGCCAGCCACGCTGGTCCTTTGGTCATCACGTGGAAGACGTTGACCAGAAGATAGTTCAGCGCCCCGAACAGCGGATCCAGCAGGATCCGCCAGACCAGGGCACGGACGATCTCAGGAATGATGTACGGCAACAAAACCAGCCCACCGAGTACCGAGCCCCACTTGGGTAAGTTGTGGAGCAGCAAGGCCGCGGATAATCCGATGGCGAACTTGAAGGTCTCTGCGAGAAGCGTGTACATCGTCGTCGTCACGATGGAGCGTCGGAAGAAGTCGTCGGCCCACAGGTTGGTGTAGTTCTGGAGTCCGACAAAGGCGCCTTCGCGCACCCCCACGACGTTGAAGAAGCTCAAGTACACCGCGCGGACGAAGGGGTAGCCAATCAGCCCGAACAGCAGCAGCGCCGTCGGTAAGAAGAACAGCCAGCCGATCGGCCAGTCGCGTCCGAGGATGCGCGTGGATGACTTGAGCCAACCGGACTGTGCCGGGACAGGCAACCGCCCAGCGCGGGCGACCGATTGTTGAGCAGCCATGGACGGCTCCTTCTTGTTCTCGGCGTCCTATTCGCCTTTGGCGCCAAACTCCTTGAACGTTTGCACGGCTTTGGTATGCGCAGACGCTAGCGCGTCTTCGACCGACTTGCCGCCCAGAATCTCGCCGAACATATCGGTCAGGAAGTTGGAGTTGTCGAGGGCGCCGATCTGAGGTGTGGGCGGGCCGGGGTACGAGGTACCCAGATAGCCACTTGGATCGCTAGCGATCTTCTTCCAGTTGTCGGTGACGTGCTTGGCGTAGTTGCTTTCAGTGATCTCCGGTTGATCCCAGCCCCAGTCACGAGCGGGATAAACGTAGCCAGTGCTGATCTTGAACATCTGCTTATAGATGCCCGGGTCCATCATGTAGCGAATCAGTTGCTCTGCCGCGTCGCGGTTCTTGGACCCTTTCATGATCCAGAAGCACATTGCGCCGCCGGCGCCCATCAACGACTTCGCGGCAGGTCCGAGGCCCTTGGGTTGCAGGATAAGGTAGGTATCGTCGGCGACCGGGTTCTTGTCGACCACGGCCTTGGCGAATACGGTGCCGGCGTTGTTGGTCAACCCTACTTTGCCACCGAGCCAGGCCTCGTTGTTGCTCGGGTCGGTCCAGCCAGCCACACCCGCCGGCAGCATCGGCGCGTACTTGGGATCGGTGTACGTCTCTTTGAGCCAGTTCAGACCGAGAATGGTATTCGTCCGATAGGGTTCCTTATTGAGCACGACAAGTTCGCCTGTTTCGTCGGCAACCTGGCCGCCGAACATCCAGATGGCGTTGCGCAGCATGGTGTCACCATCGCCTGAGCGGTTGGCGGTCATGCCCCAGCCCCAGAACTCTTTGTCCGGCTTGGAGATTTTCAAGGCAGCTTCCCGAAGCTTCCCAAGGTCGCCCAGGTCAGCATTTACGTCGATGCCGGCCTCCTTGAACGCGTTCTGTCGAACCCAGAAGCCGCCAGCCCGGATGAAGTGCGGGATCGCCCACCACTTGCCATCCAGCTGGTTCTCGCGCGTACTGGCCGGATTCAGCTTGCCGTGGAACTTCTCCAGGTCTTTCTCGAGCGCATCCACATCCTCGATGATGTCGAGGAACTTCAACTGGGCCGATTGGAGCGTGTGAATGAGGACGTCCGGTGCGTCGCCAGCCTGCACAGCCGCGGTCAGCTTCTGGACGACGTCGCCGGAACCGGCGTAGCCCTCGACGTAGGAGTGGTCAAGTGGGTAGTTCTGCTGCGTCGCGAATTCCTTGACCTTGGCCTCGATCAGGGCGTTGTGGTCAGGATGGAAATCGCGGGCCTGGACGACCTGTAGCTTGCCATTGATCTTGGCCGCAACGAACGTGGGCGCGGCTTGAGCCGCGGCTGGGCTTGCCGCCGCGCCTGCGGCTACCGGGGCCGTAGTCGCCGCCGCCGCTGGCGCGGTCGTAGCCGCGCCAGCCGCCGGCGCAGTGGTCGGCTTGGCCGCGGCCGCTGGGGCCGTAGTTGCGGCGGGTGCCGCCGGCGCCGTCGTCGGAGCGGGTGTCGACGCTGACTGGCAGGCTGCGCTGACGCTGATAGCCGCGGCGGACAGGAAGCTATAGCGCAGGATCGTCCGGCGCGTCAGTCGTCGCTCGGTCCACCCCGACGCGTTCGGCGAATTGTCACTAAAACCCATTGTGGTTCCACCCCCGTGGCCGCAAGCGGCCGCCTTTGGCCGGATTATCGACGCCGGCTGTCGCGGCGTCAATCATCATGACGTTCTGGGTGGGCCCGAGGTTCCGTGTGCCCGCCAGCCGTGTGCCCCCGCAGGTGGCTTAGGGCTCACCGCAAGGCTCGTGGCGGCGCTCAGTCGGTAGCATGAAGACGTGCTCGCGATCCCTGCCCGGGGCCGGCGCATGGCCATGCTCGTGGCGCTGTCGGCTGGAGGTTTGCTGTCGACTGCAACCACGATCGGCATCACACCCTTTCTGCTCGATATCGCACGCGATCTGAACACCGACCTGGCCGCCGCTGGGAACCTGGTGGCCCTGCAAAGTGTCACGTGGGGTCTGGTCTCGCTGTTCGCCGGGGCCGCCTCCGACCGCGTGGGTCGACGACCGCTGTTGGTGGCCGGGCTTCTGATCCTGGTGATCTCGGGCGTCGCCGTCGCTGCTTCGGACAGCTACGTCTGGGTGGCGGTGTGGCGCCTGTTCGGTGGCCTCGGCGGCGGCACGTTCATGGGTACCGTCTTTGCGAGCGTCTCAGACCACTTTCCTGCCGCCGAACGCGGCCGATCGCTCGGTTGGGTAGTGACTGGCCAATCGCTAGCGCTGGTGCTGGGCGTGCCAGCCATGACCCTGGCCGGCACCTTTGGCGGCTGGCGCGGGGCAGTGCTCGCGCACGCATTCGTGGTACTCGTCTGCGCCGTCGCCGTGTGGCGCCTGGTGCCGAGTGGGTCCGGCCGAGCCGTCGAGCGGCCAGTGCCGCTCAGCGCAATCGCTAAACTCGTAGGCCCGCGCGTGCTGGCCTTGCTCCTGGCTGGCACGTCCGAGCGAGTCTGTTACGCCGCCGTGGCGGTGTTTCTGCCGACGTACCTCGTGAGTCGGTACGCCATCGACCCGCCGCACCTCGCGCTGGGGTTGTTGTTGGTAGCGCTGGGCAACCTGTTCGGCAACGTCGTGGGTAGTCATTTGAGCGATCGACTCCCGGCGCCGCAGGCGCTGCTCGGATTGTCGCTCGTCTTGGCGGGCGTGATGGCGTTGCCGGTGCTGTCCTGGTCGCCGGCGGTCGAGGTGTCGATCGCGCTGGGCTTCGTGTACACACTGGTCAATGCGACCGGCCGCCCGGCGCTGCTGACGGTGCTCAGCGAAGTGTCGGCTGAGGCACGCGGAGCAGTGCTGGGACTGAATGTTACCTTCGCCAGCCTGGGCTGGCTGGGCGCGACTGCGCTGGGCGGAGTCGTGGTGGGCGCGGCTGGCTTCGGTGGGCTGGCCGTTCTGACCTGCGTCTTCGGCCTGCTCGGGGGCGTCCTCTCGGCCGTCAGCTGGGTGCTTCCGCGCCGCCTTGCCCGATTCGCTCCGCTGGCTCCGCGTGGGAGTTAGGACACGCTGACCGGCTTCGTCCCCTTGATCAGGTGCGGTGGTACGTTTGACCCGGCCCGGCGGTCAGCCGCATAGCGGCGAACGAGGCGGGCTTGAGATGGGTCAGGGCTGAGGTGCAGCCGTGGGCAGTCGCCGAGCCGCGCCCGAGCGCCTCGGTCATTCTTGTTCGTGACGCGCCGTCCGGCCTGGAAACGTTCATGGTTCGGCGTCACCCACGGTCGCCGGTCCTGCCCGGTGCGTATGTGTTTCCGGGTGGGACAATTCGGGCAGACGACCTCGACGTCCAGATCGACGTGACCCAGAGTGAGGGCCTGGCACGCACCCTGTCCGAGCGATCCGACTCTGCCCTCGATGCGCAGCAGGCGACCGCGTACTACGTCAGCGCAATACGCGAGCTGTTCGAGGAGGCCGGCGTCCTGCTGGTCCGGGATGGGGACGGCCGGGTGCTCTCAGTGGAGGCGGTCGACCGCGTGCTGCAAGAACGCCTGGCGTCTACCCGACTGGCGCTCCAGGCGCGGGACCTGTCACTGGCCGCGCTGCTAGCCGACTGGGCCTGGCGGCCAGCCTTCGATCTGCTGGTGCCTTTTTCGCACTGGGTCACACCCGCGGCGTTGGCCGCACGCTTCGACACGCGCTTCTTCGTTGCTCAAATGCGACCCGCTCAGGCAGCGCTCCACGACACCATCGAGTTGAGCGACGGCATCTGGTTGCCGCCTCAACGGGTACTCGACGGTGAGTACCACGTGGTCTACGCCACCGCTCAGCACCTGCGGCGCATCGCGCCATTTCACACCGCGCCTGAGTTGATGGGGTTCGCCCGAGACAAGCGTATCCAGCGCCTGTCGCCTGAGGTCGTCGAGAACGGATCGGGTCTACAAGTGTTGATTCGACCCGAGCTCGTCGACGCCTGGTGAGCCCGCACCACCACACTTCAGGTCAGGGACTTCGCGCCGTGCTGCGTGCAGGCGAGATACCGTGGGGGCGTGACCGCCCACCAACCCGTCTTCGCCGCTGCGCTTCGGCCGCCCACTGATCCACCTCGGGCAGCGGTGTGGTTCGGCTTCCGGGGCGACCGATTGCTCGTGCGCCGCGATGGTGAGCACCGTGCCGCCTTAGTCGAGTACGAGGATCTAGCGAGCATGGGCGCTGACTTCGAGGCTGGTCATTATCTTGGCCGACTTGACGACCTCGACTGCTACGCGTTGGAGCTCGACGAGACGTTCGAGGCGCCGCCCGAAACTGCCTTGGAAGGCTTGCGGGCCCTGTATGGCCGCTTGCCGGATGCGTACTTCTCGATTGCCGGTCGCGCCGTCCAGATCCTGTTGTGGGACCAGACGCACCGATTCTGCGGGCGGTGCGGCCAGCCCACCGTGAATGCGCCCGCGGAACGCGCCAAGCTGTGCCCGCGTTGCGGGCTGCTCAGCTTCCCGCGACTCAGCCCAGCGGTCATCATGCTCGTCCAGCGTGAGGACGAAGTCTTACTGGCTCGCAACACCGCTTTCGCTGGGGGCTTCTTCAGCGTGCTCGCGGGCTTTGTCGAGCCAGGTGAATCCCTGGAAGAGACCGTCGCGCGCGAGGTGAGAGAGGAGGTGGGTCTCGAGGTCGAGGACATCCGGTATTTCGGGAGTCAGCCGTGGCCATTCCCCCACTCGCTGATGATTGGCTTCACGGCGCACTACGCCAGTGGTGAGATCCGCCTCCAGGAGGACGAGATCGCCGAAGCAGTGTGGTTCTCACGCCGAGGCGAGCTCCCAGCGCTGCCCGGCAAACTGAGCATCGCCCGCCGGTTGATCGATTGGTTTCTCGAGCAGGACGGCGGCGCATAGGTGGATCGCCCGTCTGAAGCGACACGGAGGCGGGGGTGGCGGCCCGGATGATCCGAAGCAAACCCCCTTGAGCCAGTGCTGTTGCAGTTACGTGGAGCTTTTCGGTCCTGGTAGGACTCCTACCTCGGGGAAAGGTCCGCGTAAGCGCCTTGTCCAACGACAGCCAGTCCGTCTGGCCACTCTGGGATCAACGAGAGTAGATTAGTCAACTAAAGTTCGGCTTCAGCCTTTTGGGCGATCGGTACTGATGCGTACGATGCCAAAAATCCGCCTCCCACGTGTGTGAGAGGCGGATCTTTTGCGTGGAATGGTGTCTAGGCGGATCGCCAGCTTAGCAGGGAACCCCCTTACAGATCAGCGGATCTGGCTGGATCTTCTTGTGGCTGAAGTCCAGGATGTTGAAGTTAACACTAGCCGTGCTGGTCTTCCCGACGAACTTCTTGGCAGCGTCCAGGTACCCCGTTACGGACGAGGTCGCCGTAACGTACAGCGTATGGTAACCCGGGGTGAGCGTTGCGGGATTGATCGCAATCGACCAGCCACTAAAGTCAAACTGACTCCCGTAATTGCGCGAAATGATCGACGCGGCTGGTCTACCGGGCGTATTTATGGAACCACCGTTGCTGACCAGCACGTTTGCGTACAGACACGCTGTCCCACAGGCCGTCCCGAAGTTGCCAAAGATAGTCTCGTCGCCCTTGGTCGGCGGGTTATCGATGTAGGCGGTGATGCTCGCGATGCCCGAGCCGCGGGCTTGTGTGCCGAGGCCGCCCACTGCGCCGTTGCAGCCTGGGCAACCTGGGCCAGTGAGCTGGACGTTTGGGTCGGTAATCGCATTCCGATCCAGAGCGATGCCGTTGAAGCTGAACTTGCCATTGCGCTGGAGCTGCGTGATGGACGTGCCATCCTGCGGCCTTGCAATCACGATCATTGGATCGCCCGGGAAGTCCAACGTTGCGCCAGTGGCCAGATTGACGGCTGTGGCCGAGACGAGATTAACCGCCACCGTACGGTACCAGGAGCCTTTGCCCGGCGTGTGCAGGTACACGAACAGGGTCTGGGCGCCAGTCATGCCTTGCAGGGCACTGCTTGGAACGACGGCGCTGAATCCGGAATTGGTGAACGAGCCGCCCAGGGCTTCGCCGACGTCTGCGCGGGCAAGCCCGGCAATGCCGCTGGCGAGCTTCATGCTGCCGCTCTTGTCGCTGGCGCCGTTCCAGACTTCGATGCGGTCGACGCCGGCCCAACCGGCTGCGGTCGTGTCGGCCGACCAGCCACTAACCAACAGATTGGAGCCCGGGTTGACGGACGCGCGCGGACGCGGTGAATCGATGCGGCCAACAATCGTGCTCGATCCCCTGCCATCAGGCCCGGCGAGCCACGACCCCAGCACAGGCGCGGATTGCGCAAAGCTTGGGCCAACACTCGACAGCGCCATGCATGCCGCTGCGACGCCAGCCAAGACCTTCGTTCGATGGGCGCGTATATTCATAGATGGGTCCCCTCCCTAAAATGGCCAGTCCCAGTCGGCATTGAACGGTGCTGTCACGACTGGCGTCAAGTGGTGACGAGGGATCGGGAGGAGCGATCGGGTCGAGTGGTGGTGGTGATCGCGTCGAGTCGGGTGCGGTCCAACATCAGGGCTGGTCTGCGCGGATGCGCTTGATTTGACTGGTAAACTGGCTTTCAGCCACTCCGGCATGTGAGGTAAGCACGATGGTCCAGGCTCCAACTCCGGCTTCTACACGAGACATCGACGTCGATCAGGTGTTGCGTATCGACCGGGACCACGTGATCCACCCACTGTCTCACCCAGCTGACCACGCACGACCGCTCGTCGTGGTTCGCGGCGAGGGGGCCGAGATCGTCGATGGCAATGGCAAGCGGTACTTCGACGCCCTGTCAGGCCTGTGGAACGTCAACGTCGGACATGGCCGAACGGAGCTTGCCGAGGTGGCGGCTGAGCAAATGTCGACGCTCGCGTTTTACAATAACTACGTCGGCTTCGCGAACGTCCCTGCCGCGCGGCTGGCTGACAAGTTGATCGAGCTCGCCTATTCAAACTTAGGCGGCGTGTACTTCACTACGGCAGGCGCCGAATCGAATGAATCCGCCTTCAAGACCGCTCGGTTTTTTTGGAAGCTCCAGGACCAGCCGAACAAGGTCAAGGTGATCTCGCGACGGTGGGGCTACCACGGCGTCACGATGGCCGCCGCGAGCGCGACCGGGCTACCCGTCTACCACAAAATGTTTGCACCCCTGGTGCCAAACTTCGTGCAAACGATCGGTCCATACCGCTTTCGCTGTGAGCTGGAAGACGGGGGTCCGCGTCCGTGCACCAACCCCACCGGGCACGACTATGCCGCGGAACTGGAGAAGACACTGATCGAACAGGATCCGGAAACCGTGGCGGCGATCCTGGCCGAGCCAGTCCAGGGTGCTGGTGGCGTGATCGTTCCTCCTAACGATTACTGGCCCAAGCTGCGCCAGATTGCCGACAGGCACAAAGTGCTGCTGATAGCTGACGAGGTCATCACTGGATTTGGCCGTACCGGCAAGTGGTTTGCTTTAGAGCACTGGAATGTGCAGCCAGACATCGTCAGTTTCGCGAAGGGCGTCACCAGCGGCTATTTGCCGCTCGGCGGCATCTTGGTCAGCCGCCAGATTCAGAACGCCATCAACGAAGCGCCTCTGGACTTGAAGTTCACCCACGCTGCGACGTACTCGGGCCATCCAGTGTGTTGTGCAGTGGGCGTGGCCAACGTTGGCATCATCGAGCGTGAGGGCCTGGTCGAGCACGCCGCGAAGGTGGGGGCCTGGTTCCAGGATCAGCTGCAACGCCAGCTTTCGCCGCTGCCCCAGGTGGGACAGGTGCGCGGTCTAGGGATGATGGCCGCCGTCGAGATGGTGGACCCCGGAGCAACTGGCGGTGCGTTTTACGACAACGCCGTCGCATTGACCGGGCGGATCGTGGCGCGTTGCACCGAAAACGGGGTCCTGCCGCGACGGCTCAACAACACCATCGTCATGGCTCCGCCGCTGATCAGCACCGAGCACCAGCTCGGCCGGGTGATCGAAGTGCTGGCGGAAGCGATCCAGGCGGAGGCTCACTAATTCACCACGAAGATTTGCCGCCTACCCCCCACCGCGGGTCACCAAGAAAGCTAGCGCACTGGGAAAGCGCGGTCGACAGGCAGATTCGCGAAGCCCAGGAGCGGGGCGACTTCGACAATTTACCCGGGCTCGGCAAGCCGTTGTCCAAAGAACCGTGGGCTGGCGATTGGGCGCTGGCGCACCACGTCCTGAGACAGGCTGGTGAGACGCTAACCTGGATCTCGCTCGGACGCGACATCGAGGCCGCCGAGTTGAAATTGCAGCGCCTTCGCCTGGACGCGGCAAGCCTGCCCCGATCAGGAGATGGCTGGCGCCAAGAGCGATCTCGCGCCCGCGAGCGGTACCTACGTGAGGCGGCTGCCCTGGACAAACTGCTTCAGGAATATGCCTTCGTGGTGCCCAGCCATCAACTCGAGCGCGGTCGTCTGCCGTGCCACGTCGCTGCCGCCCAGTTCGACGCAGCTAGTCCGGCGTAGGGCCCACTCTTAGTGGTTGGGGTTATGGTTGATGCGCGGGTCGAGCGCGTCGCGTACGCCATCGCCGACCAGATAGAGGCACAGGACGGTCAGAAAGATGGCCGCGCCTGGAGCGTAGACCAGCCACGGCCCGCGCGACAGGTCCTGTGTGGCTCGGGTCAACATGTTGCCCCAGGAGGGTGTAGGCGGCGAGACGCCGAAGCCCAAGTACGACAGCGCCGACTCCAGCAGGATCAGCGAGCCGACGTCGATGGCCGTGAGCACGAACACCAGCGGCAGCACGTTCGGCAGGATGTGACGAACCATGGTGCGCGCAGTCGAGGCGCCGGCGACAAGCCCAGCCGAAACGAAGTCGCGCTCGCGTAGGGACAGCGTCTGTCCGCGAACGAACAGGGAAACGTTCGGCCAGGTTAGTAGTCCGATGATGATCACCAGGGTGACGGGCCCAGGACTGAACAGCACCGCAAGCATCAGCAGGAGCGGGATCCGGGGGATGGAGTTCACGGTGCTGATCACGAATTGCACCACGTCATCCAACCAACCCCGCTGGAACCCGGCCGTCATACCCAGCGAGAGGCCGATGGTCAGGTTGAGCATGGCTGCGCCGACGCCGACCGACAACGAGATACGGCTGCCGTAGAGCAGACGCACGATTTCGCTTCTCCCGAGATCGTCGCTCCCAAGCCACAGCGCCGGGTCCGTGAGCGATGGCCGGGCATAGCCGTTTAGCAAGTCCTGGCGGGTGAAGCCGTCATGGAAGACGTACGCAGCCAGCAGGTCCGCGCCCAAGGCCAGCAGGATCATGCATCCGAGAATTGCCCCCGCGCACAGCGTCACGTGATCACGTCGCAGCCTGGCCGCGGCGTTGGTCCAGATGCCCCCGCCGCCGCGCCTGACGCGGCCCGGGTCAGCGACACTGCGCGCCCTGATTGACGCCGCATGTGTTGTCACGCAACTCGAACCTACGAACGGCTCACGCGTGGATCGACCAGTCCGTACGCCACGTCGCGCACGATGTAGCTGAGCAACAGGATGGTGCTCGAAATGACGACGACGCCCATCACGATGGGATAGTCCTTGGACCGCGCGGCGTCGTACGCCAAGCGGCCCATGCCCGGCCACGCAAAGACCTGTTCGATCACGATGGCGCCTGAGACCAGGAAGGCGAACTGAGATCCGAGTGCCGTGACCAACGGCAACGAGGCGTTGCGGAGGGCGTGGACAAACACGACTACATGCTCGGGCAACCCCTTGGCGCGAGCGGTCCGCACAAAGTCCTGGCCCAAGACTTCGAGTGTTTCAGCACGCATGTACCGCGAGTAGTTGGCGACCCCTGCCAGGCTCAGGGTCAGTACCGGTCCGAATAGGTGCGACGTTCGGTCCGCCACGTCGAGGGCATCCTTGCCTACCGTGAGCATGCCGCCGACCGGGAAGAGTCTGAATTGCACAGAGCAGATCAGGATGAACATCAACCCGAACCAGAATTCGGGGATGGCGTGTCCTGCGACGCCAACAATCCGGATCACCTGGTCGAGCCACGTCCCCCGGTACGTGGCCGCCAGGAGCCCGAGCGGGACGCCCAATACGAGCGTGAGGGCCAGCGCCAGCAGCGTCAGTACTAGCGTGTTGGGGAGTGCCGCCCCGATCATCTCGACGACCGGCCGCTTATAGATAAACGAGCGGCCGAAGTCACCCGTGAACAGGTGGCCGAGCCAGCTCAGGTACTGGATGGGCAAAGGCAGATCGAGGCCGTAGGCGGCCCGCATCGTGGCCAAGTCCTGAGAGCTGAGGTTCTGCGCGCCGGCCACCATGAGCGACACGGGGTCAGACGGTGCCAGTCGCAACACGACAAACGACACCAGCGTAATCCCGAACCAGGTGGGAACAGCCTGAATCAGGCGCCGTGCGACCAAGCGACCCATACGTCTGCGGCTCTCAAGGCCGTACCGACAAATGTATCCGACCCTGTGTGTCGGCCCCCACCGATGCGCGTACGCGCAGGTCGGACTGCCGTTCAGGACGCCAAAGGCCACGCCATGCGACGACGACCTCGGTGTGGGGTTAGGGCGATACTTGCCATGGCTCGGAATTCTGATCGACGTTTGACATGCTGCAAAGCATCGTGTCAACGACGGGCAAAACGCGTGACACCGCCAGCTTGAGCGGCTCGAGGCGGCCATGCCGTCGGCCGAGCCAAGGGCCACACAGTCACGCGTTCCGGCCTGAACTACCTGCACGCCATGCCGCTGTGACGCCTCATCGGTAGGCTGGTAGGCAGCGGCGGGGGATGGTGGGCCCGAAAGCCGGGTGGGTGTTGCCGGGTGCAGCCCATGCTCGTCAGACGACGCATAGGTGCAGTGACGCCGCGTCGCTAGTCGGGTGAACTGCCGGCACGCGATGCCTCTATGACGCCCACCGTGACGCCGCGTCGCTAGTCTGGTGACTGCCTGCACGCCATGGCCTGTGACGTCTCATCGGTAGGCTGGTGGGCGGCGGCGCCGGATGGCGGGCCCGAAAGCCGGGTGGGTGTTGCCGCGCGCGGGCCCGTCTCGTCAGACTACGCCTAGGTTCCGCCTTTGACGCTGCGGTGGATCAGCACGCTGAGCGCGGCCGACCCCAGAACGCAGGTGCCAGCAATGTGTCCGCCCCCGCGCGCGTGCTCGCTTTCCAAAGAAGAACTCGCTTCGGCGATGCCCGGCGAGCCTAGTGACCAGCCCCGCGCAGTAGCCCCGGAGGAAGCCGCGCAGGCATGCCCGGCGAGCCTGGTGATCTGCCCCGCGCAGCAGCCCCGTAGCAAGCCGTGTCGCCCCCGGGCTTACTGGACCCACCAGGCTTCAGGCTTCGCCTGCCCGTACCGCGCATACGGCCCAGGGCTGATGTTGTGAATCTTGTTGCTGACCCCAAGCAGGATGTTCGAGGCGAAGCCGAAATTGTACGGTTGCTCCTCATTCAACATCGTGTTGGCGGTCTTGATGGCTGCTTTGCGGTCGGCCTGCGCGCAGTGCGAGCGGCTGTCTTCTATGGCTCTGTCAAGCTCAGGGTTCTTGTACTGGATGGAGTTGTTCTCGCCAGCATGGGTTGAATTCGAATCCCAGATCGAGTACATGTCCGGGTCCGCGCCGAGCGCCCACCCGATCACTACGGCGTCATAATCGTGTCCGCCTTGATCGCCATAGGTGGGATCCCGGGACTGGTTCAATCGGTCGACCAGCGCTTCGAATGACTCCGTTTTCGGCTCGACGTTGATACCGATCTGCTTGTACTGCTCGGCAGCGACCTGAACGAACGTCTCACGGACGACATTGCCCGAGTTGGTGACGATCGAAAACTCGAGTCTCTGGCCGTTTTTGGCATACACGCCGTCCCCGCCCTTGGCCCAGCCGTCTGCCTGCAGCAATTGCTCAGCCCTGATGGGATCGTACTTGTAGTCAATCAAGCCCGCGGTGTCATACGCCCACGACACTGGTGGGGTGTGGGCGATCATCTTGACGCCTTCCCCGAACAGCACCTTGTCCACCACCTGGTCGACATTCAGCGCGTAGCTCAGCGCTTGCCGCACTGCTTTGTCCTGGAAGAACTCCTTGCCGCCCCGCAGTTGATTCCAGCCAATGAAGGTGTAGCCGAGTCGCAAGTACTTGAACACCTGCACTGAGCTGACGTTCTGCATGTCATGCATATCTTTGGGGTCAAACTCGGCCATATCCACCTCCCCAACCTTGAGTGCCGCGGTGAGAGTGTCCTGATTTGGATAGGTCTTATGGACCCACTCGTCAATATTGGCTTTCTGCCAGTAGTAGTCGTTGCGGACAAGGGTGACATGATCGTTCGGCACCCATTCCTTGAACTTGAACGCTCCGCTGGCGACCGGTGGCGCAGTGTTTTCGGGTGCGTCATCCACATTTTTGCTGGCGTCGTTTGGATCCAAGTATTTGCCGAAGACGCTCTTTGGGATGATGCTGAGATTGCCAATCTGCGTCAGCGCGGGACAGAAAGCGTTGACCAACGTGACCGTAACCGTCTTCCCGTCAACCTTGACGCCCGAAAGCTCTGCAGCTGTGCCGGCCGTGTACTCATTGGCGCCGAGTATTTGGTCGACGTTGTTCTTGTGGTTGGTCTTCTTGCTGCGCAAGGTGGCCATGATCGTGAACGCGAAGTCGTCGCCAGTCAGGGGTGAGCCATCGCTGAACTGCAGGCCATCGCGCAGCTGAAAGGTGAGCGTCTTGCCGTCAGCCGAGAAGTCGAACGTCTCAGCCAGGTTAGGCGTCACGTCGCCGGTCTGTGCGTCGACCGAAAGCAAGCCAGAGTAGATTCGATTGATGACTTCGTTTGACGACGAGTCGGTCGCGGTGACTGGATTCGGCGTCTTGACGTCGGCGAAGTCACCCCAGATCACCCGACCCCCGGATTTCGGCTGACCGGCCGCGGGAGCGATGCTCGACCGGGCGCTGTCGGTGATCTGGCTGGTGCGGTCGCCACCGTGCCCGATCCCCGCGGCTGGCGCCCCGGTAGCGGACGCTTGTGGGGTGGCTGGAGGTGCGCTGGTCGAGGCGGGCGGCGGAGTCAGCGGTGCGGCCGGTCCGGTTGGACTACACGCGGCGAGTACCAACAGGCTTGCGGCGAGCGTCGAAACCATGCGTTCGGATATTGACCCGTAGGTAAGGGTCAGGCGGCCCATGCTCAAATTACCTCTTGCACGATGACTGCGCCCGCGGCCTGCATGGGCTCGAGCGCGGGGTGAAGAGCGTTGCGAGCAGAAGCCCTGCACGGTCTCGAGCCTGAAAAGCCGAGTATGCATCTTCGGTCTGATGCGTACCCTTTGAGATCACGACAGCTTTGGGTGGAAATCGTAACTGGGGGTGGGACTCGGCGTCCGCCGTGCCCATTACACAGTGCGCCGGCCACACGCCGCCATACGCTTGGAACGGGGCCGTAGTTGCCGAATGCCAGTCGCGACTGACCAAAATTTGCACACTCGCGCGTTCGGCGGCTGCCGCCAAGCGTTGGTGACGGGCATCACCGCGTCGCCCCCGGTCGCGGGTAAGAACCAGCCGAGCAGAAATGGTTGTGTGGATCAATCAGCAGCAGTCCGTCGCCTGCCTGCAATGATGGGGGAGTCACCATGTGCGCGTCCTCCACCCTATGCTGCCATAGGCGAGAGTTTGAGACACGCCCGGGGCGGCTGCCGCGGCCGCCAACTTGAGGGAATTTGTCCGTCCGGAATTGGGGTTGTTGGCCTGAGCTGACGCGGCCAACGCTGGCGCGAGGCAACTCACCGCCTACGCTATGCCAAGCTGAGCTCCCAGCGTGACGGTGTGCTGGCTGGCGCGGCTTCCGCCGTACCCACCACAGCGTTGCTCCAGCCGCCGCCGGCCATACTTCACCGCCGCTTTGCCAGCATGCCGACGCGCCCCAGCGTCCGGGCCGAGTCGCTATATACTCGAACACATGTTCTCCCCTGCGGTTGATTGGAAGCAGTCGCTCAACCCGGCTCAACTGGAGGCCGTCACCTGCGGGGACGGCCCGGTTCTGGTCATCGCTGGCGCTGGAACCGGCAAGACATGGACTCTCGCCTGTCGAGTCGCCCATCTCATCGACCAAGGTGTTCCCGCCGAACGCATCCTGCTGCTGACGTTCTCGCGCCGCGCTGCGCGAGAGATGCTTGCCCGAGTCGGGCGGCTCGTCGACGTCAAACAGGCAGGCAAGGTCTGGGGTGGGACCTTCCATGCGATCGCGAATCGCCTGTTGCGTGTATATGGTCGGCCGCTCGGCGTGTCCCCGGATTTCACCGTGCTCGACCAGGCCGATATGGCCGACTTGATGGACTTGATTCGAGGCGAGCAACAGTCTTCAACCCGAACAGATGCGCGCGAACAGCGCCGGTTCCCGCGCAAGGACACGCTCGTGGCCATCTATTCCAGTATGGTCAATGCAGGTCAGGCACTCAGCGGGATTCTCCAAAGCGGGTTTCCCTGGTGTGTCGAGGAGGCTGACGGGATCCGGAGCATCTTCGCCGAATACACCCGCCGCAAGCGCGTGCAGAACGTGCTCGACTATGACGACTTGCTCCTGTTTTGGCGGGGGCTGGGCGGCACGGCGAGCGCTCAGCAGGTCGCTGGCCAGTTCGAGCACGTGCTGGTCGACGAGTACCAGGACACGAACCCACTCCAGGCCCAGGTTCTCCAGTCGCTGCGCGCCGAGAACCGGAACGTCATGGTGGTGGGCGACGACGCGCAGGCGATTTACGCGTTTCGGGGCGCGTCCGTGCGCAACATCCTGGACTTCCCGCTTCAGTTTCCTGACGCTCGGCGCATCACTCTCGAGCAGAATTACCGCTCGACGCGTCCGATCCTGGACCTCTCCAACGGCGTCATTGCCCACGCCCGAGAACGGTTTGCCAAGGACCTGTGGCCCGTTCGGTCCGGCGGTGCGCGACCGGTCCTCGTGAGCTGCTCAGACGAGTCTGAGCAAAGCCATCAGGTCTGCGAGCAGGTTCTCGAACACCGCGAGCGTGGCGTCCCACTCCGGCAACAAGTTGTCCTGTTCCGTACGGGCCATCACAGCGACCTGCTGGAGCTGGAGCTTACCCGGCGCAACATCCCGTTCGTTAAGTTTGGCGGACTCAAGTTCCTGGAGTCGGCGCACGTCAAAGACGTGCTGGCCATGTTGCGGTTACTGGAAAACCCGCGGGATGAGGTGAGCTGGTTTCGCGTCCTGCAGCTTCTGGACGGAATCGGCCCAGCTGGCGCGCGATCAATCATCCAGACCCTCGGCCTCGGCAATCCGGCGGCCGCCCCGATGGCGAAACCGCACACCTTCATCGCCCCGCTGGAAAACCCTGTCAGTGGCGGACTCGGCCGATTGCGACACACGAGCTCTCTCCAGCCAGCCGTGGCGAGGCCCGGCCAGAGCACGGCTGGAGCGTCTGGCGAACCGCCGCCGGCTGGGTCAGCTGGCGCACCCGCGCCGACAACGCCACCAAGCCATCTCGCAGAGGCTTGCGAGCTGCTGCCGAGGATGCAGCCTGGTCGGGCCGCCGAGCCAGAGTGGCTGGATCCTTCGGAGCAGCCTGGCGCATCGCGGGTGCCCAGCCGTGGTGGAAAATCCGCGGAGCCGGGCTCACTGACCCATCGCGAACAGTCGGGCGAGGTACAGGCGACAACTGGGCCCGGGCAGGCCCTCGCACCCCAGTGGCACCGGTCCGCGGACCAGCCGGACGGCCAAACGACCCCGATGAGTCCGTTGCTGAGACTCCTCGCGTGGCCGCCGAAGGTACCCGAGGCGACTCAGGCGTCGCTTGACGGCTTGCGCGAGGCATTCGGGGATTGCCTCGCCTCGGGCGAGACGCTGCCGCCGGCCGCGGAGATCGCGCGCATCCGGCGTTTCTGTGAACCCATCTTCCGGCATCGTTACAGCAGCCCTGAGGCGCGCCTGCGCGACATCGAACAGCTCGAGCAGGTTGCCAGCGCGCAGCTCTCGCGGGGTCGGTTTCTCAGCGAGTTGGCGCTAGATCCGCCGACCTCCACCAGCGATCTGGCCGGGCCCCCGCTGGTGGACGAGGACTACTTAATCTTGAGCACCGTCCACTCCGCCAAAGGCGGCGAGTGGGACGTCGTGCACGTCATTCACGCTGCCGATGGCATGATCCCTTCGGATATGTCGACCGGGGATGATCACGCGATCGAGGAAGAGCGGCGTTTGTTCTACGTTGCGCTCACCCGCGCCCGAGACAACCTGTACATCTACTTTGCCCTGCGCTTCTATCGACGTCCACGCGGCCTGGACGATGCCCACCACTTGGCCCAGCTCACGCGTTTTCTTCCCGAGCAGGTCGGGTCATTGTGCGAGCGCCGTACGGCAGGCCAAGCGGTTGCTCCGGCCGTCCCGGCTGGACCCTCGAACAACCCGCGTGAAGGAGTGGATGCCCTCCTCGTGGCACTCTGGGAGGCCTAGCTCCAACCAGGCTGTCGGTGCGGAATGCTGCGGCTGCCAGCAAGCAAGGCAGCACAACTGCCTTGGCGTACGTTGTCCGAGCACAAGGCCCTCCAATAGCGCCTGGAACTTTATTCCAACCGACGCCGTCTGTGTGGTTGGGATCATGGGCAGGAGGGCCTCTCGAATGCAGGTGTTGAACGGGTTTCGGGGATCGCGGGCGAGGTTCGCGGCCTGCGGAGTGGCGGTCGTCGTACTCGGCGGGGTAGCGTGCAGCGCCGTTAAGTTGAACGCGCCGGTGTCGACCGCTCCAGCCGCGGCATTGAGCGGAAAAGCAGCGCAAGCACCCGCACCGGGATCACCCGCCGCCGCTGCGCCGGCCGCCGTGGCGCCCGGCGCACCCATTCCCGCCGCCGCTACCGACGCTGGGCGTGCGGCGCCAGCTGTCGACTCCGCTGCCGGCGCCAGCACGGTTGTAGAGACGACCGCGGCGCAATCGCTCGACCGAATGGTGATTCGTACGGCACAGCTCAGCGTCGAAGTGGCCGACCTGGAACAGGCGCTCGTCAAAGCTCGCCAGATCGCCTCTCGCGGCGGAGGGATCGTCAGCGCCTCCAACACGCGAACTGAGAAAGTCAACGGCCAGGATCGAATGATGGCAGATCTGACGCTGCAGGTCCGCAGTGACGCAGCCGACACTGCCATCTCCGACCTGCGCGCTCTTGGCAAGGTCACCACCGAGGCGAGTGGTAGCCAGGACGTGACGGAGGAATACGTCGACCTGGGCTCAAACCTGCGCAATTTGCAGGCGAGTGAGGCAGCCATCCTGAAATTGATGGACAAGGCAGCGCAAATCCAAGATGTGCTCCAACTCCAACGCGAGCTGACAAACGTGCGCGGTCAGATCGAGCGGATTCAAGGCCGTAAGACGTATCTCGAGCACCGCTCCGACATGGCGACCATCACCCTTTCGCTGAGCCTGCCCCCAGCGGACACGTCGACGCGTCCATTCACCGGAGTCTGGGACCCGGCCGCGGTCGCGCAGCGCGGCTGGCAAGCATCCCTGACTCTCCTGCGCGGGATAGCCGACGTGTTGATTGTGGTCGTCGCATTTTCGTGGTGGCTGGTCCCGTTTGTAGGCCTGGGCGCCTATGTCTGGTTTCACCGCCGCCGCAGTCCCACGCCCGCACCGATACGCACCGAGGCGTGAGCACAGCAGTGAGGCACACCAGAGGTGTGGATGGGAGCGTCCAACGTGGCAACCCCGTTCACTGCAGCGGTCGAAGACCACGCCGACGAGTGGGATGTTTCGCTGTGGCTCAGGTGTGAGGTGAGCGGGTTGTCGCGCGTGCGCGGGCCAGCGACCACATTAGCCACGCGCCGACAATCAGCAGCACCAGGCCGATGATGGCCCACATCGCTTGGCCCGACATGAAGCTGCCGGGCAGGAGGTTGACACCCTGACCAATCCACACCAGGCCGATTACCACGCACACCAGGCCAAGCACGCCTTTGAGCCACATCATGAAAATACCTTCCCGCCTCGTGAACGGATCGTACGATCCGTCCCTCGAGGACTCACTCCATGTCTTGACAAAGTCGACTCCCCTGAACTGGGGCGAGAGCGAGCGTACTCCCCCGGCTGCGCCTGGCGCACAGTTGACGCACCAGTCGACGCCCGGGTACGGTCGGCTCTACATGCCAGCCAGCCGCCTCCAGATGCGTGTGCGTGCGAGTGGCTGAGGCCGCTCCAGCGGAGCCGATTCTCACACGCCCAGTCGGCGTCGGGGTGATCGGTGCGGGCACCATGGGCGCGCACCATGCTCAGAGTCTCGCCCAGCGCATCCCAGGTGCTCGACTGGTGAGCCTCGCCGACCCCGCACCCGGCGTAGCCGAACGGCTCGCTGCGGCACTGGGGTGTCAGCGCTGGACCCTGGATTACCAACAGCTCCTGGCGCAGCCCGGCGTCGAAGCGGTGGTTATCGCTACGCCTGCCCGATACCACGCCGAGGCGATCGTGGCCGCCGCACAGGCAGGTAAGGCTGTATTCTGCGAAAAGCCCATCGCCGATGGTCTGGCCGCCGCCGATCGCGCTATTCAGGCTGCCCGTCACGCGGGCGTCCCGCTCCAGATCGGCTTTCAGCGCCGCTTCGATACTGCCTATGTCAGGGCCCGGCAGCTTGTCGACACCGGCGCGTTGGGCCAAATTCATCTCCTGCGATCGCTCACCCGCGACCCAGATCTGGAGCATCCGGAGGAGGTACCCGACGGGGGCATCTTTCGCGAGACCATGATCCACGATTTCGACGTGCTTCGGTTCTTAGGGGGCGGTGCGGAGCCTGTCGAGGTGTACGCCATGGCTGAGGCGCTGGTGCGGCCGGACTTCAAGGCCCACGGCTTGCTGGATACCGCGCTCGCCACGCTGCGTTTCGACTCGGGCGCGATGGGCACCGCCGACGCGAGCTTTCAGGCAGTGTACGGCTATGACGTCCGGGCTGAGGTATTCGGTTCGGAAGGCATGGCGAGCGTAGGTGAGTCGGGTCCGATCAATGTTGTCCATCACAGCCGATCGGGATCCACGCACCCGCGTGTGCGCTGGTTCGTCGATCTGTTCGGTGACGCGTACACCGCCGAGCTGGCCCACTTCGCGGCGTGTGTCCGCGGCAACATCTCGCCGCAATGCAGCGGCGAGGACGGCCGCGCTGCCCTGGTGCTGGCGCTGGCGGCCATGCGCTCCGTCAAGACCGGCCGCCCGGTCCGCGTCGCCGAGATCAAGCCGTAGTCGGCGATCGCTGATTCCGGGAGCAGGTGACGCTTGGCGTGACGGGACGCCGTCTAGGCTGATCCCGTTATGGATGCGCAGTTGGCAGCGCTCGTATGCCACGAGGGATTCCCGCCCTCCGCGTCTCCTCGGGATGCGATCCGCGACGCTTTCGGAGCTTGCGGATCTCCGAGCTTGCTCTCCCCGGAGATTGCCACGGGAACCACAACTCGCCCTGCTCGAAAGGAGGATTGCTCTCAGCCCGCACGTCTTGGTTGATATCGTCGACTTCACGTAGTCCGCGTCATTCACTCCGGAATCTGGATCAAGCTCCGTAGCCCAGAGCCGGACTGATCACCTCGAAAGGCGTACTCAGGCCCGCGCAGTGTCGCGCCCTGATGCGCCCTCGTTCGCATCGGCACCCGTCCGACAACAAGCCACAAATCGCTGGGCAGGTGACGCGCACCAACGCGCCGCCTGGCCTCAGCGTACATGGTTCACGGCGACCCAATCGGCTGGAGACAGCGTCGCCGTGGCCGCTCGCAGTCTACGACACGTCGCCTCCCGAGAGCGGAGTTCCTCATGCGAGGAACTCCGCTCTCGGCATGTGTGGAGTGAAAAACGAATGGCTCGCTACATCACTCATCGAGATCTGGACCCGGCCGACATGCCCGTCCTGCGCGATCTCGTTCGCTTCGGTGCGCTGGCCGACGATCAAATTGCACGCCGCTACCGCGACCCGTCACTCGCCGCGGCCAGGCTGCCTGTGCTGGTCGAATACGGCCTGGTCGAGGCCTGGTCGCCGCTGATCCAGGACACCGCCGTCTTCTCCACCACAGCCGCTGGCGCCCGTGTCGCCAGCGCAGGTCTCCGCTCGACACGACCTTCGATCCAGCACCTGCGCCACGACATCGCCGTCGTGGATCTAGCCGACTCGATTTTGCAGCAGGAGCCGCAGTCCGACTTCCGCACTGAGCGCGAGGTCGGGCGGCTGCTCCGCGGCGGCAGCCCCGCCGTGCGCAGCTCGGGACCCACGACCTACGGCCACAAGCCAGACGGGCTGCTGCTCAGCCGCGGAAAGTGGCTGGCAATCGAGCTCGAGCACACCGACAAGGGTGACCTGCGGTATGCAGAAATTTGTCGCTGGTTCGCCCTGAGCATTCGCGTCGGCGGAGTCCGCTGGTACGTCGACAACCCGAAAACCATGGCGCGCATCCGCCGGGTGAACGAGCAGCACGGCTATGCCCAGGACGTGGACGTCACCTATGCGCCGTTTCCAGCCGGGGTGGCGGTTCGGCGCTGGGCGGGGTCACTCGGCCGGTGAAGTGGTGGTCTCGCACACCACCGCCAGCGCGACCAACTCCCGTCGAGCCACCTGGGCCCGGGCTGGACCTCGGCCGCGTCACCGTCGCCCCACCCCAGAAAGCGTCCGTCTTCGCCAACCAACGCTTCTGGATGAGCCTGGCCGACTTGCAGCACCACGCGACGGTCATCGGCATGACCGGCTCCGGCAAGACCACCACGCTCGGCCGACTCATGGATGCGGCAATGGCGGGTGGCTGGTCGGTCCTGGTCGTCGACGCCAAGGGCGGCCGACTCGCAAACGTGTGTACCGCGCTCGGAGCGGCGCACGCTCTGCCCGCCCGGGTGTGGTTGCCTGGCCACCCCGCGAGTTGGACCTACGACCTCTGCGCTGGTGAGGCGACCGCCGTTGGGAACCGGCTGGTCGGGGCTTTCGAGCATGGTCGTGACGGGCAGGTGTACCGCAACCTTTCGCAAGCCCTGGTGCCCATGGCCGCCAGGGCTCTGCACGCCAGTGGCCAGGCGTGCACTCTGGACAGCCTGCGCTACAGCCTCGACGAGGCCCATCTGGCCGGCTTGGCCCGCCGCGAAGCCGACGTTGCCGTCAAGGCGGAGCTGGTCGCCATGCTCCAGGACGGATTGCATCGCAAGGCGCTTTCGGGTTTGGTCGGGCGCCTGCGGTCGCTTCGCTATGGAGGGTTTGGACCATGGCTGCTCCCGTCCGAGCGCAGCCTGGATCTGGCTACGTGTCTGCAGGCGCCTGGAGTGACCTACCTGGGCCTGCCGGCCACCGCGGCTTCAGAAGACGTGGCGCTGGTCGGCCGGGTCTTGATCCAGCATCTGAAGCAGATTGCCTACGCCGGGTTGTGGTCGGACGAGCCACATCCGAGCCTGGTCATCTTCGATGAGTTCGCTTCGCTCGGCGAGGCCGTGCAGTTGACTGATCTGCTCCTGCAAGCCCGCGAGGCGAGCCTGGCGGTGGTGATCAGCACCCAGCAATTACCCAAGGAGCCGGTGCTCCGAAAAGCGCTTCTCGGCGCTGGCGTGCTGGGAGTCCACCAGGTCGGTGCGCCTGAAGACGGTGAGGTGCTGGCCAAGGCGCTGGGAACTCGCAGCGGCACGGAGGTTGTCCGCCAGATTCAGCTCGGTCCCAACGGGCCGATCGCTCGCCGACTGCTGCGTGGGCGGGAGTCGTTCGTCGTCAGCCCGGACCAGCTCGCGCGCCTGCCTATCGGACAGGCGGCGATCAGCATCCGGTTCGCCCAGCAGCGGATCGCCCTGATCCAGGTCGATCCACTGCGCCTGAATCCGAAGGAGTCCTGATGTGATTATTGCACTCGCCTGGGAAACGCTGCGGCGTCGCTCGATCAGACTCTCGTTAGCCGGCCTGCTGACGAGCGTGTCGGCCGGTGCGGTCGAAGTCTGCGCATTCGCCTGGAAAGCTGCTCGATGTCACCCATTCAGCCTGGCGTGCACGGCGCTATTGCTGGGCGTGTCGGCCAGCCTGGCAGGGGCGTCAGCTCTGCTGGCGGTGTTGGCCTGGGCGCTGGTAGCGGTGCTCAGTCTCGCGACCTGGTGGGTCATTGAGCCACTTGGCCTGCGGCGGCTCGGCTGTCGGCCACCAGGTCACCTGGAGCGTGAGCGCCTCGACCCGGCCCTCGGGTCGGCTTCGGTCGAGCTGCTGGTCGTTGATGCGACACAGCCATGGCTCGGGGGCGGCGTGCGCACGCTGGTCATCAGTCGCGCCCTGCTGGACTTGCTGGAAGATCGGGCTCTGGCCGGGCTGCTCACACAGGCAACCATTCAGGTCCATGAAGCGAGTCTGCCCGGGGAGCTGGTGGTGTGGCTGGGTAATGCGCCCCTGCTCGGCACCTGGCACCTCAGCCGCGGCCTGGTGCAACTCGGGCGCATGCTTGCCGTCGTGGTTGGCGCCAGCCTCGTCCTGCCGCTGGTGATGTGGCCGGATCGCGTGACTCGGTGGGCGGGGCGGCTGTTGGGAGTGCTATTCGGCTGCGTGCTGGGTGCCGTGCTGTTGTCGAGTGGGCTGCCAGCTGTGGGTCTGGGCGTGCTGCTGGCATGGCTGGTCGTGCCTGGCCTGCGGGTGCTCCTGAACTGGGAGACGCGCCAGGCCGAGACCGCGGCCGACGATGCCGCGTGCGAGGCCGGACGGGGTTGGGAGCTGCTGGAGGCGCTCGAGACCCTGACCTGGGGCGAGTCAGTGCCACCGCCGGCCGCGCCACTTGGCTGGCTGTCCCAGCTCGCCAGCCCGCTCACCGGCCGCGCCGACCGTATCTGGCGAAAGCTCTCGCAGCCCTGATCGGCCGGCAGGGCAGACACAAGAAAGGAGACCGCATGTAGAGAGACGCGCCCCGTCGACTCCGCCCGCGTTGAAAAGAGCCCCCCTGACCAGCCTTCAAGGCCGGACAGCGGGGCTCTTCCTTGTGTCGGCTTGTCAGAAGCAAGCCGACGTTCCTCGGGCCTTGCGCCCCAAGGAGACACCCGCGTGTCGACTGCCACTGTAGCACCACTTGTCGCCCCGTCCGCGACCGTTTCGGCCGACGACGTGACTGTTTCGAGCGCTTCGGCCGACGCTCGTTTTCAGCAGCGCTTAGCTGCTGAACACGCGCTGCGAGAACTCGAGCTCGCCGTCCAGGACCTGCGGCAGCGCTTCTTTGCCCCGACTGTTCCACGCCGGCGCAGCCTGTCACGACGCTCGCGTCGCTCAGCCTGGCTGCCCAACACCTGACGCGTGATTGCCACCAGCCGCACTCGGGTGCGGCTGGTGGCGCCTTTCGCAACGTACGGGTTGAGGGCCAAAGACCAATTCAGTGCGTCGCGGCTGGGGCCCCCTTTTTTTTGCTCGCACCCGAGTGCGGCTGGGGGCGCCTTTCGCAACGTACGGGTTGAGGACCGCGGACCTGTACAGCGCGTCCTGGCTGGGGGACTGTTTTTTTGTTCGCACCCGAGTGCGGCTGAGTGGCGCCTTTTGCAACGTACAGGTTGATGCCCAGGACCCGGTGTACTCCGCTTCGGCCCTAGTGCGCCGCGTCGCGGTGCGGCCTACCACATGGCAGCGGACGCCCCGGGGACCTTCCGGTTAGCCCTCGAGGACCCTTACAGCGCGTCGCGACTGGGGTTTTTTTGTGCGCGTTTCCCAGATTGACAAACATGTTGCTTGGGCCAGCGGTCAAGGTGCGTGTCCACGGGTCGGCCCGAACTGGGCCGGACACGCGCGCAACTCGCGGCTGCTACCAACGCCGTGCGCCGCTGACAATCGGAACCGCCAGGGCGCTCAGAGATGTCTTGAGCCCCAGCGTGTCGGCCAGAGCCTCGAACCGAGCACTCGGCAGCCATCGGTCGCCCGGGCAGTCGGCCCGGCTCTGGGGACTGATGTCGGCGTGGCGCACCAGCTAGCGGAGGCTGCTCTGGTAGTGCTGGATGGCTTCGCTGGGCCGCACACACCACGGCGGCGTACTGGTCGTCGGAAACCTCCTTGGTCGCCTCACCGACGTCTTCGGTCTCACAGGTGACGGTCACGTGGTTCGGGTTGAGGGACGGGTCGACCTGACAGTCGTCAGCGATGGCCGTCCACACACTGCCAGGCTCGAGAACGCCGTTGCTCCAGGCTCGATCGCTCGGGTCGACGAAGCAGTCGACGCTGCCATCCAGCCCTACGGCGTAGTGGGTCGACAACTGCGAGGAGCTGCTCAGAAACTCGGCGACCGTGCCGATTCGCCGCCTGCTCAGTGTGCATGACGAACGCGATTGGCGGACCGTACGGTCGGCCCAGCCAGCAATTGGAGCTACGTCAGCAGCGGATCATGGGTGTGGGCTGCCCGGCCGGTGGCGCTACCAGCCGGGCACGAACGGGAGAGCGTTGACCTTGTCGGCCAGATTAGGACTGAGCGCCACGAGCACCGCCTCGGCGGACTGCGCCCCGTTCTGGGCGGCATCCCACCGGCCGCGGATCGTATTCAGGATGGCGAGGGTCTGAAGCGCCTGCTCCTATTGCAGGTTGATCACGGGGCGTTGCATATTGGCGACCGCCTGAGTGAGCTCGTGGTCTGCGGTTTGCAGAGGGGTCGTGACGTCGCTAGCCATTGCAGGGCGTGTGAGCAACCTCCTGGCGCCAGACTACGCACCGGTCCAGTCGACCACTCACTTTGACTCAATGCGTGTTCGCCGATGGTGACGGCTGGAAGACGCTCGCATGACGCCACCCGTGACGCTGTCTCCAGACACTGGGTGGAGTGCGGACGCCCCTCAGTCGCGCGATCATCATCACATTGCCCCAGTCGGCCAGCTGCGAGCAGACGCTCGCATGCGTGGCCAGCGCAACGGCTACTGGCGGTGAACCTGGCACACCCGCGTCAGGAGCCATCGGCGGCTCCGTTCTGATCGGTCGGGCGAGTGGCGTGGCGCGTTCATCACCAGCGACTTCAAAGCCTGATGGACAGCTCAGCGCTGGAAGTGCCGAACCAGACCTAGCTTGGCCAGGCAGCCCGAGACATGGCCGGCCAGCAAACCCTTGACATGCCCACCCCAGAAATCGACGAAGTTCTTGACCGGAATGGGTCCGGGGGTTAATCATGCTGGCGACCATTCCTGGCGAGCCACCCGCAGGTGCCGCCATGCTGGCGCCGACCCCACGGGAGGGCCCCAAAGCCTATGGCCGTCGCGACTCTGACGCCAGCCCGCGCGCTCCGACGGCCCCGCCGGGCCGACCCTCGCGCGCTTATCGGCGTCTTCCTGACCCTGGCCGCGTTGGCCGGGTCTGTCGCCTTCTGGGTTGGCGCAAGCGACGCCCGGCCCATCCTGATTGCCACCCGCGACCTGCCGGCTGGTGCTACCGTACGCAGCTCCGACCTGACTGTGGCCTACGTGCGGATGGACGAGACCGTCTACCGCGCCGCCTTGCCTGCAGACGCGCTCGACTCGCTGGTCGGGCGCCAGCTCGGCGAGCCCATCCACGCCCAGCAGGTGCTCGCCCGTGCCCAGCTCGGCGACCGGCTCGGCCTGACCGCGGACCAGGTTGCGATGACGATCCCTGCCCATCCCGAGAGCGCCGTCGACGGACGTCTGCGGCCAGGCGACAACGTGCAAGTGTTGGTGACCGTCGCGGACAAGAACAAGAATGAGGCGCATACTCGGCAGGTTCTCGACCGGGCGCCGGTCTTCGAAGTCGGGCGCGACCAGTCTTTTTCCAGCGCGAGCTCGAGCTCGGGTGTAGCCGCGGACGGCGACGGTCTTCCGCGTGGATCTATCACCAGCGTCACCCTCGCGGTCACCGCCGATCAGGCACGTCAACTAGCCGAGGCGCGGCGGACCGGCGAGTTGGACGTGCTACTGCTGCCTCCGCCGGAAGTTGCCCACCCATGACTTCGCTGTGGACGTGATGAGCCGTGTATCAGCCACCTAGATTAAAATTGCGCCTGGCGCTCGGCCTGGGCGACCAGGAGTTGGAGCAGCGCCTGCGACCGGCCTTCGACGCCGCCGCCGACGTGGTCGTTGTGGCTCAGAGTCTGGCGGCCGATCAACTCGTGCACGTCGTGGAGTCACGTCAGGCCGACGCGGCGGTGGTCGCCTGGAGCTTGCATCGCTTGAGCGAGGCGGTCCTGCAGCAGCTCGACCAGTCTGGGTTGCCGATAGTGTTGCTTGTTCCCGACCCACACGACGAGCGCTGGCTCTCACGCCGCGGACCGGTCCTGCCGCTCGACGCAGACGCCGCGACCATCCACGAGAGTGTTCTGGCTGCGCGTCGGGGTGAGCGTCCGTTCAGCCACTCATCCAATCGCCTCCGAGCCACCCCCGAACCCGTGCCGCTGAAGGCAGCCGATGCCCCTGATGGCCCGTCTGAGGGCATTCTGGCGGTGACCGGCGGAGCAGGCAGCCCGGGCCGAACCACCGTAGCGATCAACCTGGCTGCCGCGCTCGGCGCTGCAGCCCCGACGGTGTTGGTGGAGGCCGACCTGTGCGCTCCAGCAGTGGCCGCGTATCTCGACCGCGATCCCAGCCTCAACCTGTGCACCCTGGCCCACGCTGTCCGAGACGAGCCGCGGGCGTGGGGGCCGGCCATCACTGACGAGTTGCAACCCCTGGCTCGCCAGACCCCTCTCGGAAGAGTGTTGTGTGGGCCGCCCAAACGCGAAATGCGCGCCAGCATCGCGCCTGGGTTCCTGGAAAGGCTGCTGGCGGAGCTCGCACAGCTCTACCGCTACGTCGTGGTCGACGTCGGGCCTGACCTGCTGGGAATGGATTCCGCCGCCGCTAACCATCGCGCCGCCCTTACCAGCGCTCGGCACGTGTTCATGGTGAGCGCATCGGACCTGGTTGGGTTATGGCACGCTCGCACAGCCCTCGATCAGTTCGAGCGTCAGCTGGGCCGGGACCGGCGCAGCGTGCAGCTTATCCTCAACCGCTATGACGCCCGCTACCACCACGCCCAGTCGGAAGTGGCGTGGCACTTGGGCGCACCCGTCGCGGCTGTCGTCCCTTTCGATCATCAAGCCTGTCAACGCGCGATCGTCGAGCAGCGGCCACTCGTGGTCGAGCCGACCTGCCGCGCGAGTCGGGCACTGATTGGCCTGGCTGAGCGCGTCCACGCCGACAAACTGCGCCTGCCTCCCGAGCCCGCGCACCGTCACCATCCCGAAAGCTGGTGGCGGCGCGGCGTGCCTGCGGCGCTCTCGGCTGCATCCCTCCTGCGTGCGCGTGTGCCTGAATCGGCCCGTGTCGGTGTACCGCGTGAACCTACAGGTCGGGCGTGGTAGCAGCCGCCGAACCGTTCGCGCCCGGCGGTGTGGCCCTCGGTCTGAGCCCCACTGACCGCGCCGCCGAACGCTTGATTCGAGAGCGCGTGGTCGAGACGGTCAGCCGGTTGCTGGGCGATGGCCGGTTGCTCGCGCCGGGCGGGCGGGACGAAGAGCGTGTGCGCGCCATCATCGACGACGAAGTGGCCGCTTTCGACCGTCGAGCGGTGACGACCAACGCACCGTTGCTCGTCGACGCCGAGGCACTCAGGCGGCGGCTGTTCGATTCGGTGTTCGGGCTTGGCATCCTGCAACCGCTCATGGACGACCCGCGTGTCGAGGAGATCATCGTGAACGGCCCGCTGCGCATCTTCGCCATCCGTGACGGTCGCAAAGAGCAGGCGTTGGGCGTGTACTTTGAGACAGACGACGAACTCCGCCAGTTGGTGAAACGGATTGTCAGCACCGCTGGCCGGCGGCTCGACGAAGCATCCCCGATGGTCGACGTCAGGCTGCGAGACGGCTCACGCCTGAACGCGGTGATGCCGCCGGCTGCGACGCGGTGGACGTCTGTGACCATCCGGAAGTTCGTGCTGCGAGCGCAATCGCTGCACGAGCTGGTCGGACTGGGCGCCCTGCCGGGAGCTGCCGCCGATTTCCTGGATGCGGCCGTACAGGCTGGCGTGAACATCCTGGTCAGCGGCCCAACTGGCTCGGGCAAGACCACGCTGCTGAATGCCTTGGGCGCCTCCATAGCCGCCCTCGATGAACGCGTGATCACGGTGGAGGAAGTCCCCGAGCTGCTGTTGGATCGTCAGCTTCCCGACTGCGTAGCGCTCCAGGTGCGCGGTAAGAACGTCGAAGGCGCAGGCGAGATCAGCATTCGCGACTTGGTCCGCAATTCGCTGCGGATGCGGCCGACGCGCATTATCGTCGGCGAGGTTCGGGGCGCCGAAGCCCTCGACATGTTGATGGCCATGAACACCGGCCATGAAGGGTCCCTAACCAGCATCCACGGCAACTCGCCGCGGGACGCCTTGGATCGTCTAGCCACGCTGGCCATGATGGCTGGCGAGCGGCTCGCCCACGAAGAGTTAGTACGGATGGTGTCTCGGACGATCGAACTGGTGATCCAGCTGCGGGTCACGGTGCGCACCGGCCAGCGCCGCGTGGCCAGCATCTTCGAGGTGACCGGTCTCGAAGGCGGAGTCATCGGCGGTCACGAGATCTGGGGCATGGAGCATGGTCGCTTGCAGTGGAGAGGCCGCCCGCCGCGGTGCCTCGAAAAGATGGCAGCCCACGGAATTGAGTACGCCCCACCCATTGTACTTTCTGCCGAGGGTCTCACGTGACGCTTTTTGCTTTCGGCGTGACGCTCCGCGTGACGCACCGCGTGGACACTTCAGGCATGCCCAGCCGATGCCGGAGGACTCCGACAGCGTGATCCCGTTGGTCTTATCAGTGGCGCTGGCTGGCGGCGTGTACCTGACCTTTGAGGGACTGGTCCGCCCGCGCCAGCGATCGCGCGTGCGGCTGCAGTTGCGCGGCGTGCGCGAATTCCTGGCCCGCGCCGGCCTGTACGACGTTTCGCCGCGTGACTTCTTGTTGTTTTCCATAGCTTCTGGCGGTGTCGCAGTGCTCTTGGCGCAGGTCTTTCTCGGCTGGGGCGTGGTCAGTGGGCTGGCCGGCGGCCTGGGCTTGCTGGCGCCGTACGCGTACTACATCCGCCGCCATGATCGTCGCCGTTCGGCTATCCAGGATGCGCTGGTCGAGGCGATCGAACAGCTACGTGACGCGATCCGTACCGGCTTATCGGTCCAGGAAGCCCTGGCTGGACTGGCGCGAACTGGGCCGGCTGCACTGGCTTCGGAGTTCGCCAACCTGAACCGTGATGCGCGGCTGATGGGCTTCGATACCGCATTGTTGGCGACCCGCGACCGGTTGGCCGATCCAGTCTTTGACGTGGTCGCCTGCGCGCTGGTGGTCAACGATCGGCTCGGCGGCCGACAGGTGAGCCAGGTGCTGGACCGGCTGGCTGAGGCCACCCGCGCCCAGCTGCGTATCCAACACGAAGTCCGTGCGCAGCAAGGGCGAAGCGTTCTGTCGGCGCGCATCGTCGCGGCGGCGCCAGTGGTTGCCCTGATCGGGCTGCGGGCCACCAATCCGCGGTATCTGAGCATCTTCGATAGCGTCTGGGGCCAGATGGTCCTACTCGGGTGCGTGGTCAGCGTCGCTCTGGGCTACGCCGCCATGCTGTATTTGACCCGGCTACCGGGCCAGCGGCGGGTACTGGTCCGATGACCAGCCTGCCTGTGCTGGCCAGCGTGCAGTTGGCGGCGCTTGATCCAAGAGTGGTGCTCCTGCCTCTGGCATTCGGTCTCGGGGTGTACCTGCTGCTTACCGCGCAGCCCGTCGGCCGACCCAAGCCCGATCTGGGCGAGCGCTTGCGCTTGCTCGACGTCGACGAGCGTATTCGCATGGCCGATCTGGGCCGCCACGGCGTGCGGCCGCTGTTCGCCTCACGCATTCTCGAAAGCATCTTGCGCCCGGTCGTGGAGGATGCTGGGCGGCTACTTCGGGCGGTGTTCGTTCGACTTGGCGTGGCCGGAGGTCGCGAGCTTGAAGCACGTCTGCGCGTCCTTCGGCCTGGGGTGGAGGTGGTGCAGTTCCTGGGCGAGAAGGTGACGACCGGGCTGGTGGTTGCGGCGATGTTCCCGCTCATGAACCTCGTGCGCATCGTTCCGCTCGGCACGTGGCCGGTGTGGGTATGGCTGGTTGCGTTCGCAGTAGGCTTTGTGCTGCCGAACTGGGACCTGGACCGTCGCGAGCTGGCGCGGCACGGATTGGTGTTGATGGAGCTGCCAACCGTGCTCGACATGTTGACTCTGGCAACCTCCGCCGGCATGGCCCTGGAACAGGCATTGGAGGAGGTCGCGCGGCACAGCGAAGGCGTCGTCGCGGGCGAGTTGCGCCTGGTCGTACGCGAGCTGGCGCTGGGGCAGCGCAAGAACCTGCTCGAGGCACTGGACGGGATGGCGGCGCGCCTGGGCACGCCCGAGGTCGAGCACGTGCTTGGCCGCGTGAGCGCTGCGTACGAGCAAGGATTGCCTCTCGGCCAGGCGCTGTCTACGCACGCGCATGCGCTCCGCGAGCGCCAGCGCCTGCACATTGTCGAGGAAGGCGGCAAGGCAAGCGTACGCATGCTGCTGCCGATTGCGCTCCTGATTTTGCCGGCCCTGTTCGTGGTGGTGCTGGTACCGGCCGCGGCCGAGCTGACGCGGCTCGGCGGCTGAGGTCGAACGAAGCTCGAGCTGAAAGGAGAGAGGAGATTCCGATGTGGTGGATTGAGCAGAGTTGGTTAGTGGGTGTCGCGCGGCTGCAGGCGAGCTGGCAAAGCCGCCTCGACCGCTTCCGAGGGGGAGCGGCTGGACAGTCAACGGTGGAGTACGCGCTGGTTGGCGCGCTGGTGGTCATCGCGGCGGCTGGAGCATTGACTCTGCTCGGAGGTGAGCTGACCAGCGTTTTCACCAACATCAGCAAGACGCTCGGGGCGGCTTCAGCAGGCCGCTAAGTCGCGCCGAAGCCGTTCATGATGCCCTGCCAGCGACGCGGTGCCGCGCAGGCACTGGTTGAGTCTGCCCTCGTTTTGCCCCTGCTGATCATGCTTTCGCTGGGCGTGCTGCAGGTACTCCTGTATGCGCACGCCCGCGACGTCCTGGTGAGTGCGGTGCAGGAGGGCGCGCGCCTGTCAGCCGAAGACGGCCGCAGCCTGGACGAAGGCTATGCTCGCGCCGAGGCGCTGGTGACTGCTGGCCTGGGTACCAGCGTCGAGCCGGTGCGCCTCGACGGCAGCCTGGACGACGAGGTCGTAGCGCTTCGGGTCAGCGCCAGCTTGAGACCCATCCTGCCACTGCCGCTGGTGACAGGTCTGCCGATCCGCGCCGAGGGCCGCGTGGCCCGCGAGCGCTTTCGACCCGCTGGAGGACGCAAGTGACGAACCGCGTGGTTGAGTGCAATCGGCGAGCGCCGGGTCAGCCCCAAACGCTGCCTTCACCCGCCCCAGGTGCAGCGCACACCCCGGGCTTCAAGCTCGCGGTGCTCACGACAGTGCTGGTGGTGCCACTGGCTGGCGCGGCTGAACCGCCCCTGGGTTGGGCGGTTGCCGCCGTGACGGGGCTCACGCTTCTCAGCCTGGTACGCGTCGTTGGCGGCAGCGTGCATTGGGGATGGCTGACGATCCTGTTTTCCACGGCGGCCTTAGTTACACCCCGCGGCCAGCTGGCTGGCCTCGGGCCGGCCCTGTTCGTTGCCACCGGCCTGTGCCTGGTGCTCTGGCTAGCCAGTCGTGGTTCGGCTCGTTCAGCGTATGGCCGAGCGCTGCCTGGCTCTCGCGAGCGGGAAGCCCAGCTGGCGATGGGTATGTCTGGCGAGCGTCACGTTGGTCAGGTGATGGCGCGCGAGCTCCCTGAAGAGTACATCCTGATCAACGGGCTGAAGCTGCCGCGTGGCGCCGGTGACATCGATCACCTGGTGATCGGACCGACCGGAGTGTTCGTGCTCGAGACCAAGACAATGAGCGGACGGATCGTGTGCGCGTCAGATGGCAGCTGGCGGCGAACGAAAGTTGGTCGCGCAGGGACGCCGTATGAAGCGTACATCGGCAACCCCGCCGCCCAGGTCCAGCGGAACATCGGGACTGTGCGTGATTGCCTGCGGACGCATCTGCCCGGCCTCTTTCGACGACCGTCGCTGTGGATCGAGGGGCTGGTCGTCTTTCCGCACCCGAGGACAGAGTTGGACGCGCAGCACAGTCGGGTACCCGCCATGCGCCTGGATCAGGCAGCGCCGCACATCTGCTTGCATGTTCCGCAGCGCTCGCTGGAACCGCATGAAGTGGAGCACGTGGTCGAGACTCTTCTAGAAGAGGGCCACGAGCGACCGCGTGTGATACTTCCGCGAGCTCAGACCGCGCAGGCATTGGTCGAGGCGGCGCTGGCACTGCCAGTGGTCCTGGCGCTGGTATTCGGCACGCTGGCGATCAGCCGCGTGGTTCAGGCTCAGACCGCGGTTGTGGCGGTCGCACACGAGGCGGCGCGGGCCGCGGCTCTCGGCAACGGGCCCGAGGATGCCGTAGACCGCATGCGACGGCGGGTTGAGGTGGTCGCGCCCGGGCTGGGCCTCGATCCCGGCGCAATCGTGCTGGATTGGGATGTCTCGACCTTCGCCAAGACGCCGGGACGTGTCTCAGCCAGCGTGCGCTACAGGGTCGATCTGGGCGACCTGCCGGTGGCGGGTTGGGTTCCAGTGCCCACGGTGCGGGCTGAGCATGTGGAGTGGGTCGACCCGTTTCGCAGTGGCATCGCGCACGTCGAGGACACCCTACGCTGATGCGGTTTCGCTCGAGCGCACAGGCGTTGATGTGGTTCGCCTTGGCGCTGCCACTGTTCGTGTCACTCGCGGGCCTGGCGATCGACGGGGGTGTGCTGCTTGCCTCCCGCCGCCAGCTGCAGAGCGTCGCGGATGGTGCGGCTCGGGCGGGCGCGACACGTCTCGACCTGGATCGACTACGGAGTAGCGGCGGCGCCGAGGTTCAGCTCGACGCAACGCTGGCCCGCCGTGAAACGTGGAGCTACCTCGACGAGCGGGCAACACGTGAGCTCGACTGGCAAGGGGTACCCAGCATGTCTGTCGACGTCGACGTGCGGCGGGTGCATGTGGTGATTCATGGCAAGCTGCGCACCGCTTTCCTGCGCGTGGTCCATATCGACAGTGTGCCGGTCATGGCCAGCGCATTCGCCGACGTGGAGTACGGAATACGCGCCGGCGCCGGCCGTTGACGACGCGCTCGCGCTTTAAACGGAACGACAAGCAGGGACAGTCAGCCGTCTGGAGGAATACATGCAACCCCTACATACGACCCGGTTGAAGCGCGCGCGCGTCAACCAGCCGCGAGAGCGTTGGAGACTGCTCGGCTTCGCGGCGCTCATGCTGCTGTCTGGGATGGGTCTGGACGGGATTGGCGGCGCGCCCCGTCTGCCCGACGGACCGCCGCGTCCCGATCAGCTCGTCGGCATCCTCGGCGGATCGACGCTGCCTGCCCAGGCGTTGGCGCTGGTGTTGGTCGATCTGGCTTGGCTCATGTGGGGATGGATCGTGGCTTCGATGGGCCTCGAGCTGCTTGTGATGGCCGCCGAGGCCCTCGCCCAGGGTGCGGCGTGGGCGCTCTTGCTGCGGCGGTTCGTGGACCGGCTAAGCTTCCCGCTGGCCCGACGTGCTGTGGCGGCTGCATTCGCAGTCCAGATCCTGAGCCGAGGCGTGCCGCTTGCGGCAGCTCAACCGCTTACCCCCGCGGACGTGGCTCTTGTTGCCGAAGCAGACCGCCAATCAACTCCGGTTGCGGGCGTCGCGGCTGCCGACACTGTAGCCGAGCCTGCAGTCGCCACCTACAGCGTGCAAGCCGGCGATACGCTGTGGTCGATCGCCCAACAGGCCTACGGCAACGGTGCAGCATACCGTCGCCTGGTCGACGCAAATGTCGGACGCCGCATGTCCGACGGCCACGTGTTCGGCGCGCAGGGCGTGATCCGGCCAGGGTGGGAGCTGGTGGTTCCGGACCCCGACCTCAGACTGCGCATTGAGGACGTCGATGGCCAACGCTGGTACACCGTTGAAGCTGGTGACACGCTCTCGGGTGTTGCAGCTGAGATCCTCGGCGACGACGCACAGTGGAGGGCGCTGTTCGAGCTGAACCGCGGTGCGGCCAGCTCGGACGGGAAGCACTTGTTGACGAACCCGCACGTCATCTGGCCCGGCTTGCGGCTGAGACTCCCGCCCACGTCGACCGGCTCGATCGAAGAGGTCGAACCCGTTGCGTCCGACCTCGTCGCGGCCAGTACGGCGAGCCTGCTGTCGGCGCAGAGTGTCGAAGCGTCCATTGCGTTGCCAGACGACCAAAGCAAGCTCCCTCCACAGGCACAGATTGATCCGCCGTCTCTGGTGCGCATGCTCCAGGTCGCCGAACCAATCGCGCTCGAGCCGGCTGGCCATCTTGAGCCCGTCCCGAGCTCAGTCGCATCAGATGCTGAGTCATCCCCTGCCGATCAAGAGGGGACGCTACCTGAGCCACCACGGCTGCATGCTATTGCGCTAGCACCAGCAGCTATTGGCGGCTTGGGCGTGGTGGCGATGGCTGGAATCGCGCTTGGCGCCCGACGCAGGCGGCGTTTGCGTCCGTTGCCGCATCAGCCAGAAAGCGAGGTCGTGGTCGAGGGCGGTTTTGCCGAAGCTCAGCTGGCGCCGGACTTCACACGTGGTCTGCACGGGGCCGACTTGGATCCGGTTGTCGCTATCGTCGAGCACCTCCAGCAGTTCTTGGACGAGCACAACTTGACCCACGTCAAGATCGCCGCCCTGCGGCACGGCCGCTCCGCCACCACACTGACGCTGTCCGCCGGGTTGGCCGAACAGACGATCCTGATCGATTTGGCCGCAACCTTTGCGGCTCGGCTCGAAGCCGAGTCCGAAGTGTGGGTTTCTCCTGACCAGGATGTCATGTATCGCCTGAGGCGAGTGCGGAAAACGCGGCTCTTGCCAGCCGCTGACGCCACGGCTCAAAGCCCGTGCCTTGTGCCGCTGGGTGTCCTGTACGATCGGCAGGAATATCTGGCGACGTGCACCAGTCTCGGGCACGTGCTGATCGCCAGTTTACCCGGCCACGGCGCCGACACGATCGTCACCAGCCTGGTGGCAACGCTCACTGCTCGGCGTTCGCCGGAACAGTTGCGGGTCTGGATAATCGCACACCCGCGCGGACTGGCTGCGCCAGTATTCGACTTCCCGCACGTGGTGCGGACGGTTGACCCCGGCGATGATGGCGGTTTGTCGCTCGCCGCTGAGGACCTCCAGGCCGAGCTCGACCGGCGAGCGCCGGACGAAGCTGGCGCCGATCTGGTGGTGGTTGTTCCGGAGCTTGCAAGCCTGGGCGACCAGGCGGCCAGGTTCGAACTGCTGGCCAGCCGGTCAGCCAGTCTCGGGGTGCGGTTCATCGCCGCCACCAGTTCTCCCGAAGAGGCCATGCGGAGCCCGCTCTTGAGTCATTTCGGGACCCGCATGGTGCTACGCATGGAGAACGACGAGGCGAGCGTTGCCCTACTGGGCGTAGCCGACGCAGCGTTTCTTGGCGGAGGGGGCCGGCTCCTGTTGCGACTCGACGGCCGCGAACCGGTCGAGCTGTACGGCTATCACGTCGCGACGGAGCATCTGGAGCGCCTGGTGCGGGTAATGCGCTCGGCGTATCCATCTGGCCCCGGTGCGCCTCCAACACCGGTACCGCCGATGCCGGCAACACGCCCCCAAGACTACCAAGCTCTGACCGAGCACACGCCGCAACCCGAGAGCTCCGCGCCTCCACGGCCCCAATCCGTAGCTGGCCCAGCCGGTGCTGCCGGGTGTCCATCTGGCCCCGGTGCGCCTCCAGAACCGGTACCGCCGCTGCCGGCAACACCCCAAGACGACCAAGCTCTGGCCGAACACGCGCCCAAAGCCGAAAGCTACGAATTGCCGTCGCTGCAATTCGTAGCTGGGTCAAACGGTGCTGTGGCTGAGTCGGCCCGGAGCTCCGGGCCGCTGCCGGAACCCGTAGCTCGGGCAACCCCCGATTCCTCCGAGTCGGCCCAGACTCTTGCGGACGACGGTCCACCAATTCGGGTCATTTGTTTCGGCGGACCGCGAGTGCTGTGTGCTGGCGAGCAGGTCTGGCCGCGGCGCTCCGGGGGTGAGGCCAAGCCCTGGGAGTTCCTGTTGTATCTGGCGTGCCAGCCCGCGGCGGGCGTTTCGAGCGAGGATGCGGTAGAGGCGTTGTGGCCGGAGGACGAAGAGGCGGCCGACGCCGCCCACCGTTTCCGACAGCTTCGCTACCGACTTCGCCATGCCCTGGCGACCGTCAGCGGGGCGCCAGCGTCGGACGGCATCTGCCTCGATCGGGGTACCCTGCGGGTGGACCCGACGATCGTGTACAGCGACGCTCAGGAGTTCTTAGAGCTGGTGCGCCGGGCGCGGATAAGCCCTGGACCAGGCGCCATCCCGCATCTGGAGCGAGCCCGCAACCTCTATCAGGGCGATCTGTTGGAGGGCCCGGACGCACGCCGTTACGCTTGGCTGGACGAGCGTGCTGATAGCGGCGTCACACTTCGGGAGCACTTTCGCCGCCAGTTTGAGCAGACGTCCACCAGGCTGGCTGAGTTGTACGCGTCCTCCGGGGATCTCGAGGCTTCAATTGACCTGTACCGGGAACTGACTGAGATCGATGCGTCAGACGAGCGGTTGTGGCGGGCACTGTTTCGGCTGCACGCCGACCGCGGTGACCGGCTGGCACTCGTGCGCGAAGAGCGTCGGCTGCGGGCAGCTCTGCGCTACTTGGCGGCGGAGATGGACGACGCAGGCAGTTCGCAGATTGAAAACCCAAGCCGCGAGACGCTGCAGGAGTACCAGCGTCTGCTGGCAAGCCTTCAAGACCGCGAGCGCGAGGCTACTGCAGTCTGAAGCGCTTGCGCGTTCAGTAGCCGAGGCAGTGCGCTCGGCGAACCACCAACCGGCCGGGCATGCCTGCAGGTGAGATTCGGACGCGGCTCGGCCAGGGTTGGCCAGCTAGCGCGAAACGCCACGGCAGGTTCGGTGCTTTGCGCGCCTTACTTTCTCCGCTGCGTGTGCCGCTTGGCTTTGGTGATCGCCGCGGCGCTCGGCAGGCCGAGCTGCTCCCTGTCACGAATGACCCGGGCGGTTGCCCGAGCCCGTCCAGTCGCGTTGGTTGTTGCGACGATGGGTGAGGATGCTGGTGATCTCGTGCCAGCCTGCCTCGTGATTGGCATCTCGCGTGATGTACGCGTTGATCGTGCTGCGCTGCAGCTCTGCCGGGGCGATGTCAATCGGCTGACCAACCGGCTTCGAGCGCTGGTGGCCATCCACTTGCCAGTCATCGAGCGAGCGCTCGGCGAGCGACTGGACACCCGCGGTGTGTCGCGAACTCTTTCCCAGTACCCGATCGGATCGGCACTGAAAGAAGCCGTCGAACAGCTCGCCACCGGACTCGGGCAGAGCGCATCCGGCTGCCGGACGCATTGGCGCCAAACGGGCTGTCCGAAGCTGCCACGGCCCAGAGCGTAGCCACCATGGGGGGTGAGATAGCCGCTCAGGTGGTCACCTGAGCTTGCGGGCAGCTGGCCACAGTCCTGGCTCGGCGCCACAGCTCGGAGAACGAGATCGAGCTCGGTGTAGTCGCTTGCCCGAGGCAGCCAGGGTAGGGACCTGGCGTGGATTGGTCGCCGCTGTGGGGCACGCAGTTGGACTTGAGATCGGCTCTGTTGGCGGCTTGCACACACACCTGGGCCTGAGCGGAGTGAAGCTGGTCACCAGCGATAGCCACCAGGGGCTGAAGACCGCGATCGCGGCCGTGCTGCAGGGTGCGAGCTGGCAGCGGTGCCGCACGCATTTTATGAGGAATGCCTTGGCGCTGGTGCCCAAGGGCGCGCAGCAGATGGTCGCCGCCACGA
>JBPCIO010000180.1:0-4970 GCA_051006215.1 Chloroflexota bacterium
GCACGAACTCCAAGCGTTGCTCCATGGGTGACGTTTCCTTCCAGGGCACGGACCCTCCTCAGGTCCGCACGGTAAGTGTTACCCATGTCCTCGGTCCATTCTGTTACCCATGTCCTCGGCTCGTACCACCCCGCCACCCCGCTACGACGACGGGGAGTTATCCTCACAACTTCGACCTACGCATGTGTAACCCATGTGCTCGGTCTAAAGTGTTACCCATCTGCTCGGTCGCATAGACCTCGCGCCCAGGTGAGTTCGGACGACAACTCCCACGACTGCCCGCTGGCGCGCGCGTTGGGCGTATCTTCATGCCAGGTACTGGCCTGAATTCGCAAGCCAGCTCCGACGCTCTCCCGCTGGCGCGGTGGCGTCTACTTGCTGGCCATGACCTCGGACAAGCCGGATGCCGGATCACGAATTCAAGACCAGGTACTCTCCCAGCTCGCAAAGGCAGCTCCGACGGCCGCTCGCTGGCGCGGTGGCGTCCACTTGCTGGCCATGACCTCGGACGAAGCCGGCTGCTAGATCCCGAATTCAAGAAAACGCGTCTACTACTCCTGGCGCTAGACTCGCGCGTGATGTGGCGGCGGGGAGCGCTGGGGGTGTTGGGGGTGTGGGGGATTGTGAGCGCGGCCAGACTCACGCGTTTGTTTGAGCCGCCTGAGGCGCCACCTGGGCAGGAGCTCGTGCCGCTTCTGGACTTTCTGAAGACCAGCATGTCGAAGGAGAGTGGCTATCTGTACGTGCTGCCCGGCCAGTTCGGCGCCGACACCGGCACCGGGCCGCGGCTACGTTACGAGCTCTACCCGCGCCGTTACGACGACATCCGCGCCTCCGTAGACGAGTCGACCGTGCGTGACCTGATGCACTCGACCAACCTGGGCTTTATCGTGGTGGCGGACGCCTCGCAGTACGCCACCACCTCATGGCTGCGGCAGCCCACTGACTGGCTGCGGCGGATCGACTTCGACGCCAACCGCTACTTATTAGAAGTCGTGTCCTGAGCCCGATGGACGGGCTCGGCCTGGGTGCGCTGTCCATCGTCGCGGTCGAGTGGATCGGGCTGGGTTGGCTAAGCGGAATAGACTGGCCGGCCTCAGATTCAAGCCCTGAGCAGACCTTTTGGCCGGCGCGGTGGGCGCTGCGGCTGCTCGTGGGGAGCTGTCTTACGGCCGTGGCGCAACTCATGCTGGCCCTGGTCGGGCCCGGATTCGGCTCAGTGCCACTGGTGCTCGCCAGCGCGAGCGTTGGTGCCGCGGCTGTGCGTGGAGCGCAGCGGCGGTGGGTCCTGCCGTGCCCGAGCCCTAACAAAAATCCGCCGACAAAGCTGGGGCAGCCTGAGCGCGCTGGCTGGCTGCTGCTTGGCCTGGTCCTGGTCCTGGCAACGATGCGGGCGCTGCTGGTGCCTGAGGCTGGCTGGGACGCGTTCTCACACTGGGGACTCAGCGCCCAGGCATTTGCGCTGGCGGGCACAATCGTGGATGCCCATTCCGAACACGAGTACTACCCGCCACTGGTGCCGCTGCTCGAAGCCTGGCTGTACCTGCATCGTGGATTGGTGTCCATCGATCTCGGCAAAACCGTGTCCCCGCTCATCGCCAGCGCCTTTATGGTGTGCCTGGCCTGGCATCTCAGACTGCGCCTGCGCCTGGCATGGCTTGCGCCGTGGTTCAGCATCGGGATCGCGCTCGGCACGACGGCCCTGCTGGAAAGCTTTTGGACTGGCCAGGCCGACCTGGCACTGACGGCCTATTTCACCCTCGCCACACTCGCGGCGCTGCAGTGGCAAGCGGCGCCCAGCCGGCTGTGGCTGGTGCAAGCAGCGCTCTTCGCCGCGGCCGCGACTCTTGCGAAGGTCGAAGGCCTGCCGAGGATCGGGGTAGTCGTAGCTGCTCTGGTTCTGGAAGCCCTGCTGACTCGTCGGTCGGTGGCCAAAACCGCCGTTGCCGCACTCATTCTCGTCACCGCTAGCGGAGCTGCCGCTTTACTCTGGACGGCGTTCGAAGCCACCCACGGCATCACCCTGAATGCCGAGCACTTCGGCCCGTTCCAGCCGCTGGCTCTGGGTGGCGTTCTGCTCAGCCTGGCAGCAGTGTTCGGCGGCATACGCACCGGCGGCGGGATCCTGGTTGCCTGCCTGGCCTGGGCGGCCGCGGGTCCGCGCATGTTGTCGGGCCGGCTACGTCTGATCAGCCTGGTCGTCCTGGGCGAGCTCGCTGCGACGGTCCTCGGATTTCTGTTCAGCAGCACCTCACCCGATACCGAAGTCCGCACCTCCGCAACTCGCCTGTTCGAACAGTTCTTGCCGCTCGCGCTGTTCGCGGGTGCCCTCGGCCTGAGCAAAGTACGCCTATAATCGGCCACTGGCGATGAGAATTCTGCTCGCCGCGAAAACCATGGGCGTGGGCGGGCTCGAACGCATCGTGGTCGCGCTTGCACGTGAGCTCCAGAGCCGCGGCCACGCCGTATGGGTAGTCTCGTCCGGAGGCAATCTCGTCGAAGAGTTGCAACGGACTGGCACCACCCACGTAGCTGCGCCCCTGGACATCACCTCTCCTCTCGGCGTCGCCCAATCCGTACGACAGATCCGGCGCCTGATCGTCGAGCACCACATCGACCTTGTGCACTCGTTTTCGGCAACCGCGTCCCTGGCGATCAATTTAGCCCTGCGCGTCCGCGGTGCGAACGGCCTGAACGATGTGCGGCTGGTCAGCTCCCCGATGGGGCTGCAGAACTCTCCGCGCGAGCTCCAGGTGACCACGTGGCTGCGCAACTGGTTCCTGGCGCTTGGGGCCGAGCAGATCCTGGTCATCTCGCCCGAAATCCGACGTCATTTGAAGAACGTGGGCGCCCGCGAGGGGGTCCTGGTCGACTTCAACTTTGTTGGTCTCGACGTGGGGGCGTTCAGGCCGACCCTGGCGATTGAGCCATCGACGGATCACTACGCGTCGGTGCGCCGCGAATTTGGGTTTCCGTCGGACGCGCTGATCGTGTCAACGATCGGCGCGCTGCATCCGCGCAAGAGCCACGAGCTGTTCATCGAGGCAGCCGTGACTATCAGCGCTGCCGAACCGCGGGCTCGCTTTCTCGTCATCGGAGAAGGGATGCTCCTCGACGACCTGCAGGCGCTGACGCGGCGAACAAACCGCCTCGTCGGACGCCTGGTATTTACGGGTGTGCGAGAAGACATCGCCCGGCTCCTGTCGGCAACCGACGTGTACGTCAAGCCGGGCGTTGTCGAGGGATTCGTGGGCATCACGGTCCTGGAGGCCCTGGCGCTGGGCAAGCCGGTCGTGGCCTTTGAAACCGAAGATGTCAAGCTGGCCTTGACCGACGGCGAGACAGGCCTGATCGTGCCCAACGGCGACGTCGGCCGGCTGTCCGAGCGGATCCTCTACTTACTCGAGAATCCGTCGGTGGGCTTTCGACTCGGCCAGGCAGGCCAGCAGCTAGTGCTGGAGCGATTCGACTTCGGCGTGCTGGCCCGACGCCTGGAAGGGTTCTACGAGCGGGTGCTCGAACGCCCCGCTGCGCTCACCCGATGAACCCGCGGAGTGAGCTATGAGCAAGGATGTGATCCTCGAGCTCGAGGGGGGCCAGGTCAAGGTCAGCAATCCCGACAAGGTCGTATTCCCCAGGCTCGGCAAGACGAAACTTGACCTGATCAACTATTACCTGAGCGTTGCAGCGGGTGTGCTGATCGGCGTCGGCGACCGGCCGATGAATCTGAAACGGTTCCCCAGCGGCGCGGAAAGTGAGCCCTTCTACCAAAAGCGGGCGCCAGCTTCGAGGCCGGCCTGGGTTCGAACCGCGACCATCAACTTCCCGAGCCAACGTACCGCCGACGAGGTCGTGTGCAGCGATACTGCAACCCTGGCCTGGGTTATCCACCTCGGCTGCATCGATCTGAACCCGTGGCCAGTGCGAACCTCCGACGTCAACCACCCGGACGAGCTGCGAGTCGATCTGGATCCCCAACCGGACGCGTCGTGGGAGGACGTGCGCAATGTAGCCCTGGTGGCCAACCATGTGCTCGCCGACCACGGCCTGCTGGGATTTCCCAAGACATCAGGTTCGCGTGGGATCCACATCAACGTGCGGATCGAGCCGCGCTGGACGTTTGTGGACGTCCGTCGCGCCGCGGTTGCGATGGCGCGTGAGATGGAGCGCCGGGCCCCGCACATCGCCACCGCGGCCTGGTGGAAGGAGGAACGGCACGGGGTCTTCGTGGACTACAACCAAAACGCGCGCGATCGCACCGTCGCCTCGGCGTACTCCGTTCGGCCGCGTCCCGATGCCAGGGTGTCGACGCCGATAACGTGGGACGAGCTGCCGAGTGTCGACGCCAGTCTGTTCACTATGGACACGGTCCCCGAGCGCCTCAGCAAGATCGGCGATCCAGCCGCGGACATCGACGCGCAGGTTGGGCGCCTCGACGGGCTGCTCGCGCTGGCGGACCGCGACACGGCCAATGGGCTGCCGGACGCGCCCTGGCCACCCCATTATCCCAAGGGCGACGATGAACCAGTGCGAGCCCAGCCGAGTCGACGACGCGCTGGCAAACAACCCCAGGCTGAGCGCGCGTAGCGCCAGGATGTACACTCCCGCCCACGTATGCCGTCTTCGCCACCAGTCAACCAGTCGCGCGTTCTGGTCACGGGCGGGAGTGGCTTCCTCGGGAAGCAGCTACTGCAGGTGCTCTCCGAACGCGGTTATCGCGACGTCGCCGCGCCCAGCCACGCGGACTACGACCTGACCCGCTCGGATCAGGTTGCCGCCTGCCTGCGAGAACTGCGACCGCATGCCATCGTCCACCTGGCGGCGGTCGTGGGGGGGATCGGCGCGAACCGTGCGCGACCCGGCGAGTTCTTCTATCAGAACCTGATCATGGGCGCCGAGCTTATGGAACAAGCCCGCCTGGCGGCTGTGCAGAAGTTCGTGGCCATCGGCACCATCTGCGCGTACCCGAA
>JBPCIO010000181.1:0-18078 GCA_051006215.1 Chloroflexota bacterium
TCTTCATGCCGTCAGCCGCCGTGACCTTGTTGAGCCAGATCGGATCGGAATTCTGACCGAAGGCGTCGTTCAGCTCCTGGGTGCGCACATTCCACGGCTTCGGCTCCAGGAACGGCTTCCGATTCTCCTTGAGCGCGGTCTGGAACTCCTTGAGACCGATCATCTTGTCGTTCAGTCCGGGGTCAGACTGGACGTCCGGCCGCGCGCCCGGCCCGCCGGCGTTGAGGGACACCTTCTCAATGCCGATGTCCTTGGCGGTCATGAACTTGGCGATCTGCCAGGCCACTTCCGGGTTCTTCGAGTTGGCGGTCACGCCGACCAGGTCTGACTGGGAGTGATTGCCCATGACGCCGGTTGGTCCCTTCGGCAGGACCGCCGCGCCGTACTTGAACTTGCCGGCGATTAGCGGGAGCAGGAAGGTACCAGTCCACAGCGTGCTCTGGAGCATCGCGACCTTGCCACCTGCAAACATGTTGGTGTCGGACCCGTTCTGGACCTGGTCCGGCGACGGGTGGGCCTTGAGCTTGTAGATCAGGTCGTGGATCCATTCGGTCGCTTTGGTCGCCTCCGGCTCGCCTAGGCGCGACCTCTTGGCCTCCGCGTCGAGCACGTCGCCGCCGAAGGAGCGGACGATGATGTGGTGCGCGCCCGAGGCGCCGGAGTAGCCGAACTGGTTGTCTGACGGCTTGGTCAGCTTGACCGCCCGGTCGACCAGGCCGTCGAACGTCTCGTTGAGCGTGTCGGGGTACGCGACGCCTGCGGCGTCGAACAGGTCCTTGTTGTAATAGATAAGCATGGCCTGGTACTGGTACGTCTCCGGCAGGCAGTACTGCTTGCCGTCGAATTGGCCGTTGTCGACCGCGGCGGAGTAGTACTGGCCGAGGTCGAACTTCTCGGCCTGGATGAAGGGCGTGATCTCGCGGTAGAGCCCCTTGTAGGCCATCTCGGGGAAGAATCGCGAAATGTCGACTACGTTGTCGCCGATCGTCTTGGAGGCGTGCAACGCGGCGAGCTTCAGCCAGTACTCATTGGTCGCGACCATCGTCTCCATTCTGATCGGGGTCTGCGGGTTGGCCGTGCTCCAGCGCTTGGCATACTCGGCGAAGTGGTTGGAGAGGTCGCCCTGGCGGCAGTGGAAGACCATCTCGGTCACGCCGGCCGCCGCCGGCGCGGCAGGGGCCGCGGCGGCGGTCGTGGTGGTCGTGGCACCGGTGCTGCCGGTCTTGGCCGCAGCAGTCGCCTCGCTCTGAGCTGGCGGCGGGGCACAAGCGGCGGCCACGGCGCCGAGACCGGCCAGGCTGAGCCCGCCGAGCAGAAGCGAACGACGCGAGTACGGCTTTGCCATTGGTGTTCTCCTTCTCGCTAGCCTTTCAGGCCGGACATCACCGCACCGCGCACGAAGTGGCGCTGCGCGACAAAGAACAGTGCGACGACCGGCAGCGTCATCAGCGTCGACGCGGCCATCAGCAGGTGGTCGCGTCGCAAGCCGCCCACGACGGCGCCGCCGGTCGCGGCGCCCTGCGACTGGAACTCGCGGATCCCGACCGCCAGCAGCAGGTTGTCGTGGGTGTTGAGGAAGAGGAACGGCGCCAAAAAGGCGTCCCAGTTGGCAATCGCGGTGATGATCGCGGCGGTCGCGAGCGCGGGCACGCACAGCGGCAGCAGGATGTGCCAGAGCGTCTGCAGGTAGCTGGCGCCGTCGACCCGCGCTGCCTCATCGAGGTCACGCGGGAGCGACATAATGAACTGCCGGATCAGGAAGATGTTGAAGGCGCCGCCGCCGAACCACTGCGGCACGATCAGCGGCCATGGGGTATTCAGCCAGCCAAGGTTGAAGAAGAGGACGTACTGCGGGATGATCGTGACCTCCACCGGCAGCATGATCGTCGCCAGCGTGATGATGAAGAACGCGTCGCGGCCGGGGTAGCGGAAGCGCGCGAACGAGTAGGCGACCAGCGTGGCAGAGGCCACCGAGCCGAGCGTGCCGAGTACCGTCACGAACAGCGAGTTGTAGGCCCAGCGCCAGAAGGGCACCACAGCGAACATCTCGGCGTAATTCTGCCACTGGGGCGCGTAGGGCAAGAGCGGTGGCGGGAAGAGCACCAACTCGGCCGGCGTCTTGAGAGACGAAGAGAGCATCCACACGAACGGGAAAAGCGCGAAAACTGCCAGCCCGAGCGTCAGCGCATGGTAGAAGACTCGGCGGCTGCGCGAGTGACGCCGGCCAGCCTCTGCCGAACGGGCGCCGACCCGCTCCTCAAGCAGCCCTGCGGGGACGGCGCTCATCGCACTTCGCCCTCGTAGTAGACCCAGCGCCGCGAGGTGCGAAACCCGACCACGGTGAGCACAAGCAGGATCAGCGTGAACAGCCAGGCGAGCGCAGACGCGTAGCCCATCTCCAGGTACTTGAATGCCTGGGTGTAGATGTGCAGCGCGATGAACCAGGTCGCGAAGGCTGGCCCGCCCTGAGTCGCGATGAAGGCGACGGTGAACACCTTGAGCGCGCTGATGACGCCGAGCACCAGGTTGAAGAACATCGTCGGCGAGATCATCGGCAGCGTGATGTGGCGGAAGCGCGCCCAGACACCGGCGCCGTCGATGTCGGCTGCGTCGTAGAGCTCCTGCGAGACGCCCTGCAGTCCGGCCAGGAAGATCATCATTCGGTTGCCGCCGATGCCGGTCCACAGCGCGATCACGATCAAGGACGGCATCGCCCACTCGGTCGAGCCGAGCCACTTCGGCCCGCTGAGCCCGAAAAGCCCCAGGACGTAGTTGATGAGCCCGACATCGGGCTGCAGCAGCCAGGTCCAGAGGATCGCGGTTGCGACCGCCGGCGTCAGGCTCGGCAGAAAGAAGAAGGTGCGGTAGATGCTGGAGCCGCGCAGCCGCTGGTTGAGCAGGAGCGCGAGCAGAAGCGAGCCGAAGAGCGCGAGCGGCACCGAAACCAGGGCGTAGGTGAAGGTGAGCTGCAGCGACGGCCAGAAGCGCTCGTCGCCGACGAGGGCGTTGGCGTAGTTCTCGAGTCCGACGAAGCGCGGCGGCCGCGCGACATCGTACGAGGTGAAGCTCAGGTAGAAGGAGTAGAGAATCGGGCCGCCGACGAAAAGCGTAAACCCGACGATCCACGGCGACAGGAAGAGGTAGCCAGCCAGCGCCTCCCGCCGGCGCGCGACCGAAGACGTCGCGTTTAGGCTGATCGTGGGAGCACCCTGACTCACTGCAGGCCACGATAGGCAGAGGCCCCAGGCCTGTCAAGCGGCGTGTGCTCCTTGGCGACTGTGACGTAGGCCGCTGGATGATCAGCCATGACCCGCCGTGCCTGCGACTCGCCTGCACCGTTTGCCTGATCAGACACCATGCGCAGGTGCTTATGACTAGCGGACGCGGCTCCTAGGACAGACACATCGCACTCAGGTGAGTTAGGCTGCGGGGCGAGCGACTCAGGTTGCTGGGGGGAACGGCAATGGCTATCGCAGACCTATTTGAGGGCAGGCCCGACGCGCGCCAAACCAGTCGGATTATCGCTCGAGCGCGTCGTCAGACGCTCGGAGACATGCTCCGGCGAACAGCACTGCGGCTACCGCACAAGCTGGCGCTCGTCGGCGACGAGCGAACGTGGACCTATAGCGAGCTCGATGCGGATTGCAACCGCATTGCCCACGGATTAGCCGGGTTTGGGATCGTTAAGGGAGAGCATGTCGCAATCCTTTCGCGCAACAGTGCCGCCTTCGTCCTGCTGCGCATTGCCCTGGCCCGATTGGGAGCCGTGCTGGTGCCGATCAATTTTATGCTCACTGCGGCAGAAGTGGCGTTCGTGCTGCGGCACGCTGGCGTTCGCATTTTGTGCGCTGCGGCCGATCTGGCCGAGACCGCGCGGGTAGCAGCCCAGCAGGATACACCCGTCGAGCGACTCATCTTGCTGGACGACCGGGCGGAATTTGATGTCGGTGCCGAGTGGGTCACTTTCGCTAGCCTCCGCACGGGCCTCACCAGCGAGCCCGACGTAGAGCTCGACTCGCGCGACCTGGCCCAGATCATGTACACGAGCGGGACCGAGTCGCTCCCCAAGGGCGCAATGATGAGTCACGAGGCATTGCTCTGGCAATATGCAGCGATCCTGGTGGAGGCCGAGATTGCGCGCGCCGACGTGATTCTGCACGCCCTGCCGCTCTATCACTGTGCTCAGCTCGACGTGCTCCTGGGGCCAGCGGCGTACGTCGGCTCGACCAATGTTGTGTTGGATCAGCCCCGACCCGACCTGGTCCTGCATGCCATCCAGAAGCACCGGATCACGCTCTTCTTTGCTCCGCCGACGGTCTGGATCTCACTGCTCCGCTCGCCCCTGTTCGATCAGGTCGACCTGTCGTCGCTATGCAAAGTCATCTATGGTGCGAGCATCATGCCCACGGAGGTGCTCAAGGAGCTTAACGATCGACTCCCGAGCGTTCGCTCTGGAACCTGTACGGTCAGACCGAAATGGCGCCACTCGCAACAGCGCTGCAGCCGGAAGACGCGTTGCGCAAGCCCGGCTCCATCGGCAAGCCAACGCTCAATGTGGAAACCCGAGTGGTGGACGCCGACATGCTCGACGTCCAGCTCGGCGACGTGGGCGAGATTGTCCACCGGTCACCACAGCTGCTGCAGGGGTATTATCGTGACGAGGAGCGCACCGCCGAAGCCTTCGCCGGCGGCTGGTTCCACAGTGGCGACCTCGCCGTCGTGGACGACGAAGGATATATCACGCTCGTCGACCGGAAGAAAGACATGATCAAGACCGGCGGCGAAAACGTCGCGACTCGGGAGATAGAGGATGTGCTCTACCTTCTGCCCTCAGTGGCGGAGGCAGCCGTGCTCGGCCTGCCACATCCGCTATGGGTGGAGGCAGTCACAGCCGTTGTCGTACCACGCGCCGGACACACAGTCAGCGAGGAAGCCGTCATCGCTCACTGTCGTCAGCATCTTGCGGGCTTCAAAGTCCCGAAAGCGGTTGTGCTGGCTGCGGGCTTACCGAAGAATCCCAGCGGCAAGATTCTCAAACGGACGTTGCGGTTGCAACTGGCCCATCTCTACACTTCGACAGCCACGAAAGCAGGCGCCGACTAAAAGGGGGGCTATCGGCAGCAGAGCGTTTGAGCACGGGCCGCGCACAGCAGGTGGGCGCCGCCACGATCCGCACCAACATCCTCCAACCGGCCGCGAGCAGCACCTGCTAGCTAGAGGACCTCTTCCACGCTGGCAGCGGCGCGGTAGGTAAGACCGGGCTGCGGGCAGGGTACGGAACGCTCGTGCGGCGTGCAACAATCGGTCGTAAAGGGGTTCGCATTCCGTGAGGCAGCTCGAGGCTCAAGATCACGTCGGCGTCTTTGTTCCCCACGCGTTCGAAGAGCGCCTGGTTGACCTCGGCGAAATCCGCATGAACTACGCTAGCGTCGGAGACCCCGATCTCCCCGCGCTGTTGCTTATCCCCAGCCAGTCGGAGTCTTGGTGGGGGTACGAGCGGGCCTTGCCGCTGCTTGCCGAGCACTTCCAGGCGTTCGCCGTCGATCTTCGCGGTCAAGGTCGATCGACATGGACGCCAGGCCGCTACACGCTCGACATTATGGGCAACGATCTCGTCCGCTTCATCGATCTGGTCATTGGTCGACCGACGATCGTAAGCGGGCTGTCGTCCGGTGGCGTTCTCTCCGCTTGGTTGTCTGCATACGGGAAGCCGGGCCAGGTCCGCGGCGCGGTGTATGAGGACCCTCCGCTGTTCGCGTCCGAGCTGGTTCCAGAGTGCGGTCAATCTATCCGCCAGGGCCTTGGCCCCCTTTTCGGGCTGCGCTCCAAATGGCTGGGTGACCAATGGACGATTGGCGACTGGGACGGATTGCAAGCCGCCGCACGCACCGAGCTCCCGAGGTGGATGCCGGCCGCGCTGGAGGCCATGCGCGTAAGAACGCCTGGCATGCCGCCTCAGGACCCCAATGTACCTCCGCAGAACATGAAGGAATATGATCCGGAGTGGGGGCGTGCGTTTTCCACCGGTACCGTCACCGCTGGCTGCGATCATGCTCGGATGCTCGGCAGCGTTCGAGTTCCGGTCCTGTTTACGCACCATTTCAGAAGGCTGGATCCGGCTACGGGCGCGCTCATGGGCGCGCTCTCCGACATGCAGGCCGAGCGGACCCGCGAGTTGGTCACCGCGGCCGGCCAAACGATCCAGTACGTGTCCTTTCCAGAGATGGCCCACTCGATGCATGAGCAGGATCCTGGGTTATTCGCACGCACGCTGTTGGAGTGGGCTTTGACTCTCAGCTGAGCGCTAGAGTGCACATATAGGGTGAAGCATGGCAACTGCGCCAGCACCTGATGCTGACGGAGGGTCCACCGTCCGCAGTCTTGTCACGGGCAGCCTGGCGATGATGTTGGTCGGGAGCAGCGTCGGCGTTTCGCGGACCCTGGTCGACGCCCCACTGTTCACCGCCCAGGTGATCCGATACGTAGCTGCGTTGCTCATCCTGGCCGCCCTGGCCAGGGTGGCCCGCGTCCGGATCGTTCGTCCACGCGGCCAGGAGTGGCTGTGGCTGACGGGCATCGCGGCCACCGGACTCGTCCTGTTCAACGTGGCTGTAGTGCGCGGGGTAGCGCACGCCGAACCGGCGGCCATCGCGGTTGCCGTCGCGTGTGTGCCGGTCGTGCTCGGCATCGTCGGCCCGCTCCTGGAGCGCCAGACGCCTCGCCGCCAGGTGCTGTTAGCCGCCCTGGTGGTCACCCTAGGGGGCATGCTGGTGGAGGGGACGGGCAGAACAGACGCGGTTGGCGTAGCGTGGGCAGTTGTCGCGCTGCTCTGCGAGGCCGCGTTCACCTTACTGGCTGTGCCGGTCCTCCCCCGCCACGGCGCGTGGGGTGTCTCCCTGCACTCGGTGTGGATCGGCGCCGTCATGTTCAGCATGCTTGGCGCCGCCACAGAGGGGACGAGCGCGGCGGCTCGGCTTACCCCCGCCGACTGGGCGGCAGTGGCCTATCTGGCCATCATGGTGACCGCGGCAGCCTTTATCTTGTGGTATTCCAGTGTCGCGGCGCTTGGGGCTGGCCGTGTGGGCCTCCTCACCGGCATCGCGCCGGTTTCGGCAGCCGTGACGGGCATGCTGGCGGGCAGTCAGGCGCCGAGTCCGTTCGTCTGGATGGGCATGTTGGTGGTCATCTCCGGACTTGCGGTCGGCCTGTGGTCACGGCCGCCACGGGGCCGTGTTTTGTCAACGTAGACGCTGAGAAGTGCGCCAGGTGTAGCGGAGGCGCGAACCGATCAGATCCATTCGCGCCTCTGCACTCGCCCCGTGATCGCGAGGCGTACGAGGAATGTAGACTCCGCCGTCCTGAGCCTCCGCGCGGCAGGCGCCTACAATCGTACGACCGCTCCGGCCAGACGATGATCCGCCAGCAGCTGCTCACGCCAAATCGCGACCGCGCTGGGTTCCGGTGGCGCGGGACTGAGGTCTCGCGGGTGGAGGGCTTTAGCGACGCAGTGTTCGCCTTCGCCGTCACACTGCTGGTGGTGTCACTGGAGGTGCCCAAGACCTTCACTGAGCTGCTCACCACAATGCGCAGCTTTATCCCGTTCGGCGTCAGCTTCCTCATGCTGATGCAGATCTGGCATTGGCACTACGAGTACTTCGGGCGCTACGGCCTGCGCGACCGTCCGACGACTTGGTTGAACGCGGGGCTGCTGTTCGTGGTCCTGTTCTACGTCTACCCGATGAAGTTCTTGTTCACGATCCTCAGCGACCAGTTGCTAGGCATCGACCCGTCGGCGGTAGCAACGGCCGGCGGACAGGCGCCGATCCTGGCCGAGTCCCAAACGACGCTGCTGATGCTGGTGTATGGCGCTGGATACATCGCCGTCCACGGCGTGTTTGCCGTGCTCTACATCCACGCCTACCGCCGCGCAACGCCGCTCGGGCTGAGCGAGTTGGAGCTGCTGGATACCCAGGCAGGCGTTGAGCGCTTCGCGTTGCTAGCCATGGTCGGCGTGCTGTCGCTGGCCGTAGCGTTTTCACCGCTGCCGTCGGCCTCCGCCTGGGCTGGCTGGGTGTACCTGCTCATCGGACCCGTGCGGTGGTGGTACGGTGCGCGTATCGCCGCTCGTCGGCGGGCCGGCGCCAGCCCTACCGGCCGGGCATCGCCCTCGTCGTCGTAGCTGCTTGCTACGTCGGGCTGAGGGCGATCTGCCAGCCGCAAGCAGAGGTGACGTGCAGGTAGTAGTCACCAGGCTTGACGTTGTAGACGTAGGTCGCATCGCTGGCACCGGTAGCTGGGACATGAACGAGATTCGCGAGATTGGTCACCTGGCCGAGCGACGTCTCGGCGTTGCCGGGGTCAACGGCCATCAGCTCAGCCGAGTGGGTGCAAGGCGGATACTCTGGCCCCTTTCCCCAGGCAGACCAGTCGCTACGGTACGTGCCGCCGGCCAGGTAGAACGGGTTGGTGGTTTGGCTGCCCATGCCCGCGAGGATGATGGGAGCCGCGACGGTGCCCACAGTAGCGCTCGCCTGGGTTGGAGGACCGATCACACCAGCATTGAAGCCACGGCCGCCTCCGATCCCGACGAGCACAGCCGCCAGCGCGAAGGCGGCGATAGGCAGCAAGACGAGCCAATGCGCATCGCGACCGCGGCGGCGCTCCAGTCTCGGTGCGTACATGAGGGCGCCATGATACGTTGCGAACTGGGCGTTCCGTTGTCGCGGCGGCCGTGCCGGTCCCCGTCATCTCGTGCACACTACTAGCCCGTGACCGGACTCCTGACCGTCGGACGGCTGAGCGACGACCTGCGCCGCCTCGCTATTGCGGGTGGTGACCTGGTGATGGTCCACGCCTCAATGCGCGCCATCGGGCAGGTCGAGGGGCGTGCGCAAGGCGTGGTGTCCGCTCTCGACCAGGCGGTCGGTCCCGACGGAACACTTCTGATGAATCTGGGTGCCCGCGACGACTGGGCCTGGGTGAACGACCGTCCGGAGGACGAACGAGAGGCGTTGCTGGTCGAGAGTGTCCCCTTCGACTACCTCGATTCGCCCGCCGATCCAGACAATAGCGTGCTCGCCGAAGTATTTCGTCAGACGCCCGGAACCAGCGTGAACGACCATCCTGATGGTCGGTTTGGCGGCCGCGGCCGGCTGGCACATCAGCTGCTGGCGAATCCGCCCTGGGACGATTACTACGGTCCTGGATCGCTCCTCGAGCGATTCGTTCGTAGCGGTGGAAAGATTCTCCGGCTTGGGGCGGACCTGAGCACCGTGACGCTGCTGCACTACGCCGAGTACCTGGTGCCCATCGAGCCCAAGCGGCGCGTTCGGCGACATCACCTGGTGACGGGACGCAACGGCCCAGAAGTCATGATCGTGGAGTCGCTGGACGACAGCGATGGCATCGTCGACTACCCCGGCGAGGACTACTTCGCGGTCCTCCTGCGCGCCTATCTCGACGCAGAACGCGCAATTATCGGGAGGGTCGGCCATGCGCCCAGCGAGCTCATCAACGGCCCCGACCTCGTCGAGTTTGCTGTCGCATGGATGGCTACCCACCTGGGCGGCCCAGGTGCGTCACGGTCTTGACGATCTCGGCGAGCGCCGCTCAGCACGGCGCCCGCTGCACCAAATACGAGAGGTGACGTTTCCGACATCGCCGTCGGAGCCCGGGCCTCTAGCGCGTGTGCCCGTTCTTGCGCTCAGTGCGCGGCGGCGTGTCATTCAACGCAGCCTCAGCGCGGTCGGCGGCCAGGGATACCTCGTTGGCGCCGACGATCATGTCGACGATACCGTACTCCCGGGCCTCCGCCGCACTCATCCAGAAGTCACGGTTGATGTCCCGCTTGACGCGCTCGACTGACTGACCAGTATCAGCCGCCAGCAGCTCCTGCATGCGCGCCTCGAGCCGCAGCATCCCGCGTGCCTGAACTTCGATATCCGAAGCGGTCCCCTGGAACCCAGACGAGCCCTGGTGGATAAGGATGCGCGAGTTGGGGAGAGCGCTGCGCTTACCCCGCGCGCCACCGGCCAGCAACCACGCGCCCATCGAGGCGGCGATGCCGACGCACGTTGTGGCCACGTCCGGTGCGATCAGCTGCATCGTGTCATAAATCGCCAGCCCAGCATCGCTCGAGCCACCGGGACTGTTGATGTACAGCTGGATGTCGCGATCAGGATCTTCCTGGGCCAGGTGGAGCAGTTGCGCCACGATCAGATTGGCGACGGTGTCGTCAACCTGGGTGCCGAGGAAAACGATGCGGTTGCGCAGCAGCAGCGAATAGATGTCGTAGGCGCGCTCGCCGCGGCTCGTCTGTTCGACGACCATTGGCACGCTGTAGTTGTTCGGTTGGATGATATCCATACTTCCTGTCCTCCTCGACTGACCTGGTGCCGCTGTTTTGATGTGGTTCCAATTCCCGTGACGGCCGTTCATGCCAGGCTGCACACGCGGCTTCGCACTCAGTGGCGAAAGCCGAGCGGCCGATCGGGCGGTGGGTCGCCGTCTTTCTCGTCTGCGGTCGTCGCGCCGCCGAGATCCCGCATCGATTCGCGCAGTGCACGGTTGGCTGAGGCCGCCAGGCCATCGGCCAGGGCCACACACGCTTCGACATAGGCGCGCCACATGCTGCGCGGCAGTCTGGTCTTGAGCACCTGGCGCAGGCGGGCCTGGTGCGCTTGCAGCTCGGCCTCCAGCTCAGGCTCACCAGCGCCTTGGCGCATCTGGGCGACGGGCAAGCCGACGAGCTGATCGAGCGTCACACGCTCCACACCGAACGTGTCAGCCAAGCGCTGCAGGGACTGCACGGTTGGGACGACCTGGCCACGGCGCCAGCGCGAAACCTGGGTATCGGCTACGCCGACGGTGCGTGCCAGCTGGGCCTGGGTCAGGCCGCGAGAGTGCATGCTGGCCTGGAGCCAGCCGGCGAAACGGCTGCCAGGCACGTCTGCCATCATGCCACTCAGTGTTACATGACGGAGAGGTTACTGACAAGAAAGCAGCTCAGTACGCAAGCCCACCAGCCGCCACCGTCCGAGACGACGGCCTCGCCGAGGATGCGTATCCTGACCAACGTGCTGACAGAAGCCGATCTCCGCCCTGAGACCCGCGCAGCTCTGGCAGCACTACGCGCCGCCCACCCGTTGGTGCAGGAGCGACGCGGAGTCGACGACGTGCGCGAAAAGGCACCCAACGACATCGTCACCCTGACCGACGTGCTCGTGCAGAACGTTCTCCAGCAAGTCCTGCGCGAGCATCAGCCGGACATCGCGTTTCTTGGCGAAGAAGGAACGCCGACCGTCTTACAGGACACCCGGCGCGTGTGGCTCGTTGACCCGATCTGCGGCACCACCAACTACGCCGCGGCCCTTCCGCTGTTTGCGACCAACGTTGCACTCGTCGAAGACGGCCAGATCGTCGCGGCGGCCGTGGCCAACGGCGGCACCGGCGAGCTGTATGGTGCTGAACGCGGTCGTGGCGCCTGGCTCGTTGAGTCGGCCGGCCTACGCCGCCTTCACGTCGCCGAAGGGTATCGGTTGGTGAGCGTAGATCCCGACAACCGCGGGAGCGAAGGTATCGCAGACTTTCCGACGGCCTTTGCCATCGAAGCGCTCGCTGGGCACCGCTGGGATGTGCGGGCTCTGTCCTCCACGATCGCGCTGGTGTACATGGCCAGCGGTCGCCTGGCGGGTGCAGTCTACGCACCCCTGGGCGCGGCGCTTCACTTTGCGGCGGGTGCGCTGCTCGCCAGTGAAGCCGGCGCCATTGTCACGGACCACACCGGTGCCGACTGGACCATCCGCAGCCCAATTCTCGTCGCTGCCGCTACGAAAGACTTGCACACCGAATTGCAGACCGTCGCCGCTCAGGTCTACGCGCGCATCACTACGGAGCCGAAGTCTGCTCCTGTATCTGTTCGAAAGGCTCGGTAGTGACCGTCATTGCCCGACGCCGTCGACAGAGCCCGGGCCTCCGTGACCAGGCTGCGCGCGTGGTGTACGTACGCGCGTGTGCCTCGCCGCGGCCCTGTCGACTGCTTGACTGGCACTGGACCGGAACTTCGGCCAGCCGGGTTTGACACTACGGACCTTCACCCACATATCACTGCGACGGAGTACTACTAGCCTGGGGTCGCTCGGCTCGTGCCGCTAGGATGGCCGGTACTGGTCGCGCAGCTCGCGTTTGAGCACCTTGCCAGATCCCGTATGCGGAAGCTCGGCCGCGACTGAGATCAACCGCGGCACCTTGTAGCTCGCAAGGTACTGCCGCGCGAACGCGATCAGCTGGTCGGGGGCGATAGTGCACCCGGCGCGCGGGACGACCACCCCATACACCGTCTCGCCCCACTGTTCGTCCGGTATGCCAAAGACGGCCGCCTCCAGGACTCCCGGATGGCACTCCAGCACCGCTTCAATCTCGGCCGGATAGATGTTCATGCCGGCCGAGATCACCATGTCCGTCTTCCGATCACAGATATATAGGTAACCCTCTTCGTCGCGATAAGCGATATCGCCCACGGTCGCAAACTCGCCACGTCGTGTCTCGGCCGCACGTTCGTCGGCTTTGTAATACGTGGTGAAGGTGGCCGAGCTGCGGACGTAGACCTCGCCCGGAACGTTCGGCTCAGTCACCTCTCGACCCTGCGCGTCGTAGAGCCGGATCTCAACCATTGGCGCGGGTTGGCCGCAGGAACCCGGCTTGCGCCGCTGGTCTTGCGGGGCGAGCACGGTGTCTACGCCCAGCTCAGTCGAGCCGTAGATCTCCCACAGCGAGTCCTCAGGGAAATCAGCCATGTACGCCTCTTTCAGGGAGAATGACCACGGCGCGGCGTTGGCGATCATCCTGCGCATGCTGCCTCGGTCGTATCGTGCTTTGAGGTCCGGCGGGAGATTGCAGACGAAGCGGATCGGTGTCGGGGCCGAGAACGTCATGCTCACCCGATACTTGTCCAATAGGCGCAACCAGTCCTGCGCATCGAACCGACGCTGCAGCACGACCGTGTTGGCCAGGAGGTGTGCAACGCTCAGGTAGCTGCCGGGCCCCGAGTGATACAGAGGCCCGGTCGTGAGGTAGACGTCCTCCGGGACATGCCCAACGAGTTCGAGCAGCAACTTCACCTGCAGCGGATCTGGGGCCCGGCGGAGTGCCCCTTTCGGCCGTCCGGTTGTTCCCGACGTGTACATCACCGTCGTGAACTCGCTGATGGAGGGTGGCAGCTCAGCTTCACTCGCTGCCGCTACCAGTGAATCGCCGTCCAACATCCCCGGTGGTGGCGCACCCCCAAACACGACGATTTCACGCACTTTCGGAATCCGATCGCGGATTTTCGTGAAAGTCTCCGCGTACTCGGCATCCACATAGGCTGCGACCGCGTCGGAGTTGTCGACGATGTAGGCCGCCTCTTCCGGTGTCAGACGATAATTGAGGGGTACCGTGACAAAGCCGAGTTTGGCGCGAGCGTGCATGGCTCGCACTACGCCCGGCGAGTTGGGTCCACACCACACGACGCGGTCATCCGGCGTGACTCCGAGGTCGCGAAGGGCGTGGCCCAGGCGATTGGCCTCGCTATTGAGTTGGCTGAAGGTCCACGTCGTGAGGGTGCCGTCCGGGCGGTCGTCGACCAGTGCTAGCTTGTCCGGAACCTGAGCGGCCTGCACCTGGAGCGGCGCGACGGCCAGCCCATCCAGGCGAGATGACACTCGCGCAGGCTAGCGCGCGCAGCCCAACCGGTCAACCGTCACCGTGTGGCCACTTGCGCCCGATGGAGCTGGTCGTCCGCAGCCGGGACGACGTCAGGGTCGACCTTGCGCCGTGATCGTGTGCCCGCAGTCACGGCTTTGAGCTGACGGAGCGACTCTCGGATGAGTCTGCGGCAGGTGGCGCTGACTGGTCTCGTTGACCCACCGTTCGAACGCGATCTTGAAGACAGCGATGCCTGCCTCGGCAGCCAGACTCGGGGATGGGTTCTCCACGCCGCGCTGCCGCAACGCCTACAGTGATGTCAGCGAATGACATCGCTCTCGCCTCGCGCGGGCTCTGCGGCGAGGACGTTCGATCGCCAAGAGGTTCTGCTCATGCGCGTATTCGTCACCGGCGCCTCCGGCTGGATCGGTTCCGCCGTCGTTCCCGAGCTCATCCGCGTCGGTCATCAGGTCACTGGGCTCGCCCGCTCGGATGCCTCGGCCGCTGCCCTCGCCGCTGCCGGGGCAGAGGTGCACCGCGGCACGCTTGACGATCTCGACAGCCTGCGAGGTGCGGCTGCCGCGTCGGACGGCGTGATCCACCTCGCGTTCAAGCACGATCTCGCTTTCTCGGGGGACTTCCAGGGCGCCGCCGACGCGGATCGCCGCGCCGTCGAGACCTTCGGTGAAGTACTGGCAGGTTCCGATCGACCGTTCGTCATCGCCTCCGGGACGCTCGGGGTCGCACCGGGGCGGGTGGTGACCGAACGGGACGGGCATGGTCCCGCCACGGCTACGGCGCACGTGGGCGGCGGCCCGCAGGTTCGGTTGGCCACTGCCGAATTGGTGCTCTCCTTCGCTGCGCGCGGCGTCCGCTCGTCAGTCATGCGACTGCCGCCGACGAATCACGGCCAAGGCGATAACGGCTTCATGGCAGCCCTGGTCGGCATCGCCCGCGCCAGGGGCGTCTCCGGGTACATCGGCGACGGAGCCAGTCGCTGGCCGGCGGTGCACCGTCTCGATTCCGCGCACCTGTTCCTTCTGGCAATGGAGAAGGCACCGGCAGGATCGACGCTGCACGCGGTCGCCGACGAGGGCGTGCCGATCCGCGCTATCGCCGAAGTGATCGGACGGCATCTCGACGTGCCCGTGGTGTCGATTTCTCCAGAGGACGCAGCCGAACACTTCACGTGGCTGGGCGGCTTTCTCGGGATGGACAGCCCGGCCTCGAGCACGCTGACCCGCGAGCTGCTGGGATGGCAGCCGACCCAGCCCGGGCTCATCGAGGATCTCGAGCAGGGCCACTACTTCCACAACTGAGAAGGGAGCCGGTGGCAAATCACGCCGGCCCCGTGCTGCTGTGCCAGAGCTCTTCCGTCCGGTTCGTGTCCGGACGAAGTGCTAGCCCGGCCCATCTCGCTTTGGTGACGGTGTCCCGGGCTCCCAGTTGTAGACGCGCGCCAGGGTGCCGCCCATCAGGCGAGCGCGGTCGTTCTCAGAGAGGCGGTCGGTGACGCGGAACGCTTGGACGCCATGCTTATACGTCAGTAAGGCGACGGCGCGCGTCCAGTCTGTGCCCCACAAGCAACGATCCAGACCGAAGGCGTCGAAGATGCGCCAGAGCGGATCCCAGATGTCGCGGTACGGGAAGGCGTCGTGAGACAGGGTGCAGGCGCCGGTGATCTTGATCGCGATATTTGGCAGGGCGGCCATTGCCAGAACCTTCGACAGGTCGGCGAAGGGCTGGGCGGGCGGCGGCGGCTGGAAGGGTTGCTGCAGACCGAGGTGATCGACCACGAGCTGCGTGTCGGGATTGCGCGCGGCAAGCTCGAGGGCCTGATCCAGCCGGCCCCAGGCGAGCAGGTTTACCGGCAGCGAGTGACGTGCAGCAGTTGCGAGGACGCGATTGATGCCGGGGTGGGCGGGGTCGGTGGGGAGGTCGCTGTTCAGCATGATGCGAATGCCCACCGCACCCGCGGTTGCCGCCCAGTCGGCAATCGTCTCTGTCACCGCCGCGTCGGTCGGGTCGACCGGCTTGATCAGGGCGAAGCGGTCGGGGTGCTTGGCGCGTACCGCCAGCGCATAGCTGGCGTCGAACCGATACAGCGAGAACGGCGAGACCAGAATCGCGCCGTCAACTCCGACATCGTCCATGGCCGCGACCATCTGATCGCCCGTGACCTCCGGCGGGCCCTGCAGGATGCCGACCCAGGGCCGGCCCGGTCGGTCGCGTTCGTAGGCGTGGACCTGTGCGTCGATTGTCAGCATGCCCTTCTAGCTCCCGCTCGTTCGCTGATCCAGATGGCTGGACGGCGTGGAATTGTCTGATCCCCCGGTCACAGTTCGCAAGAGCCGCCAGACAGCGCAGCGCACCGTCGCGTGCCGTCCAGCCACTCACACACTGTTCACGCTCGAACACTGCATCACGGCCGGCTGGACAGACGCACCGGGTTTTATGCCGGCGGGGACGCCGTTTTATACCGTCCCATGCCCGTCCGCCGGCGCCTCATACCGGATTTATGTGGCTGCAGAGGGCGGACAAGGACGTGTATGACAAAGTGCAGCTGCTATGCTCGGCCAAGTTTGCAGGTCTGCACCTGCAACAGATCGGACATCGGTGTGCGGGTTGTGCTCACCGGATCGAATGAAATTGCCAGCGCGCAATTCAAGCCAGATCCAACACGATGCGAAGACGATCTTCAATCTCCCGCATGGCCGCCGGCGACAGTCGTCCCCAACGCTCCACCAAGCGCAGGCGATCGGCAGCATGAATCTGCTCCACGAGCGCGACACTATGAGTTCGCACGCCGCCGTCTGGTGGTTCGATCGGGACATGCAGTGGGACACCGCGATCGCGCGTCGTGAGCGGTACGACGACGACAAGTGGCCAAGGGCCAGCATTGAGTCCGTCGCCCGAGACGATGACGACTGGCCGCTGCCCCTGCTGTTCGTGTCCGATCACGTCCCGGCCAGGCTGCTCCAGCCACACCTCACCTCTTTCAGGCATGGCTGCGCGCGTCGTCATATGGAGGTTCTTGACTCGTCACCTCGGCAGCGGCGGCCTCGGAAAGCAATAGCTCCTCCAGGTAGTGGCTACGCACCTCAGGATCGGACAAGATCTCGACCATACGCGCGGCTGATTGGGCGAGGATTTGCTGCCGGCGTGCTTGTTCGGCAAGTTGGTCAAGTAGCTCGGCGACGGAACGGCCCTGGCGAGCGGCAATCTCGCTCAGTACCTTGTGAGTCCGACGTGACACGCGGACCGTGGTGGTCGCAGAGGGTTGCTGCATACTCATCAGTCTACTAAATTGTAGACAGGATCGAAGCTGAACTTTGCGCCAGGTGCAGTGCGAGGACCTCGTACAGCTCGTGTGTTGTCGGCTCCCGATTAGGCTTGATCACGTGCTCGAGCCAGTACTGAAGCCGCTCCCGCAGCGGTACCGCTCGACGGCTATGTTCACGCCAGCCTTTAGATCGGCGCGGAATTCTTCCTGCTCGATGACGGAGCGTCGCGTTTGCCGTGAAGGACCTCCGAGTGCGTCGACGGTGTCCGTCGATGCCAAGCTGGTAGCCCAGGTCCACCACGCTCGACCCGTCTGTTAAACCGCTAGTCTGCGGTGTGCACATCATCGTCTCGGAGAGTACGAGCCCCAGCCGAGCACAGGGCTCCTGAGGGCTGGGCGGCCTGATACCGTTAGGTTGCAAGGCGCTGGCAGCGCCGCAGCGTGCGGGGTCGCTCGCGAGTGATCCGGTGAACCTGGTTCGGTATGTGGGAGACGGATCGTATGTTGAGTGGTTCGGCCAGACGCGAGCTCATCGTCTCGCGGGTGTGGATCCAGACTTCGGTGCTGGTGATGCTTTTCGGGTTCGGCGTGATGGGCATCCTGGCATATGGTGCCAACGATGGAGCGCCGCCTGTCCCGCAACGAATCGTCGATTCAGGTGGCGCGGCGCTGTTTACGGCCGCCGACATTGTGGGCGGGCAGGAGATTTTCCTGCGCAACGGGCTGATGGAATACGGCTCGATCTTCGGTCACGGGGCCTACCTCGGACCCGACTACACCGCCGACGCCCTGCGGCGGGGGGCGCTCGACGTGCTCGAGCAATACGGCGGGCCCGCATCCGACCAGGCGCTGGCTCGCACCATCGCGGACTTCAAGACAAACACCTACCAGGCCAGCACCGGCACTCTCGTGTTCTCGGCGGCCCAGGTGCATGCCTACCAGACCCTGCGCGATCACTATCAGGCGTTCTTCGCCAATCCGAGCGCGGAGAACGGCCTGCGACCGTCGGCCATCGTCGATCCGGAACAGATTCGCCAGCTCACGTCGTTTTTTACCTGGTCGGCCTGGGCGTCGGCGGCCCAGCGGCCAGGCCAGACGTACTCGTATACCAA
>JBPCIO010000182.1:0-15207 GCA_051006215.1 Chloroflexota bacterium
TCTTCAACGGGAGCCTGGACGCACTGATCCCGCTGTACGCCGTCGGGGTCTTCACCAGCTTCACCCTTTCCCAAGCGGGAATGGTCGTGCACTGGCGTCGGGTACGGGAGGCTGGTTGGCGGCGCTCGGCGGTGATCAACGGGATCGGCGCCGTCGCGACGGCGATTGTGACCGTCGTCATTGCCGCCACGAAATTCGTCGAGGGCGCCTGGCTCGTAGTGGTGCTGATCCCGCTGCTGATCGGCATGTGCTACGGTATCCACGTGCACTACAAGCGGCTGGAGCGTGCCCGCCGTGCGGAGACACCGCTGCTGCCCGAAGAGGTCATGATCCGGGCCATCGTCCCTGTCGCGGATCTCGGCACGCCCGCCCGTCAGGCGCTCGCCTTTGCGCGAGCCATGGCCTCCGATGATGCGCACGTGGTTGCGGTTCACGTAACAGACGATGTGGCCGAGGTCGAGCAGCTCCGGCGAGAGTGGGAAGAATGGGAGCCGGGCGTCCAGATGGTCATCATCGAGTCGCCTTTCCGGTCACTGACCGGGCCGCTCTTGGCATACATCGACGCGCTCAAGGAAAGCAATCCCGGTGACACGATCACGATCGTGCTGCCGGAGTACGTGCCCTCCAGTTGGTGGGAGCACCTGCTCCACAATCAGACGGCGCTACGGCTCAAGGCCGCGCTGTTATTCCACCCCGGCATTGTTGTAGCAAACGTGCCCTACCACATGGCACCCCGGCCGAGGGCAGCCTGAACGTATCCATGGCGCCCGGTGAGCTCGGGGTCGTAGGTCATCAGGTCCGCACTGCCCCTCAGTGGCCAGTAGCCCTTCTGGCAGCGATGCAGCGCAGGCCCGGGCGCACAGTGTCCAGCGCAGTTGCTGACGCGGAGCCGAGACAGTTATTCGTTAAAGGCGAAACACACCTTGCCGGTCGTCGCGGTGTCCGCGAGGCGGAAGGCTTCTGCGCCCTGCTCGATCGGGAAGCGGTGCGTCGTTACCTGGCTCGGCGCTATCCCGTGGCGGCGCAGGAAGCGCCAGATCTCATCATATTGGGAGGTCGGGAACGCACTCGTGCCGAATACCACCAGCTCGCGGTGTACGACCGGGCCGAGCGCCAGCTTCAGCTCGGAATTACCAAGTCCAACCAGGGCCGCCATCCCGAGCGGTCGCAGCAGGTCCGGGATGACGGCGTGCGCGGCGGTCGCGCCAGAAGCCTCGAAGAGCTTGTCCGCGCCCTCCGGATAGTACGCCCGCACCTGTTCCCCGATCGCGCCAGCGGTTGGATCGAAGGTACGCCGGGCGCCAAGCCTCTCGGCCAGCGCCCGCCGCTCTGAGGACGGGTCGATGCCGACGACTTCCGCGCCCATTCGACTACCGAACAGCGTCGCCAGCAGGCCCACAGGTCCAAGCCCGGACACGACCAGGACGTCCTGCCCACTCGCGCTGAGCCGCGTGAGCGGATAGTAGGCGGTGCCGCCCTGGCAGGCGATGATGGCGCCGTCCTCGAGCGAGAAGTCGTCAGGCACCTTGAACAGGTACTGGGCCTCGACCACCATGTACTCGGCATCAGCTCCATCGGCCGTGCCGGGACCAACTCCATATGAGCCGCGGCGATTGGTGCACACGTTGCTGTGTCCCGAGCGGCAGTACTGGCAGACACCGCAGACCTGTCGAAAATAGGCGGTGACCCGGTCGCCAACCGACCAGCCGCGGACGTCAGCGCCGAGTTCGGCAATCTTGCCCGCTGGCTCATGTCCCGGCACTCGACCGCCGTCCACGAACCGTGTGTCGGGACGGCGGTACACGTGCAGGTCGCTACCGCAGATTCCGGCCGCCTCCATCTTGATCAGCACCTCGTTCGCCGCTGGACGCGGGTCCACTCGGTCCTGACAAACAGCCTGGCGTTCTCCCGCGTAGCGCATTGCCCGCACGATCTCTGGCCTCCAATCTCGTTGTCCTGGTGAATGCTACGATGCTGCCATGACTCGGGCTCGGCTGATTGGATCCGCGGTGAAGCGGGTGGAAGATCCGCGATTGGTCACGGGCGCGGGAACGTATATCGGTGACCTTGCTCCGACCGGAATGCTGCACGCGGAGTTCGTGCGCAGCCAGTACGGGAATGCCAGATTGACCAACATGGACACAGCCGCGGCGTTGGCTGTGCCCGGAGTCGTAGCCGTTTTCACTGGTGCAGACGTCAACGCCAAGATCAACCCGTTGCCAGGTGCTTCGGACATTCCGGGCGCCAAAAATCCGAAGCGGACCATTCTGGCGAACGAGATCGCGCGCTTCATGGGCGAAGCGATCGCGGTAGTGGTGGCCGAATCGAAGCAGGTCGCGCGCGACGCTGCCGATCGGGTTGTCGTGGAGTATCAAGCGCTGCCGGTGGTCATCGATCTTGACGCCGCGTCCAAGGACGGCGCACCACTCGTGCACGAGTCGCTCGGGACCAACGTCTGCTTCCACCAGAAGATCAGTCACGGCGACGTAGATGCGGCCTTCGCCAGAGCGGACAAGATTGTCGAGCGCCGGATTGTCAATCAGCGCGTGGCTGCGCTGCCGATAGAGTGCCGCGCTTCGCTGGCGGAGTACCGTCGCGGCGAGGGCAGCCTGGTGGTGTATGCCGGCACGCAGTTCCCGCACGTTATGCGCACCCAGATCGCGGCCGTCCTGGGACTGCGCGAGAACCAGGTGCGGGTGATCGCGCCTGAGGTGGGCGGAGGATTCGGCGCCAAGGCCAACGTCTATCCGGAGGAGATGCTGGTTCCCTGGCTGGCGGTGAAGCTCGGCCGGCCAGTGGCCTGGTTGGAGGAGCGTCGCGAGAACCTGGCCACCATGGCGCACGGTCGCGACCAGATCGACTACATCAGCGTGGCGTGTGCGAAAGACGGCACCATTCTCGGCCTCAAAGGCCGTCTGCTGGCCGACCTGGGCGCGTACCTGTACTTCGGCACTGCGGAAATCCCGACCCTCACCACCAAAATGGGCACCGGTCCATACCTGTTCAGCGACCTGCAGTATGACCTGTATGGCGTTTTTACCAACAAGGTGCCAACCGATGCCTACCGCGGCGCTGGCCGTCCAGAGGCGAACTACTTCCAGGAACGCATCATGGACGCCATTGCCGACGACCTGGGGCTCGACGCGGCAGAGGTTCGCAAGCGCAACTTCATCAAGAAGGATCAGTTTCCATACTCCACCCCGACCGGCCTCACCTACGACAGCGGCGATTACGCGGCAGCCCTGGACAAAGCCCTCGAAGTGTCTGGCTTCAAGCAGCTCAAAGCCGAATCCGCCGAGCTGCGCAAGCAGGGCAAGCTGCGCGGGGTAGGGTTCGCCAGTTACGTCGAGATCTGCGCCTTCGGGCCATCGAAGATCATGGGCTCAGGTGGATTCGAGACGGCCATCGCGCGAGTTGAGCCGAGCGGCAAAGTGACCATCTATACAGGCGCGTCCGCCCACGGCCAGGGCCACGAGACCTCATTTGCACAGATCGCAGCGGATGCGCTGGAGATCGACATCAACGATGTCACGCTCCTGCACGGGGACACCTCCAGCGCTCCGTATTCGAACAACGGCACGGGCGGCAGTCGCTCGCTGGCGCTGGGCGGGAGCTCGCTGAAGCTAGCCATGGAGGACATTCGCGAAAAGACGCTGAAGATCGGCGCGCACCTCCTGGAGGTCTCGTTCGACGACGTGGAGCTCGTGGAGGGTTCGATTCAGGTGAAAGGCGCGCCAGGCAAGTCGGTGACATTCGCCACGGTCGCGCGCGAAGCGTACAACGCAGTCAAGCTCCCCGACGGAATGGAGCCAGGTCTGCAATTTACGCGCGTTTTCGATCCGCCTAACTTCACGTTTCCGTTCGGCACGCACGTGGCGGTGGTTGACGTGGACATGGACACTGGCAAGGTCACGCTGGTGAAGTACGTGAGCGTGGACGACTGCGGCAACGTGGTCAACCCGATGCTGGTCGACGGCCAGGTGCAGGGCGGCGTCGCGCAAGGCGCGGCACAAGCGCTATGGGAAGAGATCGTTTACGACAACGAAAGTGGTCAGTTGATCACGGGCTCGTTGGGGGACTACGCCGCCGTTCGCGCGGACATGCTGCCGATGATGGAAAACCACCGCACGGTCACCGTCACTCCTTCCAACCCGCTCGGAGTGAAGGGCATTGGGGAAGCGGGCACGATCTGCGCCGTCCCGACAGTGGCCAACGCGGTCGGGGATGCGCTGCGGCAGCTTGGCGTCAAGCACGTGGATATCCCCGCCACTCCCGAGCGGGTATGGGCGCTCATCCGTGCCGCTGTCCCACGCGCCTAGCTCAGCGGGTCGCAACAAAGACGGCCGCGAAAGCGACGTAGCCCAGGCCGACGAACGAGAGCCGGCTGGCGGTCAGGCGGGTGGTTTTCAAAGCCAGAATCAGGTACAGGATGGACAGCATCGTCGTGGCGCCGGCAAGTGCGAGCGCGGTGTCGAACCGCCAGGGCGTGAACAACAGCCCGAGTGCGCTCGGTACCGTCGCTTGAATCATCATCGCTCCACTGATATTGGCCAGCGCCAGGCGCTGTTTGCCCTGGCGCACCCAGATGATGGCGTTCATCGTCTCTGGAAGCTCAGTCGCCACGGGGCTGAGGAGCAAGGCCACGATGTGGCCAGGCACGCCCAGACCGACGGCCAGTCCTTCGAGCTGGGATACGAAGACCTGAGATCCGACGAACACGGCCACGAGCGCAAGCCCGGTTTGCAGGAACACCCAGGCAGCGTGCGGATTCGTCTGTCCAGCGCGGATGCGTAGCGGTTCGAGCTCGCCCTCCTCGCCCGCTGACGGCTGCCGCAACTCGATCCAGAAGTAAGCGGCATAGGCTGCCAGGAACACCCATCCCATGACCGGCTTGCCCGGGAACGCCACGAAGCCGAGTCCGACCTTGAGCACGAAAATGGCCAGGAAGGCGATCTGGTCACGGCCCAGACGGCGGCCGTCGATCAGCAGTCCGCTGCCCTTAGAGCGCCGCCGACGAAAAAGGAGGATGGAGCAACCCGTGGCCGCATACGACACGGTCGAGAGCACCAGCGGCCCACCCAACGCCGCGCCCACCCCAATGTCCTTAGCCTCGGGGGTCGTACCCAGGACCACGGCCACGAACGTCACCACACTCTCAGGCAGCGCCGTGCCGAACGCGGCCAGAACCGTGCCGACTGCATTCTGCGCTATGCCCAGCTTGCGACCGACCCACTCGATGCCGTTGACGAAGAACTCGCAGCCGACATAGATCAGTGCTGCCGAGCCGAGTAACAACAGCAGGGTGAAAACCAACGGACACCTCGTGACGGCGATTGCTCGCATCTGCAATCGAGCGGGGTGTCTGGTAGCACCAGACTCAACTCGACCCACCGGGCCCGTGCGCATACACGGGCAGTAGGCCGAAAGTCTGGCTGGACTCGCTGGGCGCGAGCCGACGGGGCCAGGGAGTTATCCCAGTGTGTTGACTCCGTCCACGGTCTGGATCGACCGGCAGTTACTCCCCTCCGGGACGCTGCGAGGAAGTTCTACCACACGGCCGCGCGGCCACCAAGCCAATTCCCGCTGCCGCTGCCCTCATGTGACCTACGTGTACTCTGAGCGTTAGTCGATACAGAAAGATTCGGCGCTTCAACGCGGCCGAGCAGTACCTGTGGACTCGAGCCGCACCCCCGCCGAAGAACAACCTCAAACTGAGCGGACGCCCGCGGTTGAGCCGCCGCGCGCAGCCGTGCGACGGCCGCGAGCCCGCCGGGCAGCTGTGCTGGGCCTGGTGCTGGTTCTAGCCGCCTTTGCGGGCACGGGTCTGGGTATGGCGGTCGCAGTGCCGGGCTGGCTGCCCGGCCCGTCGGCCGCGCCTGGCCCGGCTCAGCCAAGCTACGTCGTCGACAGCCGGGCCACACCGTCTCCCACACAGCGTTCCGTGGCCCCGGATGCGTCGCCCATCGCTGCCGAATACAGCGTGGAAGCCGGCGACACGCTGCGTTCCATCGCCGACAAGCTGTATGGCGACGCCGACCTGTGGCCAAGCCTCTACGATGCCAACCGGGAGATAATCGGGCCTGACCCTGACGCGCTACTGGTCGGCATGCGCCTGCGGGTCCCGGCGCGCTAGAAGTTCCTCAGTTGCCGGCTGCAACGCGGTTGTACGTGGCCAGCGCGTCCTGGTCCGAGCCACCTCCCCAGCCCGCTAGCCCAAGCTCGTCGCGGATCTGCGCCAGCGTGCGCGGCCCGTTCGGGGTGGTGTACGTCGCCACCGCCGGCTGCGCGGCTGGCTGCCCCGCGGCTGGCTGCTCGGCGGCTCGCACCTGGCCCAGAGCGTCCGCAACGCTCGCGCCCGCGGGCGGGTTGGCGGTCCCGACGAGTGTCACGGTGTGTGATGGCTGGTACACGCTCTTGAGCGCCAGATCCCGCACCGTATTGCCATCCGGCGAAATGACGTGACGGTTGATCAGGGCGTCGAATCCGTCACGCGCGCTCTCGACCAGCAAGGTCCGACCCCAGGCCATCGTCGGCTCTGCCTCGACCACCGGCGTGGGATCGGCCGCGACACGGTTGGAGACGACAGGCGGTTCCACGCGTACCGTCCACTGCGGCTTTCGCCCGTACAAACGGAAGGTGACGTGCTCGTCGTCCGTACTGGATTGAATCAACACATAGTCGCTGGTCGGGTTGACCCATTTGAAATCAAGACCCGCGTCTGAATCGACGGTTGCATCCAGGCCGACGAAATCGCGCGAGGTGTACGAGGGAATCCAATACAGATGCCAGTAGCGCTCCTCGAGTTGATAGCCGGCCCAGAAGACGGGCTGGAACAGCGTGGTGGCCACCTGGCAGATACCACCCGCGACGGCCGGCACGGTGTGGACACCTCCATTGCCAGTGGCCAGACCGAAGCCCCAGTCGTAACCGGCTTCGAGTGTCGTCGGGCCAACTTCCTGGTTGAAAGAAAACGTGCCGCCAGGTGGCACGACGACACCGTTCAAGTGCTCGGCCGCCAACTGGATATTGTGCCGTTTCTGCGGGATAGCGCCGGCGAACGTGGTGGTAGCTTCTTCGATCAGCTCGGCCGAATTCAGCTTCACCACATCAGCCGAGGCTACCCGGGGTGGCACCGACACGAGCGGGATGTCGATAGCGCGTTGCGCAGCCAGAATGCTCGAGGTGATCAAGGCAGCCGCGGACGCTCTATCCACGGCCTGTCCCTGATCGCTTGGTCGCATCAGCGTGAGCGAGCCACCGCTCAACCCGAAGCGTGCATCCTGCGCAGACCGGTCGACCTCCTTCGCCGCACGGTCTACGAGCGACTGGAGTGGCTCGTCCCGCAGCCCCACGGTGGCTGGCTCGCCCGATGCGCCTGGCGGGGTGACGGCAAGCAGGCCGACCAGGTCGCCCCGTCCGAGCCTCCAGGTGCGGCCGGCCGCGCTGAGCTCGATCGAGTCAGGCATCTCGAGGATGCGCTGCAACTGCTGGTGGGCCGCCTCGACCTGTTGAGTGCGCACGGCTGGCGCAAGCGGCTGCGACACCAGCTCAACTGACGGGCTGGCGTCGGCCATGGCGCGCACGATCTCGGCTCGGGACGCGGTCTTGTCGAGCTGGATTCCGGTCACATCCGGGCCGTACGCCAGCGCGCCGTCCGATCCGAGCTCCAGATGGGCGTTCTCGGGAGCGCGGTCCACCTGCGCAGCGATCTGGTCCAGCAGGGCGTCCAGCGCTGCTGAGCCGGCGGCTGCGCTCACGGTCAGGCCGGTGGCATACCGGCGCGCCTGCCATTGTTCTGCCAGCTGCTGCAGCAACGAGCCAGTCCTCCCGACGCGAAAAGCCCGCTCGGCGAGGTCCGCCGCCTGAAGATCAAAGCCGAGAGAGCTCGCGCTGGTGACCCACGCGCGATCGCCGAGACGGAGCGATACTGGCTGATTCAGGCTGGCTGCTACCACTGGCGCGAGGCGAGCCGATGCCTCCTCGCGGCTAAGTCCACCCAGCGGGACGCCGAGTACACCCGTGCCGGCGACGACTCGGTCCGCCGCGGCAAGTCGGAAGCCGACCACCGTCGCCGCTGCAAAGACTCCACACACAAGCACGGCCAGGCTGGACAGGATCAGAGCAGTCCGTGCGCGACCGAATGCGCCGGGGCTGGGTCCTGTAGCTGCGGCCGTGGGGTCGGGCGACATGCCAATCGATTGTAGTGAGTGCTGCGGCGTCGGTCAGGGAATCCACGTCGACACTGCGTCCGCTGCTTGCACATGCCAGGGGTGCCCGCCTCGAGCACTGGCCGGCCTGATACAACTCCGCGGGTGCGAGTGGACTTTGTCGGGCATGCCACGCTGCTGGTGCGGATCGGGACGCTCACCATCCTCACGGATCCGTGGTGGTCAGGTCCCGCGTTTCGCGGCCAGTGGTACCCCTACCCTTTGCCCGTACCCGAGCGCTTCGATTTGAGCGGGCTCGACGCCGTGTATATCTCGCACGCCCACGAAGACCATCTGCATCGCGAAACTCTCGCCGAACTTCTGCGTGTGGCCCCCGACGTAATGGCGGTCATTCCCAAACGCTATGACACGGCAATGCGAGACTATCTGCGTCGAATCGGCTTTCGGCGTATTCGCGAGGTCCCCAGCGGCACGCACGTCGACGTCCGCAACGGACAACACTCGGCCAGCCTGCGCGTCTATACACACATGGATGACAGCATGCTCAGCATCGAGTCTGGCGGTCAGGTCCTGCTGAATGCCAATGATGCGCTGCATGCGTCTCGACGCGATCTCATCGAAGAGTACTGTCGCGTGCTGCGCCGCCGGTTGCCTCGGATCGACTACCTTTTTTGCGGTTTCGGCGGGGCAAGCTACTTCCCGAACTGCATCCACGTACCCGACAAAGACGACGGGATCGTAGCGCGCGACCGTGAAGTATTCTTCCTGCGGAACTTCGCGCTCGTAACCGAGCGCTTACAGCCCCGCTACGCGTTTCCCTTCGCCGCCCATTTTGTGTTACCGGACGAGCGCAACTGGTGGATCAGCGACAGTCGGTTGCGAATGGCGCCTCCGGCAGAGACCGTGCGTCAGCTTGCGTCGGATCTGCGCTCCCAGGTGCATGACCTTCAGCCTGGCGATTGGGTCGAGGACGGAGTGGTCCACGCAACACCGTATCCGCGGATCGAGCCTTCGCTGGCGCGTGGCGAGGTCCTGGCGCGGTACGGCAGCGCGTCGGAGCCCAAGGCGCTGTCGGCGGCGCAGTTCGACCAACTCGTGGATGCCGCGCGGACGCGGGCGGCGGAACGCGCGCTCGGCCTCAGCGCCGACGAGCGTCTGGATGCGGTCGTCCGCTTGTGGGACTATGCCGCCGCGGGGATCAGCATACGCGTCGCTGACCGGAGCGCCGACATTGCGCAAACCACGACCCAACCGAGCACGGAACCAGAGGTGGTGTTCGCCACCCGTTCCGACCTGCTGTCGGCGACGATGAAGTCGCCCTTTGGCCGCGATCTCATCACCATCGGGTACGCGGCCGACGTGCGCTTACGGTCTGGTCGTGAGATGGCGACCAACGCTCACGAACGCTTGCTGAACCTGCTCGCGTTTCCGCAGACGCGCTGGCGTGAGCGCCTGCGCAAGCATCCCGGCCGCGTTCTCGGGTTCATGGTCGGCGACGCCAGCATGCGCTACGAGCTCAAGACCAAGCTCAAGTCGAAGCTCGGCCGGACCCGCTCCACGAATGCCAACGCGAATGAGCGGGAGTTGTACGCGATAGCCGATTGGGCAGACCTGGCCCGCACACCCGAGTAGGAGACTGGCGCTCGGGCGCTACGCGTGCGCCCAGCCCTGCTGGTCGACGTGGCCGGAATTCACACCTAAGACGACTTCGCTGGGTTGGGTCGGCCCGCGCCGGAATGCGCCCCCGTGCTCCCCGGCCTCCACTACCGCCGAAAAGGGGACCCACACATCATGGGCGAGCGGGCGATCGATCAGGAACTCGGACGCTCGCACCTGTTTGACCTTGCCGATGCGCTCGCCATCGATGCTTACGACCTCCATGCCCGGGTGGATCTGGTCCACGCCCGGGCTGCTCGCCTTCAGAATCTCGAGGTGCTTCGAAGGCTCCTGGGTCTCACTCATGCGGACCAACTGTACCTCGCCCGATACGCTAGCAGAATCACGCCATGCACCGCTCCCCACGCTTCCGTAACCCAGCCGCGGGTAGTCCGGCCGTGGCTCGCGGCCCGGTGTCCGCCAGACGTTGTACCCGTGGTGGGCCTGTCCGCCCTGGCTTGTCTGACCACGTGGGAGCTGGTTCGCGATGGCATGCCCATCGGCATGGACACCGCTACGGCGTTTTACCCGTGGTACGTCTACCTTGGCGAAAACCTGAGAAACGGCCACATTCCCATGTGGAATCCGCACCAGTTCGCAGGCAGCCCATTCGCGGCCGACCCGGAGTCCGGGTGGGCGTACCTGCCAGCAATGCTGGTGTTTGCGGTGCTGCCACTCACCCAGGCCGCCAGCACTTTTCTCCTCTTTCACCTCCTGCTGGCAGGACTGGCTACTTACGCCCTTGCGCGCAGCCTGGGCATACGGCCGCTTGGCGCCGTCGCCGGCGCCATCGCGTACAGCTATTCGGGTTTTTTTCTGGGCCACGCACTGTGCTGCTTTGCTTACTCCAATGTGGCCACCTGGCTGCCGGTCGCACTGCTTGGCATCGAGCTCGCCATCAGCCACACCAGCCTGGCGCAGCGCGACCGTGGGTGGGCCATCGGTGGGCTGGCCCTGAGTCAGATTCTGGCTGCTTGGCTGGGTCAGGGCGCGTACTACGCGCTGCTCTTTCTGGGCGGGTACATCATGTACCGAACGCTGGTTGGCTCCAGGCTCAGCCTCGGATGCCGTCTCAAGAGCATGCTGCTGCATGGCGGCATGCTGCTCCTGGTCGGCTGCGGCCTCGCGGCGATCGGCGTGCTGCCGCGCCTCGAGTACAACGCGCTCTCGAATTTGCCGGGCGGCTACGGTGCCGCCGGCCTCAGCTCGCCAACGGCGGCGCTGACCGACTGGGGGATCATCGAGGACTGGCAAGCGCGGCTGTTGTCGCCCGGCTTTCACTACGTCGGATTGGTCACCCTGGCTCTTGCCCTGAGCGCGCCGCCCCTCGTGCGCGCCCGCCACGCTGCGCCCTTCTTTGTTGTGGTGTCGATGGCTGGGCTGGTCCTCGCGCGCTGGCAACCCACGCCGCTGCACGTGGCGCTGTCGGTGTTGCCCGGCTTCGGACCGATGCACGTCCACGCGCCGGAGCGGGCGCTGCTGGTGTGGTTTATCGGTCCAGCAATCCTGGCCGGCGCCGCAATCGGGCACCTGCAGGCGTTCGGACGAGGCGGCGCGGCCCTGGCCGTCCTGCTCACCGCGCTCGTGCTGGTCGACCTGCGCGTGGCCGGGCACGCGCAGCTGGCCGCTGCGCTCGAGGCCGGCGGCGCGTATGAGCTGCACCACGTCGACCTTGACGCCTACTACGCTCCGACTGGCGCCGCGCGATTTCTGCAGTCGGCAACTGCCGTCGATCGCGCCAGAACCATAGGCTACGCACAGCACGTCTTGGGTGGGCCAATCCCCTACACCCTGGGCTGGGCCAACCCAAAAACGGTAGCGCTGGGGGTCAACAACCGCGCGCTGCTCAGCGGCCTGGGCGATGTTCAGGGCTACAACCCAATCCATCTGGCTCGCTACGACGTTTTCATGCGCGCACTGAACGGACAGGCTCAGGACTACCACCAGACCGACGTGTTCGAAGCCGGACTTAGGTCGCCGTTGCTGGACCTGCTCGGCGTGCGATACATCGTGGTGCCGGTTGTGCCCGCCGCAGACCAGGTCGAGCCACGCCTCGCGCGAGATCTCCCGGCGGTTTACGCTAACGCCGACGTCAAGGTTCTCGAAAATGATCGGGCGTTGCCTCGCGCCTGGATCGTCCATTCCGCCGCGCAGATGACCGCCGAAGAGGCCGTCGCTCAGTTGGCCGGGGGCGCGATCGATCCGCGGCGCACGGCCATGCTCGAGAAGCCACTCCCGCCACTCGGTACCTCGCCATTCGCTTCCGACCAGGCCAAAATTACCGAGTACGCCGCCGATGCGGTGCAGCTGGACGTAGACACCGGCGCGCCCGGCTTGCTGGTCCTGAGCGACGCCTACTACCCGGCCTGGCAGGCTCGTGTTGACGATTCTCCAACCGAGGTGTACGTGGTCGATGGTGCCCTACGAGGCGTCGCCATTCCAGCCGGACGGCACACCGTAGTGTTTCGCTACGCATCGGCTGCCTTGCCCGTCGGCGCCGCCATCACGGGGCTAACCGTGTGCGCGCTGACCGGACGTGCGGCCCTCCGCCGCCGGCGCACCAGGTGCGCGTAAGCCGAATCCTGGCGCTGGTTTGGTCGGCCATCGCCCTGCTGATGGTCGTCTATTTGGCTGCCGCTGCTCTGAGCGGTTTCGAGCGCGTCCGCAACCCAACCGAATTCCTGTACGGCGAAGCCATCGTCCTGGAGGAAACGCGCCGCATCGCCCTGGGGCAGCCACTGTATCCCCCGCCAACGGCTGTGCCGCTGACGGTGACTGCGTATACGCCCGTGTACTACCTTCTGGTGGGCGGACTCCAACAGCTGAGTGGCGACGCGGGCTACAGCGTCGGACGCGTCGTCTCGCTGGCGGCCACGCTGGCCTCTGGCGGAGTGCTGGCATGGACCGTCCGGCGGGTGTCCGGTCGATGGGCCGGGGGCGCGCTTGCTGCCGGTTTGTTCTTGACCCAGAACCTGACAGTGCTGCTGTGGGCGCCCGTCCACCGCGTCGACCCACTAGCGCTGTGCTTCACGTTGACGGGCCTAGCCCTCGCAACGAGTGATCGAACGACCCTGGCGGCGCTTCCTCTGGCCCTGGCGGTTCTCACCAAGCAGACGTATGTCGCCGCTCCCGTGTGCCTGCTCTTGACCCTCTGGCCTCGCCGACGTGCAGCTATCGGATTTGGTGCGGTATTTCTGACCGGCCTGTTGCTGTGCCTTGGCGTCGGGGCGTGGCTTACAGACGGCTGGCTGCTCTGGCACACCGTGGTCGCGAACGCCAACCCACTCGACTTCACGTACTTCGCAGCCATGCTCGGCGCGTTTGCGCAGTTCAATGCGGTACCTCTGGTTGCTGCAGCGGCGCTGTTTGGCCTGCCCGGGCGCCCGCGCGAACGCGTGTGGCGCATCTACTTCCTGGTATCAGGCCTGGAGGCTCTGGCCACGATAGGCAAGCTCGGCGCGTCTTCCAACTATTGGCTGGAGCTCACCGCGGCAACCGGCGTGCTGATTGGGATCCTCGCAAGCCGCCTGGCCGAGCCGACCGATCCCCGTGCGGCGTTCACGTCCACCGGTCTGGCCGGGCTCATCCTCGCATCGCTGCTCACGTCCGTGCCCGCCTACCAAGCCACTGTCTCGCAAGCGCTAGAGGGCCGGGTCGACAGCGCAACCGGCGGCGTTCCGCCGCAGCTAGCAGTCGCATCGCTGGTGGCCGCCGAGCCCGGGCGCGTGCTGACCGACGATCCAGGCCTGGCCCTGCTCGCTGGTAAACGAGTTGAATTCGAGTTCGTTATCTTCACCATCCTGGCAGCGCAGGGCGTGTGGGATGAGCATCCCATTCTCGAGGCCATCGCTGCCAGGCAATTCGGCCTGGTGGTCCTCGAAGAATCGCTCGACGAACCGCCTAGACCACTGATCTCCGCGCGCTACACCTCTCGGGTCCGCGACGCACTCCAGGCAGCCTACACCCCGGCCGGTCAGCAAGCTGGCTACTGGTTCTACCGTCCAGCCTGAACCGGTCACCGGCGCGGCACGTCGCGTGCGCTATCTCGTCGCCGATGGCAACGACATGGGTGGGCACTTCAGGCTGGTCCTACAAGCACTGGCACATGACGTTCTATCCCGATAAACAGCCCGCCCAGGCCCACCTTCGCTTCTATGCGAGCCACTTTGCTACGGTTGAGATTAACGCCTCCTACTACCGCCTACCGGAACGCAAATTCTTCGAATACTGGCGCCTGACCGCACCATCCGGCTTCCTGTTTGCCGTCAAGGCGAGCCGCTACCTGACGCACATGAAGAAGCTCAAGGACCCTCACGAGCCGCTCGCGCGACTGCTCAACAACGCCGACGGATTGGGTGAAAAGCTTGGGCCGGTATTGTTTCAATTTCCGCGTGCCTGGGGGCTGGACCTGAGCCGCCTGACCGACTTCCTCGAAGTCCTGCGGGGCTATCCGCGGCGCCGCTACGCGTTCGAGTTCCGCCACAAGAGCTGGCTGGTGGACGACGTATATGAACGGCTGCGCTCCAGCAACGCCGCCTTGTGCCTGCCGATCGGCTGGGGGATCCCACTCGACGTACAACTGACCGGTGACTGGACGTATTTGCGCTTCCACGGTGGCCAACACGATGTCGGCTTTGAGGATGACGAGCTCCACGCGTGGGCCGACCGCATCACAGGCTGGCGCGATCAGGGCCTCGACAGCTACAGCTACTTCAACAACGACAGCCTGTGGCATGGTCGCCCAGCGGCGATCGACAATGCCCGCCGGCTACGCGAGCTGATCGGCTCGTAGCCTGCAGCTCAGGCGCCGTCAAGATGGCGGCTGAGGCGCTGATCCCTCAGCCCGGCTTGGACGCGTCGTAGCTCAGGGCCGCCTCGTGCTCCCGTCGGAGTTCGGCCGGCACGCGCTTGAGGAACAGGTTCAGCGCAAGCCCGAGCAGCGCCAGATCCTCCATCTGGCCGAGCACCGGAATCAAACTCGGAATCCCGTTGATCGGCGAGACGATCAACAGTATTGCCCCCCCGAGCATCAACTTCGAGCTAAGCGGCGTGCGCGAGTCGCGCAGAAGACGCCAGGACAAGCGGCCAGAACGCCACAGCGCCCGCAGCGCCCCGATCCGCAGTAAAGCATTCATGGTGTACTCCGTGCGCCGATGGCGGCCTGGATGCGGTCGGCCGTGAGGGGGACATCGCGAACTCTAGCTCCAGTGGCCCAGAAGATCGCATTCGCGATAGCCGGGCCGGTCGTCAACGTAGCGCATTCACCTGCGCCCCAGGCGGGTTGATCCGGATGATTGATCAGCACGACGTCGATCGTTGGCATATCCGCAAACCGCAGGATAGGATACGAGCGCCAGTCGATGCTGGTGACTTTCGAGTCGTC
>JBPCIO010000183.1:0-8599 GCA_051006215.1 Chloroflexota bacterium
CTCGGCCCCGCGGAAAATCACCTGGTCGCCGCGTAGGGCAACATCCCAAGCGTCCACTCCACTACGAGGTGGCCCGCCGTCCTCCGAAGCGCGCCGCTTGATCCACAATTTCTTGTCTAAACTCCAATTACTAATGTAGTCCGAAGCCCCAGCTTCGATGCACTGATCCCGGTCCGTCTTCATCGCCTTGGCTGTCACCGCGATGATGGGCATGGCCGCGAAGTGCGGGTCGGCACGCAGACGGCGGATCACTTCGAGCCCATCCATCTCCGGCATCATGATGTCCATCAACACGGCGTCCACGTCCGGGGTTGCCTTCAGCAGCGCAATTGCTTCGGCGCCGCTGTCGGCGTGCACGATCTCCATCTGGTGGCGCTCCAGCGCGCTCGTCAGCGCAAAGATATTGCGTACATCATCATCGACGATGAGCACCTTCTTGCCGGCGATGGCCGGCGAAGATCGATGCGCCTTCTCCAGCAGCTTGCGTGTGGTGTCGGGCAGCTTGGCTTCCGACCGGTGCAGGAACAGGGCGGTCTCATCCAGCAGGCGCTCGGGGGAACGCACGTCCTTGACGATGACTGATTCCGCGAGCGCACGCAGTTGGGTCTCTTCATCCGGAGTAAAGTCCTTCGAGCTGTACACGACGATCGGGGCAGGCACGCGCGCCGACTGTTTGATTTGCGCGATCAGCTCGAAACCGGTCATGTCCGGCAGATCGAGATCGAGCACCATGCAGTCGAATTTTTGCTTGTCCAGGGCGGCCAGCGCTTCTGTACCCGTCGAGACCGTGGTTGTCTTGACGTCGCCGTTGCCGATCAGCTCGACCATCATTGCGCGCTGGTCCGCATTGTGTTCAACCACCAGCAGATTTTTGACCGAGCGAGCGACAAGGCTCTCGAGCAGATCGAACGCCTGTCCCAGTGACCGCTTGGTGACCGGCTTGATCAACCCCGCGACCGCTCCAAGCTCGAGCGCCTTCGTCAGGCGATCGTCGACAGAGATGATGTGGACGGGGATATGGCGAGTGGTGGGGTCGTGCTTGAGCGCGTCCAGGACCTTCCATCCGTCGAGGTCCGGCAGCTCGCTGTCCAGCGTCACGGCCGCCGGCTTGAACTTGCGCGCCAGGTGCAAGGCGGTCGCGCCGCGCAGCGCGATCAGACCTTTGAAGCCGCGCGTATGCGCGACGTCCAGCAGCGTCCGCGTAAAGCGCTGGTCGTCGTCCACGATCAACAGCACCTTGTCGTTTTCCTGAATGCTTTCGCGGTCGTCGGCGACGTTGTCGTCTGGGGGATCCAGCTCCACTTCTAGCTCCGGTTCGGTTTCGGGAAGCTCCGTCGGCACCTCGATCACTGCCGGCCGAGCTCGCGCGACGTAGGCGCGGTCCGCAGCCTGCCTGCGGCGAGGCCACTCCTCTTCCACGCGTGGCTCCTGACGGGCGATGGCGATGGGGCCAGCAGCCGCCTGGTTGTCCGGTCGGCGATACCGCAGCGGGAGGTACAGGGTGAAGCAGCTCCCCCGGCCCGCCTCGCTGCTGAGGCAAATCTCCCCACCCAGCATATTGGCGATCTCCCGGCTGATGGACAAGCCTAGCCCTGTTCCGCCGAAGCGGCGGCTGGTGGTCATGTCCGCTTGCTGGAAGGCTTCGAAGATGAGCGCCTGCTTGTCAGCCGGGATCCCGATCCCGGTATCAGAAACCGCGAAGGCGATGACGCTGTCGGCTCGATTGAGCGTTTCACGGTCCGGACTCCAGCCGTCGCTGGCTACGCGCACCGCCATCCCGACGCTGCCGCGCTGGCTGAACTTGAATGCATTCGACAGGAGGTTCTTGAGCACCTGCTGCAGCCGTGACGAGTCAGTCCGAATCGAGTGCGGCAAACCGGGCTCCAGCTCGATCTCGAACGCGAGGCGCTTCGCCCGAGCCACCGGTTCAAAGGTTTGGCGCGTGTTGTTCTCGAGCTCCTCGAACGACACTTCGCCGACGTCCGGGGTCATCATGCCCGACTCGATCTTGGACAGATCCAGAATGTCGTTGATCAATGCCAACAGGTCGTTGCCAGCGTCGAGGATGTTGGTGGCAAACTCGACTTGCTTCGGGCTCAGGTTATTGTCGGCATTCTCGGACAGTTGCTCCGACAGAATGAGCATGCTGTTCAGTGGCGTCCGCAGCTCGTGTGACATGTTGGCCAGGAACTGCGACTTGTATTTCGAGGTCAGCGCCAGTTGTTCGGCCTTTTGCTGCAGCGCCGCCGTGGCCACATCCATCTCCTGCTTCTGCCGCTCCACCTCTTCGTTCTGCTCGGACAGCAGTTTGGCCTTTTCCTCGAGCTGGTCGTTGGTCTGCAGTCGCTCGGCGGATAGCGCTTGTGATTGCGTCAGCAGCTCTTCGGTCAGAGCAGTCGCGGAGATGGTATTCATGACCACTCCCACGCTCTCCGTCAACTGGTCCAGGAACGACAGATGCGTCTCGCTGAATCGTGTGAACGACGCCAGCTCGATCACCGCCTTGACGTCGCCCTCGAACAGCACGGGCAGAGCCACGATGTTGAGCGGTGGCGCCGCGCCCAGGCCCGAGTTGATGTGGACGTAGTCGCCAGGCACCTCGCTGAGCAAAATGCGGCTCTTTTCGTACGCGCATTGGCCGACGAGTCCCTCGCCCAGTCTGAACTCCTGCCCGAGCGCCTTGCGCTCACGATAGGCGTACGTCGACACCAGCTGCAGCAACGGTTCACCGTCTTGCAGTTTCTTGACGTACAGCACGCCATGCTGGGCATTGACCAGAGCAGCCAGCTCAGACAACACCAGGTTGCCAACCGTCTGCAGCTCTCGCTGACCTTGCAACGTGCGAGTGAAGCGGGCCAGGCTGGTCTTGAGCCAGTCCTGCTCTGTGCTCCGGTTGGTCGTCTCGCGAAGATTGCTGATCATCTCGTTGATGGTGTCTTTGAGCTGTCCGATCTCGCCCTGGGCGTCGACATTGATCGACCGCGACAGATCGCCCTTGGTAACTGCCGTCGAAACCTCGCCGATGGCGCGCACCTGGGCAGTCAGGTTCGCAGCCATGGAGTTGACGCTGTCGGTCAGCAACTTCCACGTGCCGTCGACGCCAGTCACTTGCGCCTGACCGCCCAACTTGCCCTGGGTGCCCACCTCTCGCGCCACCGTCGTGACCTGGTCGGCCATCGTCGCCAGCGTGTCACCCATGCTGTTGATCGTCTCCGCCAGGGCGCCAATTTCGCCGCTGACGACGACGGTGATCTTCTTGGAAAGGTCTCCGTTGGCAACCGCCGTGGTGACCTCCGCGATGTTGCGAACCTGCCGGGTGAGGTTGGCGGCCATCGAATTGACCGTGTCGGTGACGGCTCGCCAGCTGCCGTCCGCGCCAGGCACCGCGGCCTGACCGCCGAGCTTGCCTTCGGTTCCCACTTCTCTCGCCACCGTAGCCACCTGGTCGGCAAAGATGGCCAGCGTCTGGATCATGCTGTTGACCACCTGCCCTGACCGCAGAAAGGCGCCTTCTAGCGGTCGGCCGTCGACGTCGAGGGCCACGCGTTGAGACAGATCGCCTCTGGCGACCGCGGTCAAAACGAGGTCACGGTCCCTGGCCATCTCCGTCAGGTCGGTCAATTGGGCTCGAACGTTGGCGTGAGACTGGGTCAGATCCGCGATCAGCAGATTGATCGAATCGATACTGGTTGCCCAACTGCCCGACGCTGCGCCGAGAGACGCACGCTGGTCAGTTCTGCCTTCGCGGCCAACCGTGCGGCTGATGCGCTCGAACTCTCGACTCAACCGCTGGTTGAGCTCGACGACCTCGTTGAAGACCTCAGAAATGTCACCTGGGACACCGGTCCAATCGAGTGGCAGACGCACGCTGAAATCACCGGCGCGCACACCTCGCAGTGCGGCCAGGAGCTTGGCTTTGTCGACGACATCCTCGCGCACGGTGTGGCCGTTGGTGGAAGGCGCCAGGGCGGCGCCAGCGAGGGTCACCGGTTTGGAAGCGCGCATGCTCGTTCCTCTCGGGCTGAATCGTGCGTGCTGCGACGTAGCGCTAGGAGGCTCGGCTCAGCCAGGAGCAGACTCAGCATGGTCTACCGAGCGGTGCCGCAAGAGTTGTTCCGGACGGCGCTCATGTGGCAGCCCCAGGTGGTTCGCCCGGGCGGGTGTTACCGGACCGCCTGGCGGCCCCTATCACGGGCGTCAGGCCGCCCGCTGCGTATCGGCGTCGGACAGAGGCGTCTTCTGGAGTCCGCAGGCGAGCTGGACCGCCGGAACCGGACGCCCGAGGTAGTAGCCCTGGGCAAAGTCGCAACCCAGGCGCGCCAGCCAGTCCCAGGTGAGTTGATCCTCGACGCCCTCGGCGAGAACTTGCAGCCCGAGGTCGTGACCCAATCCGATGCTGAGGCGCGCGATCGCCATATCGCGCGAGTCGGTGGCCAGGTGCGAGATGAAGCTCTTGTCGAGCTTGACCACGTCCACCGGGAGTGATTTCAAGCGGGCGAGCGAGGAATGGCCGGTGCCGAAGTCGTCCAGAGCGATTTGCACGCCCGTGACTCGCAGTTGTTCGAGGGTCCCAAGCGTGCGCTTCGGATCGGCCATGATGGCGCTCTCCGTCAACTCGACGGTCAGCCAGTCGGGCGGGATTCCGGTGCTCTGCAACATTGTTGCTATCGTCTCAGCCAGCCCCGGATCGAGCAAATTCCACATCGACAGGTTGATGGATACGGGCATGTTGACGGCGGCGGCCCGCCACGCCCGGCACTGATCGAGCGCCGCTCGAATGACCCAGTGCGTCAGCGGCTGAATCAAACCGGTGTGCTCAGCCAACGCGACGAACTCATCCGGTGGCAGGAGGCCAAGTCGCGGATGCTCCCACCGTACCAACGCCTCGACTCCAACGATCTCTTCGGTGGCCACGCGCGCAATCGGCTGGTAGAACAGGCGTAGCTGGCTCTCCCCAAGCGCCGCCCGCAGTTGTCCCATCAGGGTCACTTGCTCCGGGCTCAACTCGGTGTGGAGCCTCTCCGCCTGACGCTGCTCCCGGGGAACGTCAGCTTGTGCCAGCAACCCAGCGATCTCGCCCTGAAGCTCGCTAGGATCCCAGGGCTTGACGAACAGACGCGCCACCTGGCCATCGTTGATGGCCCGCGCCGCCGTTGGCAGATCGGCTCGCCCCGTCAGGAGCACTCGCACCACGTCCGGCCAGCGCATGCGAACGGTGTGCAGGAGTTCGACCCCGTTCATCCCCGGCATAGAGTAGTCGGACATGACGACTCCGATCACCGGGCTACCCGCCTCTAGCATTGCCAGCGCTTGTTCGCCATTCGAGGCGGTCAGGACGCGGATCTCGCTTGTTCGCAGCATGCGGGTCAGTGCGGCAAGAACGGTGGGCTCGTCGTCGACCACGAGCACGCAGCTGGACCCAGGCTGCGTGCCCGAATGCGCACTCGAGTGGCTCTCAATCATGGCTGCCCCGCTGACGGCGCTAGCGATCTCACACGGGTCCGCACGCCCTTCATCATCGGCGACAAGCACCGCCCACAATAGCCGGCAACGACCAGGCAACCTCGAGACTCTTCGCCCAGGAGCAGGCGAAGGTTCGGTTACAACGCCGCTGAAGCGACGACGTTGTAGCAGCCTGTCGCCTGAAGCGGGCCTTGGCTGCCAGTGGGCTGGATACCCCGCTCGGTGCACGGACCGCGCACGAATCGTTCCCAACATGAGAGCCAGGTCGACGGCCCTCAAGAGCGAGGTCGGCGCACCAGCGGAGTTATCATTCCTCGGTATGCGAGTCGCATACGCAGCCAGAAACTGGCGTACGCGGGGGGCGATCGCCCTGGCTGCCCTCGCCTTCAGTCTGGCCAATGTCGTGTGCGCGTCAGCCGAGCCGGCGCCGGGGCTCTTCGCGAGCCCTGCCGACTTACCCGCTGCCGCGGGGACCGCTCCATCGCTCGGTACAGCGCAGGCATTCGCCGTCCTGGGTGGCTCCGCGGTGACCAACACCGGCCCAACCACCATCACCGGCAATGTTGGGCTCAGCCCCGGAAGCGCGGTAACCGGTTTTCCGCCTGGCCTCGTGACGGGGGGAACGATCCACGCGGCCGACGCTGTGGCGCTTCAGGCGCAGAATCCAGCGACTGATTCCACCGGCAGACACGCCGCCGCACGCAGCCAGTACCACCCGCTCAGATACCGACGAGGCTCCCGGCCACGGGTGACCCGTTTGGACGATCGATGGTGTGGTTAACCTGGGCAGGCGCCGGAATTGTCGTCCTCGGCCTGTCACTGACAAGACGCAAGCGCTAAATCGTGCGGTCCTCGACGTCGGGGACGGCGGAGCTTACTTCAGCGGCAGCTTACAATCGGCGGTGGCGCCTCCGCCATTGAGGCCGGTTTCGAACGCGGTGATGCGCTGTGGGTCGGTACCGTGGGCGTCGACCGCGTAGGACGTGGAACTCGCGTCGCCAATGCTGCCGAAAAAATGGATTGCCTGCGGGGCGTCCCACGCATCGGTCTGGTGGCTGTTGTTCATGGACCAGGCCCAGGCGCCAGCACCGCAGTCGGCCTGCAGCTCCAGGTACTCGGGGAAGAAGTCGGAGGACTGTCTGGGAGCCAGGCTGCGCTTCATGCCGAGCAGACCCTGCACATGATGGGACCACTCGTGGGCGATGGACACCGCGACGGCGATGTCACCATCCAGCAATGGCGCCTGCGCCAGCAGGGATGAATCCAGGTAAATGGTGCGGTCTCTGGCGCAGTAGAAAGCAGGCACACCCGTTGCGACTCCGCATCCAGTTGAGACCGGGTCTTCCGCGCCGGTGTACCACACAATAGTCGGCGAAGTGTAGACGCGGCGGCGGGCGCTGAACGTCTGCTGCCAGTATTCGTCGATGCTGGTCGTGACGCGCGACATGAGCACCAGGTCGACGGAGGTGGTAGCGACACCGGTGAGGCAATGTGGCATAGCGTTCGAGCAATTCGGCTCGGCTACCAGTCCGTACAGGCGCTGCTGTGCGGCTTCGACGTCCGGCTTTTGGAAAGGCACGCTACACAACACTGCCGCGAGAACAAGTGCCAGAAAACGCGAAGCCACCAGCGTCGATCGCTTCCAAGCGCGATGGAGTCAGGTGTGACTCCAGAGCGTCACAGGGATCTTGAGAATGGAGTGTATGGTCGACGTTGCGGAACGGCGAACAACAGCGTACAACTCTCAGCTGTTGTTACAAGTCCGTTTCAAAAGGTGTGTTCCGCTGGTGTTGACAGCCTGGTCATTCTGGTCGTTCGACACTCGGATCGACCGGCTCGGCGCGCACGACCAGCCGTTCGAGGTAGGTGCGAGAAGCCAGATCGAATGGTCCGCCACAGGTGACCAGCACGAGCGTCGGCGGGCCCCGGCCAGGACTGACCATCAGCTGATGCAGCACCTGGCTGCCTTCCGGGTACCACTTGGTTTCGGTGACGCAGTACTGCAGCGCTATACCCTCTGAATCAAGCACTTAGATGTCATCGCCCTCGCGGAGCGTGTCCAGCTCACGGAATGCGGCTCGGCGGCCGACCCAGTCCACGTGCCCCGCCAGGAGCATCGTCCCACCCGCCCCGAGCGCAGCCGAGTCCGTGTACCAGGCTATGCTTTCTGGCTCGGACGGCGGTGGCAGGGAGCCATCGGGCGCAGGTGGCATGCTCTCCAAGGAGATCAGAATATCGCCAGAGTTGACGCCGACCGCGCTCGATCCCGTCGAGAGCGTCTCGCCAGCATTCGCGAACACCCGGAAGAGGCTGCGCCGGCGGACTTGCGTTCCCCCCACCGGCCCGTAGGCGCTGGTGCGCTACTCGATATTCGCTCGACAGCTGCCACTGTTCGAGTTGGGCACGCAGTTTGCGCCGCTGGGGTACAGACTGGCGCTGCCGTCCGCCCAAACGGCACCTGGAGCGAAAATCGCCGCCAAGGTCAGCAACACGAACGCTGTCAGTGCAAGCCCGAACACGCGCAGCCGGTCTGTGGCGGGCCAGACCAATGAGCGCGACGGACGGGAAAAGTATTGCATCGGCAAACCTGCGTGCGAACGAGGGATGGTGAGCCAGGAGGCGGTCCGTGCAGCGCGGGCCTCGAGTGGCAGGTGTGGCTCGATCTGCTGCTGCCGACTGGAAACGAGTGGTGGCATTGTTTCCGGAACAGGGGCAGCAGTTTTCGTTCCCGACGCGCGGTTAGGAAGCACACCATCCGAGTTTTGCGATATCCGGCGAGCGATTTCTGCTCCAGCGCGATCCGAAAGCCGCCCGCACGTCAACCCGGCACCCTTTGTGCAGCCTCGCATCCCGATGCACGCGCCACTTGCGCTGCCCGCCATCTGGAGGCAGATGCAACCTGCACACGTACAACGGGAAACATCCGGCCTACCCGTCCACCGCTCCGCAAGCGCTGGCCCCCGCGAATGCAGGTGAGCTCAACCGTGACTCCGCTCGTTGAGCCAGGCAGCTCGCTACGAGTCGCACCGTTCCGGTGGGCGGTCGGAGCGATGCTGGCGTTCATCGGCGCCTTGATGCTCGTCGAGCCACACCAGTTCGGGGCGCCGGTGTACAAGGTCATTCAGCCCCAATTGCA
>JBPCIO010000184.1:0-9997 GCA_051006215.1 Chloroflexota bacterium
ACCCTGACGAGATCGGTCGGCATGTGCTCTCGGGTGCCGAGGAACAGCGCAAGGAGCTGACCACCGCTCCGCAATTTGCTCGCAGTGCGACTCCGATGGGCGGCCTCCGAGTCATGGGCGTTGGCGACTTGCTCACGCGTGTGTGCCGTTCGTGCAATCCTGTCCCCGGCGACAACATCGTGGGGTACATCACCCGCGGTCGTGGTGTCACCGTTCACCGGAAGGACTGCGCGTCAGTGCTGAACGAGGACGAGAAGGACCGGCTGATTGCGGTCGACTGGAGCGAATCCGATCAGCACGTGTTCCCGGTCACCTTGCGCCTGGAAGCCTGGGATCGCGAGGGCCTGGTGCGTGACGTGACAGCCATTCTGTCGGACGAGAAGCTGAACATCCTCACGCTGAGCGCGGTGGTCCACAAGGACCAGACTGCGACTGTCTGGATGACGGTCGAAGTGCCGCGACTGGACCGCCTGAGCCGACTCATGAGCCGGCTGGAAAGCATCCGCGACGTCTTCAACGTTGTCCGCGAAGTAGGCTCAGGCGCTCAAGCCGCCCGCGCCTGACTAGTCGCCGACGAGACTGATGTTCGCGATGCGGGCATCGTATGAGTGGCCCTGGCCCATCACGGCGAATTCCAGCAGCCGGTACGGCACGTCGGATGCTTCGGTGTTCATCAGATCCACCTGGATTTGCTGCCATTCCCCCTGCGGCACCCGCGAGGCCACACCTTCAGGCACCGGTCGGTCAGTGGCGTAGTACAGGCCGATGGACCACGGGTTTTGCGAGCCGTCGACTGGGCCCTCGTACTTCATTTGTAGCATCATCGGATACTCCGAACCGAGCGTGCCGCCACCTGACAAATCGGCGTAGTCAACGCGCGCCCACGCGCGAAGCCAGAGATGCCTGAAGCCTGACACGTCGCGGTCGAGCTTCTGTCTCAGCCCAGTTTCGCCGTGCTCACCGCTGCGCGAGACGCGTACCACCCGCAGTGCGGTGGACTCAGGACTCACATCTGGAGGTCCGGCCACCCAAAAACGCTGCCCGTTGACATCAAGCCCAGGGATGTTCGGCTTGTCCCATGCAGTCCAACTCTGGTCGTGCAGACGGAAGTCGGAGTTGTTCAGCAGCGGCACCTGTCGATCGACCGGGGGATGCACTTGCCCCTGTGCATCGATATCGGCGAGGTGCCCCTCGTCGACACTGACCGCGGCGCCACTGGCGGAAACTCTGGCCTGGCCCGCATACACAAGCACATGCGTCAAGTCGCCCTCGATCCACACGGTGTAGTCGCCGTGCGGCGCCAATTGCACGCTGCCGCCGGGCACCTGCACCTCCATTGACCCACCCGTCGCGTAACGGATGGGTCCGCTGGTCTGGCTAAGCACCAGCGAGTGCTGGTTGATGAACCGTCCGATCTCCATCCGCGTCAGCTCGATCGACGCACCGCCCAACACATTGATCTTCGAATCGTCGAAGAACTGCAAGTCGACCGTCGCCACAGATGTGCGGTCCAGAGCGACCATCGTTCCGACGCCGAGCTCCGAACGCGAGCCGAGCAGCGTCATGTCCGAGCTGCCAGGCAGATTGACGACGACCGGCCCTCGGCTTGCCGTTACCCGAGCGCCCTGGTCGACTTCAGCCGTACTTACGTAATCAAGACCGAATTTGACGACGGCGAACACCAGCGCGCAGAACGTTGCGAACGCCACCCACAGGATCAGCCACGCTCGACGCTCTGCTCGCACAGCCGCTCGGGGCTGTGCTCCAACGTTTTCCGCGGTATGAACGGCAATGGAACCGCCCGCGGTTGGCGTCACCTTCGCGGAATTTGTGGTCGTCACCTATTGGTGAGCTTTCCGAGCCATTGCGATCGAATTAGTGTAAAGGACCCTCTGTCGCAACTCGGCCGCAACGGTGCCGAGCACCGCCAGATTGTGCAGGCTCGCCAGACGGTATGCCAACAACTCCCGGTTTTGAAACAGCGCTGCCAGGCTGCCAATGGACCAGTATGAACAAGCGCTACAGGTGCAGCCCGGCATGATCGGCCCGCGCCGCGGGAGCAGCGCGCGACGCGACAGGTTGAGCCGGTTGCCGTCCAGGTCGGTCCAGACGGATCCACTTCGTCCGAGCCGCGTCGGCAGGACGCAATCGAACAGGTCGACGCCCAGGCGCGCGTACTCTACCAGGTCCCTTGGGTGGCCTACCCCCATCAGGTAGCGCGGGCGGTCTGGCGGGAGCTCCGCCAGTGTCGCCTGCAAGAGGGCGGAGGTAAGTTCTCTGGGTTCTCCCACGCTCAGGCCGCCCAGAGCGAAGCCAGGCGCCAGCTCCGCCGCCGCGGTGCGGGCGGCCTGCCGCCGTAGATCCGAGAAGAGCCCACCCTGGATCAACACGAACAAGGCCTGGTCATCGCGTTGGTGGGCGGCCACACTTCGCCGCCACCAGCGTTGGGTGCGCGCCAGCGCATGCTCGGCCTCTGCGCGGGATGCGGTGCCGCCAAGACACTCGTCTAACGGCATGATCAGGTCGGCCCCCAGGCGCTCCTGGCACTGGACGACGGACTCCGGGCTCAAGAATGTTCGAGAGCCGTCCAGGTGTGATAGGAACGTGACGCCAGCGTCGCTGACCTGGCGCAACATGTCGAGTGAGAACACCTGGAAGCCCCCACTGTCGGTCAGGATTGGACCGTCCCAACGCGTGAACGCATGCAGTCCGCCCAACCGATGCACCGTCTCGATGCCCGGCCGGAGCGACAGATGGTAGGAGTTCGATAGGATCATCTGGGCCCCGGTGCCGCGCACGTTTTCGGGGGTGAGCGCTTTGACAGTGCCGAGCGTGCCAACCGGCATGAAGCCGGGCGTGCGCACTGTTCCGTGCGGGGTGTGCAGCAAGCCTGCGCGCAGGCCAGACCCCGGCTCGGATCCCACCAGTTCGAAACGCACGCTGCTCACGCCGGTAGAGTAGGGCCTGCTCGATGCGGGTATCCGACTTCGACTACAGCTTGCCCCAGGTGCTCATTGCCCAGCAGCCTGTCGAACCCCGGGACGCTGCGCGTCTACTGCTGCTGAGCCGCCACGGTGAACGCGCCCCGTCTGATGGCGACTTTCACGTCAGGGACCTGCCGAACCTGCTGCGCGCTGGAGATTTGCTCGTGGCGAATCGGTCTCGTGTGTTGCCGGCGCGTATCCGAGGCCAGCTCTCGGGCGGCGGGCGAGCCGAGTTTCTACTCCTGCGCCAGCACGGACCGGGACTCTGGGAAGCGCTGGCCAGACCTGGTCGACGGCTGCGGCCGGGCGACCGTGTAACGGTCACGACGGACCTGGCGCTGCGCATCACGGCAGCATTCCCAGACGGCCTGCGGCACATCCAGGTCGAGACTGATGCAGCCGATCACGACGCGGCGTTGCTGGCGCTGGGCTCTACCCCGCTGCCGCCGTACATCCGTGGCTGGGTTGGCGATCCAGAGCGCTATCAGACGATCTTCGCCGATGCGCAAGGCTCGGCCGCCGCGCCAACGGCTGGCTTGCATTTCACCCGCGGTCTGCTCGACCGCCTGGCCGCGCACAGCATCGGGTTCGCGACAGTAGTCCTTCACGTTGGTGTCGACACGTTTCGTCCCATCACCCACGACGATGCCAGCGCGCATCACATGCATCGTGAGTGGTACTCGGTGCCGCCCGAAGTGGTGCAGCAAATCGCCAAGACCCGCCTGGCGGGCGGACGTATCGTGGCGGTCGGCACGACTGTCGTTCGGACACTCGAAAGCTGGGCCGCCACGGGCGAGCCAGAGGGCTGGACCGAGCTGTTCATCGTGCCGGGCTATCCGTTCGCGATTGTCGACGGCCTGCTCACGAACTTCCACCTGCCGCGTTCGACCCTGCTGATGCTGGTCAGCGCCTTCGCTGGCCGTGAGCGCACCCTGGCGGCGTACGCGGCGGCTACGCGTGCGGGCTTTCGCTTTTACAGCTTTGGCGATTGCATGCTGATCGTTTGAAGCGCTGACGGGCCAGCGAGCCAACTCGTCCGATTGCTACTTGTCGAGTGGCTTGCCGCAGGTTGGGCATGCCGCTACGGCGGCGAGCGGCGGCGCGGCTTCGAACGAATTCGACGCGCCACACTTCGGGCACCCGCTGGGTGGATGATGCGCCCGGATGAGGTTGCCGCACCGTTGACAGCGCCAGCGATAGGCCAGCTCGCGTACAAGATCGGCTCGGCTAATCAAGCCGACCAGCCGGCCCTCACTGTTGACGACTGGCACGCGCTTCAGGCGCTGCGTCACAAGCAGCGCCCGTACCCGGTCCAGCGTTGCGGAGTCGGGTACCGAAACGACCGCGCGAGTCATCACCTCATGCACGGTGGAGCCAATTCGAGCGATCAGGTCGAACTCGCTCACGATGCCGGCGATGGTGCCATCCTCAGTGACCACTGGCGCACCGCTGATGCGGTGCTCTGAAAGCGTTTGCGCAGCCTCGTGTACTGACGTGTCCGGCTTGAACGTGACGGGATCCGGGGTCATGACGTCGAGCGCTGTGACTGGCAAATGGCGTTCGTCGAGCGACTCGATGCGTTCGAGCAGCAGCACCAGCTCGTGATCGTCGAGCGCCACCCCGAGGGTGGCCAGAGCACCTGTCGGCGCTGTCAATACCCAGGCGCGCAACGCTGGCTCACGCCGCAAACGCTCGAGCAGCCCCGCGATGTGCTCGTGGGCGAGAAACCCCTCGTCAGGCTCAGCCGCGGACGGCGCTGTAGTAGTGCCTTCCTGCATGCACGTTATGCTACATCGGATTGAGCTCGCTGCCAGCCTTCTCGTCGTCTCACCCGTTGCTCGGCAGCGAGTACTCGAACATGCTGGCTTGCATTCGCTGCGGCCTGTGCCTGACGTCGTGCCCGACCTACGTGCTCTCGCTGGATGAGTCCGAAGGGCCGCGCGGGCGGGTGGGCATGGCCCGAGCGTTGGCCGAGGGTCATCTGCGCGTCACGCCCGATCTGGTCGAACACGAGTTGAACTGCCTGGTGTGCGACGCGTGCACAGCCGTCTGCCCGGCCGGCGTGCACATGGACCCGCTGCAGGTGGCAGTCCGATCGGCGCTCGAATCCGAGTCACGCCGACCGCGACGGGTTCAGATACTGCGGTGGCTGGTCTTCGGCTGGCTGTTCATGGACATGTCCAGGTTCCGCTTGCTGGCGCGGTGCATGTGGCTCTACCAGCGCCTCGGCGTGCGCTGGTTCGCCCGGCGAAGCGGCCTCTTGCAGCTCCTCCAGCTCGAGAGTGCCGAGCGACTGTTGCCCGAGCTGCCGAACCATTTTGTCACCCCGCATGACGAGCAGCACGCGTCGGCCAGCACTGAAAGTACCCCGGCCGCCTTCTTCGCTGGGTGCGTCATGTCCACGGCCCTTGCCGACGTGGATCGGGCAACTCTGCGAGTCCTGCAGCGCGCCGGCTTTGCGATACGCAATCCGATGCAGCAGGGCTGCTGCGGAGCGCTAAATGCTCACGGCGGCGACCTTCCAGGTGCTCTGCAGCTTGCGAGAACCAACATCGCCGCGTTCGAACACACCCAAGGTCCAATCGTCGTTAATTCAGCCGGCTGCGGCGCGATGCTCAAAGACTACGCGCATCACCTCCAGGACGACCTCGCGTGGGCAGCGCGGGCAGCAGCTTTCTCAGGACGCGTGCGGGATTTGAGCGAGGTCCTGGCCGATGGGTCCTTGCGGGTGAGGCGCGAGTTGCGCGACAAAGTTGTATTGCAAGATGCCTGTCATCTGCTGCACGCCCAGCGGGTCAGCCGCCAACCGCGGGATTTGCTGCGGCAAATTCCCGGGCTCGTGCTCACCGAGATCGCCGAGCCTGGGCTGTGTTGCGGCAGCGCCGGCGTCTACAACCTCACCAACCCCGTGCAGTCGCGCCAGCTTCAGCAGCGCAAGCTCGACAACGCGCTGGCGCCAGGACCGGCCATCATCGTGACGACCAATCCGGGTTGTCTGCTCCAGCTCCGAAGCGGCCTGGCCGAGCGTGGCAGCAGCGTGCGCGTGAAGCACCTCGCTGAAGTCTTGGACGAAGCGACAACTCCATGACCCTGGCCGCCGATCTTCGCGGACTCCTGAAGACGAGTCGAGTCCTCGACGCGCCCGCGGAGCTGAGAGCCTACGCCTACGACGCCTCTTTTCTGACCCAGCTGGCACCTCGGCCCCCAGACGTAGTCGTCATTGCCGCCAGCACGGAGGATGTCAGCTCGGTCTTACGCTACGCCAATCGGCACGCTATCCCGGTCACGCCGCGCGGGGCGGCCACGGGCCAGGCCGCGGGCGCGGTTGCCCTGGGTGGCGGGATCGTGCTGGCGCTGAATGGCATGAACCGTGTGCTGGAGATCGATGTAGCCAACATGCAGGTGATCTGTGAGCCGGGTGTGGTGCATGCTCAGTTGAACGCTGCCCTGGCGGCGGATGGTCTGCTGTTCCCGCCGGATCCTGGCTCGAGCCGCATGGCCACCCTGGGCGGTATGGCCTCCACCAACGCTCACGGAATGCGGGCGGTGAAGTATGGGCCGACCAGCGCGTGGGTCCTTGGCCTCGAAGTCGTCTTGGCCGACGGACAGGTGATCGAAACTGGCTCGGTCGGTTCTCGGGCCAAGCAGTCGTCGGCTGGGCTGGAGTTGACCAAGTTGATCGTCGGTGCCGAGGGCACGCTGGGCGTGGTCACTCGTCTGCGACTCAAGCTCATGGCGATCCCGCGGTCTCGAGCAATCGTGCTGGGCCTGTTCGATGCTCTGGAACAGGCCGGCGAGGCGGTCCAGGCGGTGTTTGGCGCGGGTGTGAGCCCTTCGGCCATCGAAATTCTCGACGAGCGCTGCATCCAGGCCATCAATCTGTACCGGCCAGCTATGAACCCCAGTGTGGAGGCGCTCATCCTGTTCGAAGTTGACGGCAACCCGCCCGGCGTGCGGTGGGATGCCGAGCGCGTGTGCGAGGTCATCGCGCCGTTCGCCCAGCGTGCCGAGTGGTCCGACGAACCTGAACGCATCAACGCCCTGTGGGAGGCCCGCTCGGTCGTGGGAGCGGCCGTGGGGATGTTGCGGCCGGGATCCAACCGGGCCTACTGCGGGGAAGACATCTGTGTGCCGGTGGCGAAGATCCCTGCCACCCTGCGCGCAATTCAGGACATCAGCGCCCGCCACCGCATCCCCATCGCCACGTACGGCCACATCGGCGGTGGTGGTCTGCATCCTGGCCACCTGATCGACGGGCGTGATCCGGATGAGATACGGCGCGTGTTGCGCGTGGCAGATGACATCCATCAGCTCGCGCTGCGCATGGGCGGCACGACCACGGGCGAGCACGGTGTCGGCGCTGCGCGTGCGCCGTACATGGCTCAAGAACATGGCTCAGCGCTCGAGATAATGCGACGTCTCAAGCACGCGCTCGACCCGAACTGCATCATGAATCCAGGGGTAATCTTCGACCCACTCCCGCTGCCGTTCGAGCTCCCGCTGACGGGCCCGGTCGGCGAGCCCGCTGTGGCGACAATCGACCCAGGCTAGTTGGCTTAGACTGAGGCTGATGACCACCGCCGAAGGGGCAGAGTTCGTCCCGGAAACGGACGAGTTACTCTACGAGCGCCGCGGAGCGGTGGCGTTCCTGACATTCAACAGGCCGCAGGCCCGCAACGCCCTGACGTGGGCTATGTACGAGGGCCTGTTCGCGTGCTGCGAACACGTTGACGCCGACGACCGGGTCAAGGTCATGGTGCTGCGTGGGGCTGGCGAAAAGGCGTTCGTCGCCGGAACCGACATCTCCCAGTTTCGGGCTTTTTCCACACCTGAGGATGCGCTGACGTACGAAAGCAACAACAACCGCTACGCCAGCCGCCTCGAGAGCCTCCAAAAACCGAGCATCGCCATGATTCGTGGTGCGTGCACCGGCGGCGGCGCGGCGTTCGCGCTGTGCTGCGACCTGCGCCTGACCAGCCCTGACGTGCGTTTCGGCGTGCCCATCTCGCGCACGCTGGGCAACATCTTGTCGATGCAAAACTTTGTGCGGCTAGTCTCCCTGATCGGCCCAGCGCGCACAAAAGATCTGATTTTCACCGCCCGATTGATCGGCGCTGAAGAAGGCCGCACGATTGGGGTCTTCAACGAGATCGTCGAGCCCGAACGTCTCGAAGCGCGCACATTCGAACTAGCCGAGCAGATCGCCGCCAACGCCCCCCTGACCTTGCGCGCCGCCAAGATAGCGGTGCAGCGCATCGTGAACAAGCTGCGGCTCGAGGAGGCCGAAGACCTCGTGCTGATGTGCTACATGTCGGAGGATTTTCGGGAAGGCGTCTCGGCCTTCATGGAAAAACGACCGCCGCACTGGCAAGGCCGTTGAACCTCTCAGGCGCATACACAGCCGCAAACGCGCAGGTGACTGGCGATGTCAGACTAGCGGCGGAGTCAAGCGTCTGGTTTGGCGCGGTCGTGCGCGGCGAGGCGGCACGGGTTGAGATCGGATTGCAAGCCAATGTGCAGGACAACTGCGTCGTGGAGGCCACGCCCGATCATCCGGTGCGCATAGGGGCCCGAGTAACGCTCGGCCACAACGCGCGCGTATTCGGCGCAACGGTCGAGGAGCGCAGTATGGTGGCGATCGGCGCGACGGTGCTGCCGGGCGCGCATGTTGGGGTGAACGCGATCGTGGCGGCAAATGCAACCGTCCCGGAGGGCATGCTCGTCCCGGCGCGTACGCTTGTCGTCGGCAACGGCCGAATGCTGAGAGCTGTAACTGAGGCCGAAATCGAGCGCATCGAACACGGCGCAACCGAGTACGTGCGTCTCAGCCGCGAGTATCTTGGGCAGGGCTGAGCGCTTCGGTGAGCCACCTTCGGGTGTCCCGGCGCTCCTCGGGTGTTGTATCCCGAAGCCGACGGCCCGGTGTACCGACGATATAGCTATTGTCGGGAAACTCGGCGCCCTCTGATACGAGCGCATCCGCGGCCACAACGCTGCCGGCGCCGACGCGCGAGGTGCTCAGCACGAGGCCGCCGTCCTCCACACGCACCCCGTCGCCGAGTGTGCACGCGTGCACGACGACGTCGTCTCCGAGCCAGACGTCACTCCCGATCTGCGTACTGGCAAGTAGCTCGACGTGGATCGACGATCGACGTCCGATGCGAAACCGCGGGCCGACCGTGATCTTGTTCTGGTCACCCCGCAGGACGGCACCCGTCTGGAGCGCCGCCGGGCCGGCGAGGCTGACTTTGCCGACCACGTAGGCGCTTGCGTCGAGATCGACACCCTGCCCGACTTGAGGCGTGTGCTCCAGGTAACTCAGGATTGGCACCCTGCAGTGATACCATCCGCGTCCGGAGGTGGACTCCTTCCATGGCCACTACTGAATCAGCCGCCGGCGTGGCCAACACCGGCGGCCACATTGACGCCCTGCTTCAGGAAGATCGGCGCTACCCGCCCTCTGACCAATTCAAAGCTCAGGCCAACTGGAATGATCCCGGCATCTACGAGCGGGCGGAGGCTGATCCGGAGGCGTTCTGGGCCGAGCAGGCACAGGCGCTCGATTGGTTCAAGCCCTGGGACAAGATCCTGGAATGGAATCCTCCGTCGGCCAAATGGTTCGTCGGCGCACAGATCAACGCCAGCTACAACTGCGTCGATCGCCACCTGAAAACCTGGCGTCGCAACAAGGCGGCCATCATCTTCGAGGGCGAGCCAGGCGACACTCGGGTGCTCACCTACCGCGACCTCTACCGAGAGGTGAACCGCGCCGCCGCCGCGCTCAAGCGCTTGGGCGTCAAACAGGGCGACCGGGTCGCGATCTATCTGGGCATGGTTCCGGAGCTTCCGATTGCCATGCTCGCCTGCGCCCGGCTCGGAGCGCCCCACACGGTCATCTTTGCCGGCTTCAGCGCCGACAGCATCGCTGACCGGGCCAACGACTGTGGCGCGACCTTTGCGATCACCGCCGATGGCGGCTGGCGGCGAGGAAGCAAGATCGCTCTCAAAGAGAC
>JBPCIO010000185.1:0-20372 GCA_051006215.1 Chloroflexota bacterium
CCCGCCGGAGTGGCCAATACGCTCCCGATGGGGTTACGACGCGGTTCCTAAGTGGCGCCGCGTACCCAACGCAGCCGTCTGTGAGATCGGCTTTTCGCTCCTAGACGGCGGGCGCTGGCTCCGTCAGCCGGCAACGTTTCTCCGCTGGCGACCAGAGCGCATCGCGTCGGATTGCGGGTTGGACCAACTCAGGCTGGGCTGAGCACGTTGGACCGTTGCGGCTGTTTGAGCCGATAGACGATCTCTGATCGGTCCGCGGCTCAGTCAAGCGGACGGCCTCGGGTGGCTTTGGCCACCAGACACCGCTTCCCAAGCCGGCACGCATTCGGCCACTAGAAATTTAGTTCTATGATGTCCGACATGGGATCGCGGGATGCCGCTCGGGTTGATCACGTCAAGCGTGACCGTCACGTCGCCGCAGCGATCGCCAATATCGAGAAAAAGTTTGGCCACGGAGCGATCCAGCGGCTGGGTGCCACGGCAACCTCGGACGTCCAGGTCATCCCGCTCGGGCTAGCTGAACTCGATCGGATGGTTGGCGTCGGTGGCCTGCCCCGCGGCCGCATCGTCGAGGTCCTGGGGCCCGAATCTGCCGGCGTGTCCACGCTTCTGTTGCACGCTGTTGCAGCCGCCCAACGCCGCGGTGGGATCGCCGCACTGATCGACGTCGACAGGAGCTTCGACCCGGAGTACGCGCGCAGAATCGGTATCGATCTCAACTCACTATTCATCGCCCAACCGGATGACGGTGCCATGGCCCTCGAGATTGTCGATGCCCTGGTGCGGAGCACGGCCTTCGACATGGTCGCGGTCGACTCAGTGCCGGCGCTTGAACCACCCGGCCAAACAGACACAGATGCCAACGCCTCCCGCGGGGCACGCCAGGGTCGACTTCTCAGCGAGGCGCTGCGCCGACTGGCGGCGGGGGTGGATCGCACGCGGACCGTACTGCTGTTCGGCAATCACACGACGCCATCTGTGGGCGACGATGCGACCGAACAAACGTCAGGTGGTCGCGCACTGCCTTTCTACGCTTCGGTGCGAATCGGACTCAAGAAACGCGAGCTCATACGCGAGCTCTTTGCCATCGTCGGCACCCAGGTGGAGGCGACAACAATCAAGAACAAGGTAGCGCCACCGCTCCGGGTGGCGACGCTTGACCTCATGTTCGGCAAAGGTTTTGTGCAGGCCCAGGCAGCCTGACCTGAACCCGAGCAGCCGTGACCCGCAGCGTTGACCAGGTGTGGCGCTCCTTCTCGACTCGGCGCGGGACCTACTCGGCGCGGCGTGACCGATCGAATGCTACCGCCGTGTGCTGCGACCTGGGGCGCGCAACACAGAATGGCTCGTTGCGGAACGGCCCGGAGCATTCACAAACGTCCACGGCGTAGCAGTCGTACAGGAACCATGGCGATGAAACAGCACTGTGCAAGGATGGAAACGAACCAAGATTTCGGGCCGTCCAAATTCGGCCAGATGACTCAGGCGGACGTTTGCGGACGCCTGCCTGGATTTCCCGAAGTTGAGGTCGCGAGTTTAGAGTGACGCCACCTTGTAGGTCAGCACAGCCACAGTCACAACACGGTCAGGCGGCAGATAAGGTCTTCCCGCAAGCCCTTCGCCGGTGCATCGTCCTTGGACAAATGGTTTGAGTGCATCTCGATTCGTGCCGCACCCGCCAGTGTTCCTGCCGAGAGGTTTGAAACCAATTCTGAAACCAACTGAGTGCGAAACGATGCAACCGCAGGCGATTGAACGTGCGTATTTTGATCTCAGAACCGATGGTCGGCGACGACATGCAACGCCGAAATTGGAATCCCCCCTTCCGCACCCACAGCCTGTCTAGAGTCACGATTGAGTTCAGATTCCGTGGGATCTGCGGGCTTCGTCGAACCGCTCAGTGCAGCAATGTCGTACTGATTGCGGACGCGAAGAACCGCGCTACTGGTGCTTACCTGGACTGACACCGATGCTTAACGACAAAGAGTATGACCCTGCGCCGGGTATGGTCGTCGCGTAAGGAGCCACGTCTTTGAGGCGCCCGCTGTTCTCATGAGATCGGTAGATTTGTGACGCGCTGCAGCACATCGTCGATCCACGGTTTCTCCCTATACCGGCGTCGACTAAAGCGCATGCCCAAAAGGCAGGGGCTCTGCGTAAGAGGAGCCTCAGAGTGGACACAGTCGTAATTACCGGCTTCCTTGCCATAGCCGACACCGTCCGAGGTGTATACGGATACGGACACGGACCCATCCAGATCCCTGCAGCGGAATTGGAGACTCTGGCCGAACAAATGCCCGGAGCGCCCGGGCTGTCTCAGAGCGGGCCACCGCGAAGGACATCCGCGTTGCCTTGTCGCAGGTGACCATTATGATGACTATGGTCATATGCCACTAAGCCGGGTGTCCAAGGCGAGCTTCAAGGCCCGCGCGCTCGAGATCTTTCGCCGCGTGCAGGAAACGGGTGAGCCTGTGTTGATCACTGACCGTGGACGTCCCGTCCTGCGTCTCCAACCGTACTACGGAGAAGATGATGCAGTGCTTGCATCATTGCGCGACAGCGTGATTCAGTACCGCAACCCAACGGAGCCGGTTGGCCAGGAGACCTGGGAGGCGCTCGGCTGAGCCGTCCGCCCATCGCCTGGCCGCTTCTGCTCGATACTCACGCATGGGTCTGGTGGGTCGCAGGATCCGGTGAGCTCCCAGTTAGTACGCGCCGCCACGTGCAGGCGGCGTTTGCCGAAGATCGGCTGTGGGTTTCGGCGATCAGCGCTTGGGAAGTCGCGCTTCTCGTTCAACGTGGGCGACTCGAGCTGCGATTGCCGGTGCGCGAATGGGTCGTGCGCAGCGAGGCGCTGAGCGGTCTCCATTTTTTGCCCATTGATGCGGCGATCGGTCTGCGCGCCGTTGCATTATCTGGTCTGCACCAGGACCCAGCCGATCGGATGATCGTCGCGAGTGCCGAGCTTCTTGGGGTCGTGCTCGTCACCCGAGACGAGCGGCTGCAACGATACGGCGGCGTATCCACGATGTGGGACTAGACGCGCTGCGTCTGGTCGCTCCCAGCGATGGCCGCCACCAGACATCGGCGCGTCTTGGACGACCGGAGGCAAAACGTGGGGTCAAGATTGGGGGCAATCACAGCGAGCGATAGCGGGATTGGGCAATCTACGGCGAGTTGGCGCGGCAACATTTGTGCGCCGTTGCGTCTCGCAGCGGCCCTCGATGGACGGCGACGAACACCATTTTGGAACCCGCCGCATGGTCCCCTTCCGCACCCAGCAGCCCCCCATGGGCTCCAATCATGTTCAAAATGGGCCCGGACAGGAGCCTAGGAGTGGCCAAGTGCAGCAATCCGTCGCAAGTGCCGGTCAGGCTGGTGCCTCAAAGACTGCGCTGCTACACGAGGTGGCGCGAAACGAGCCGCGTGATCGCGCTGTACCCCTGCCGCCGTCGCTCCCGTCATGCTGACCGTGTAGATCCTGTGAGTACACCTGCTGGTGCGCGAGAGGCTGTACGTCGCGATCGACGAAAAGCCCAAGCGGGCCGAGCGGCCGACGCTGCGCAGGCTCCGAAATATCGCCGCCAATCCGCGCGTAGCTATCGTGGTCGACGTGTACGACGACGACGATTGGTCACGACTGGGGTTCGTCCTGATGTGCGGCAGCGCGCGCGTGCTGGCCGACGGTCCGGAGCACAGATCGGCTCCGGCTACATGCTTCCGGGTGTCGAGAATGTGGCGCTGGCTCCGTCCCAGGGACATCAGCGGCCACGACAGGCCTCGACGGAGAAGGAGAACCAAAATGATCCAGCGGATGGACAACGTCGGCATCGTTGTCAACGACCTCGAGGCTGCTACCGCGTTCTTTGTCGAACTCGGTCTGGAGCTCGAGGGCGAGATGACAGTCGAGGGACAGTGGGTGGACCGCTGCGTCGGGCTCGACGGTGTCCGAAACGACATCGCAATGCTCAAGACTCCGGACGGCCACGGCCGGCTCGAGCTGATCAAGTTTCACGCGCCGCTGGCGACCACCGCTGAGCCGAACGCACCGGTGAACACGCTGGGCATACGTCGCATCATGTTCGCCGTTGAGGACATCGAGGACGTCCTTGCCCGCCTGCAGGCCCACTGCGCCGAACTCGTCGGCGAGGTGGTGCAGTACGAGGATAAATACCGGCTGTGCTACTTCCGCGGCCCCGAGGGCATTCTCGTCGCGCTGGCCGAGCAGCTCAGCTAACGGTCGATCGCAGTCGACCTGCGACTGAGCAGCGCGATCCGACTCGCGTTCCGCATGCGGATCCACTTCCGGGAGGTCCGTGTTGGCGCCCCGCATTGGCCGCATGGTTGAAGGAATCGGCCGTCAGAGACGATGAGTTTGCTTCCCACTCAATTACCACCGTTCGCGTAGGCTTCCCGCGTCGCCGAGCCCGAGCGGCCTGCCTGCTTGGCACAGTGATGACGGTGGGCCAGCCTGTCCGCACGCAGATCCGCTGGTGGAGCACGCGCGGGGTGCCGTCGCTGCTCCCTCAGACCGGTGTTCGACAGCGCAGCCTCATCGAAGATCAGGCGCCCGTGAGCGGCTTGCGCTTGACTCTCCACCTGGTGGAGGCTGCATCGTGTAGGGCATGACGATCGGCCAGCTCGCGTCGCGGACCGGCTTGTCGGTGCGTACCCTGCGCTTCTACGCGGACGCGGGGGTGCTGCCGGAGGCAACCCGCAGCGCGGCGGGCTACCGGCTGTTCACCCCGGAGAGCGTCCCGCGCGCGCGGCTGGTGCGCACCCTGCGCGAGCTGGGCGTGGGCCTGGACGACGTCAAGCGCGTGCTGGCCGCCGAGGCGTCGCTGGCTGAGGTTGCCGCGGCGCACGCTCGCGCCCTCGACACGCAGATCCAGAGGCTGCGCCTGCAGCGCGCGGTGCTGGGCGCCATCGCACGATCCACCGACCCACAGGAGCTTGAGCGCATGACTGAACTAGCCACCATCACTGCCGAGGAGCGGCGCCGCATCGTCGATGACTATCTCGATGCCGTCTTCGGCGACTACGACGGCGCCGTGGTCGACAAGCTGCGCATGGGCGCGCCCGAGCTGCCCGAGGATCCGACGGCCGACCAGGTCGCCGCGTGGGTGGAGCTCGCCGAGCTCCTGCGCGACCCGGACTACGTCGCGGCCAGCCGGCGGATGGCGCAGCGTGCCCGCGCCGAGGGTCCGGAGCCTGATGTCAGCCAGTTCGAAGTCGGGAAGGCCGTCGGCGAGCACGCTGGCGCCGCCGCGCACGCCGGCGTGGACCCCCGCTCAGCACAGGCGCTGGCCGTGGTCGAGCGCCTGGAGGCGATGACGCCGGGTGAGCCCGAGAACCGCGCCACGGTCGCCGACCGGATCGAGGCATTCACCGACCGCCGAGTCGCCCACTACTGGACGCTCGTCGGCATCGTCAACGGCTGGCCGCAGACCCGGACGCGCACTCCCGAGGACCTCGTCAGCGCGTGGGAATGGTACGCCCAAGCGTTGCGCGCGCATGCACCTCAACCGCGCGCATGCACCTCAACCGCTTGACGATCGTCGTGGTGCACTTCTAGCGGGCTCGACCTCAGTCACCGCCGACGAGATCATCGCTCTGGTGTCCGAGATCCGGGCGTGGTCGTCGACACCGTCAGCCAGGCGACCGGCGCGCCTGAGGTGGCGTGGGGCGCATCGTCGAGGAGGCGGGCCGATCTTCGCGGCCTCCCCGTTCAGCTTCACATCGCGCGCTTTCGTCCCGGTAGGCTGATCGCCACCCTTGGAGACGCGTTCATGTCCGAGGCCGGAACGTTGACGCAGTGGCGTTCCGTACTCGGCAGGGAGGTGGTCAGCTGCATAGACGGCAAGTGGAGCATGCCTGATGACACGTGGCAACAGCTTGGCAACGAGGTCTTGGGCTGGAGGGTGTGCCTTTGGACTCGGCGACTAGGCCGACGAGCCTCTCCAGGGTCAAGCCAGCTTTTGTAGCTCACCGTCCGCGCTGACAAAGGCAATCGCAATCGGCTCGTGTACGCCGCCATGGCGGCTCGTGGGGCGGAACAAACTGGGGTGTCGTCAGGTCAGCCCAAGGGACTGCTCCGCGCTTCTCCGCAGCTGGCTCGGCCGGGCTAGTGCCCTCCGAATAACAGTTCGCGACGGCCGCTCAACGGCGATGAAGATAAGCAGGGACAAGGCAATCGCGGCCGCGAGGTAGACGAGCAGAAACCAACCGGACGACATCACCGGGGCGAGTTGAGGAAGAACCTGTGCAAGGTTCGCAAGCTCGAGCGCAAGCCCGAGATGCACGAGGTACAGCGCGTAGCTGGCCTCCCCGAGCAGGACGAGCGGCCTGGATGCAAGGATCGATCGCGAGCCGCCCTGCACAGCTAGCCCGACGACGAGGCAGCCGAACAGCGCCGGCGCAGCCGCGGCTATGAAGATGTTCGCGTCGTCGGTTGTCGCCGTGCTGGCCAGAATTCCTGCGAGGGCTCCGCCCGCAAGCCAGGACCCGCACTTCACCAGTTGCGCGTTCTCACGATGGAGCAGGTACACGCGGGCCAGCAGGATGCCGATCACGAACTCAGGGAGCCGGACCAACGGGAATGTACCGACCTCGGGTAGGCGGGCGAGCCCTACCGGCAACAGGGCGCCCAGAGCGCAGCAGACGGCGATACCGAGCAAGGATCGGCGAATTCCCCAGCGCATGAGCGGTGGCGCCAGGAACGGGAAGGAAGCGTAGAAGAACGCCTCGCAGAGAGCGACTATGCCGGCGTGTTCCAGAGGCTAGCGAGACCAGGCACCCACGAGTGGAGCATCGTCGGCACGAGGACGAGCTCAGCCGCGATCACTCGACCACTCGTAACTTGCTGAAGGAACAGCGGTGCAGTAAGCAGCATCGTCAGCGCATACACCGGGTACACGCGGGCAAAGCGAGCGACCCAGAAGGACCGTCGGTCAAGCGGCCTCTGATCGGCGAGGTAGGTGTACGCCAGGATGAAGCCCGACAGGACGAAGAAGAGATCGACGGCCAGGCCGCCGTGATCGACGATGTTGAACGCCCAACCCGGCAGAGCGACGAGGAACGGGTACTTGACCATGGCCGTCGCGCCCGGGCTAGCCATGTTGCTGGTCGGGGCGCTGATGCCGTCCCTGGCCAACGCGATCGTCATACGCACTGCCAGACATGCGGGCGCTTGAGCGCGCAACCGCAACCCCGGAACGTTCGGAAGCATCGTCTCCGTAAGCCCGCACGATACATGTGCTGTCATCCGCGAGGCGACGTGCCTTAGATTGTCGCCGACTGTGTCAACCAGGTTGTCGGCCGGTGACGCCGAAGACCTCACATTCAGCAGATCATCTCGGCCGGCACCGCCACCCTGGCGTAAGCGGCCTGAGCTGCCCAGGTGCCTTCATCGCGACATGCGGCGGCGACGTCGTCGATCAGTAGATCAAACTCTGGCCCGGTCTCACCTTTGTAGGAGGCCTCCATTGGGCCCATGCGTCCCACGGGAGCATCTCTACTCTGTTCAGTGCCGCGAGGTCTCTGATCGCGTTGCCCCGAATCTCGGCAGCGCCCCAGTTTTCAGTTCCAACAACTCCGAAGTGCGTCGGGTCGGTGGTTCCACTGTGGACGCACTCCCAACCCTCGCCGCCAGTCAGGAACTGGCCGCGAGCCAGATCATGAGGGTTCTGAACCACGTCAGTGCCCAGGGATTCGGGATCGATGCGAACCCAGCGCTCGGCATCAGCCCAGTACTCGACAATCCAATGATCGACGTACTTGCCGGGCATGAAGTAAGAGGCGAAGCCACAGCGGGCTCGCGCGGGAATATCGACGGCTCTGAGATACGCGGTCGCCAGCACCGCGTAGTGCCGGCAGGTGCCGACAACTCGGTGTTCGGGGCGCCGAGTCACCGACAATGGCGCCGAGTCCAACTCGAGGGCCCGCTGTAGAAGCGCTGTCGCCCGGCGGGTGTTGCGCTCAGCCATCCGAACTGGAGACAGTCCGCTGCCGTAGGCGTCACCCACCGACGTCAGGACCGCCTGTGCGTATCGACACAGGCGTTCAGGATGGGTTCCGAGGTGGCGGATACGTTCGACCTGGTCCGAGCTCAGCTGTGTGAGAGGGCCGGGCTGTGCGTAGTAGGAAGGCTCCACGTGCGCAGGCTACTGGACTGTGACTGAGATCCTATGTCAGCGATGCGCGGCTATCCTGGCCGGCGTGAGGGCAGACCGGCTTCTGGCTCTGTTGGCGATGCTGCCAGGCGCGGGGGAAGTGCACTGGCAAGGAGCTCGCCAGGGAACTGGAGGTTTCAGTCCGGACCGTGTACCGGGACATCGAGGCCCTGAGCGCCGCCGGGATACCGGTCTGGGCAACGGGTGGACCAGGTGGTGGCTGTCAGCTCACGGAGGGCTGGCGCAGTTCTTTGCTGGGAATCAGCCTCGAAGAGGCGATGGCGCTCCTTGCTGCTGTCGACCCGGCGCCGTTGGCGGACACATCCCTGCCGAGGGCCTGAGCGCAGCGCGACTGAAGTTGCTGGCAGCGTTGCCGGCCGCGGGGCGCGCCGAGGTCGCGGCTGAATCCGCAGGCTTCTATGTCGATGCACCTGACTGGTTCCGGCCTCTTCGTCCGACTCCTCATCTCGACACGATCGTGCAGTCGGTCCGCGTTAGCCGTCGCCTGCGGCTCATCTACCATCGAGAAGGCCGCGCGTCACGTCACCTTGAAGTTCCCTGGAAGGCGCGTGCGATAGCACCCGGTTGAGGAGCGAAGTGAATGAAGATGAGGCAACTGGGCAAAAACGGCCCGCAGGTCTCGGAATTGGCTCTTGGTGGCGGTGGTCTTTCCATGAAACGGGCGGGATCGTCGGAGCAGGGCATCGCTACGGTCCAGGCGGTGCTGGACGCCGGGATCAACTTCCTGGTCACGGCTGACTTCTATGGCATGGGCGACAGCGAGACCCTGATCGGACGCGCGATCAAGGGTCGACGCGATCAGGCCTTCCTTAGCGTGAAGTTCGGCATGATGCTCTCGCCGACGAACGCCTTCCTAGGGCTCGATGCGCGGCCGAAGGCGGTTAAGAACTTCGCGTCCTACTCCCTCCAGCGACTGGGTGTGGACGTGATCGATCTGTACCAGCCAGGGCGCCCCGATCCGGACGTGCCCTACGAGGAAACGATCGGCGCGATCAAGGAATTGATCTGGGAAGGCAAGGTCCGGTACCTGGGAGTATCGGAAGTCGGGGTCGATCACCTCCGGCGTGCGCATGCGGTCCATCCGGTAACCGCCCTGGAGATCGAGTATTCCCTCGCATGTCGCTTCATCGACAAAGAGATCTTGCCGGCCGCGCGCGAGTTGGGCATCGGGGTCGTTCCTTACCGCGTGCTGGCGGACGGCCTCCTGACCGGCACGGTCACGAGCGAGCCGACCGGCCACCTCGTCGCGCCACGCATGCAGAGCGAGAACTTGAAACAGAACCTCGAAACGGTGGAGATCTTGAAGCGGATGGCCGCCGAGAAGGGCTATGCGCCCGCGCAACTGGCGGTGGCGTGGCTGCTGTCGCGCGGCGACGACATCGTCCCACAAATCGGCATGACGAGCCCGGCTCGCCTCCCGGAGCACCTTGCGGCCATCGACATCCGGTTCACACCTGACGAACTGGGCACCCTTGACCGGGTCTTCGCGCCTGACGCGATCCGGGGCGCCCGCTATCCGGCGTTAGTCATGTCGTACGTCGCCAGTTGAGGGCAGCCCGGGAGTATCCGCCCTCGGCTACCTCGCATCAGCCGAGTTCGAAGTCGCTACCAACACCAAGCCATTGCCGTTCAGGACAAGCCTTCAGTTTACATGGGTAGTGTTAGGTTGAAGTACCAATGCACTGTGCGGGCCGGCGTGTTCTGGACCGATCGTCCCGCCGCGCCGTGGGAGTACGAACGATCCAGCGCAGCTTCTACACGCACCTGTCGTCCGTGTACACCGACGACCTCGGCAACCAGGTGGCGCCTTAAGACCGCCTGGCGCTTCGGCGACAATCCAAAGCTCGGCTTCGAGCCAAGCGACGTGAACGATCTCAGCGTGCGCCGAGCGCCTGCCGCAAGGCGCTGCAACTGCGCTATGTCAACGTCGTCAACGCGCAGACCGGTGTCCGACGCTAGGTCCCGGTCGGCAAACTCTCGGCGCCGATTTTCGACGGGCCGTTGCCACAAAGTTTCGTGCTGCTACACCATCCGTCAACCGGCGTGCGTCAACCAGCATGCCGGAGACGTTTGTCGTCAGCAGCTACGCCGGCGAGCAACGGCGATGAACTACTCCAGTTGGTGAGGCCAGCCCCTGGCGTCGCGACTTCTGACCCGTCGGCCCAGCCGTTTTTTTGCCGGCGACCAGAACGAGCGCAACGTTGGTTCCGCGCGGGCCGGTCCTCGGACTCTCGCAACACTGCAGAAGGTTTGATAGGAGAACGGTGGGCGGCCACCGCGCCGCCGCTGATCCTAGACTTGGCCCGCGCCGAAACGGCCGGGCTATTTGGATCACCGGACAGGCCACCAGCCAGCGGGCGGGTCACTTCGCACGCCGAGGATGTCTTCGATCCAAGACTCTGAGCCTATGGTCGTTGTTGAAGCAAACACGGCAGCCGCGATTTACCCTGGACGGTCATGAGCAGCATGATGCGTGCAGCCTGGTACGAACTGCAGGGACCCGCGGAGGAGGTTCTCCAGCTTGGTGAGCGCGAGCGACCGGAGCCCGGGCCGGGCGAAGTTCGAGTGCGGATTCGCGCGTCTGGCGTGAACCCCTCCGATACGTATGGACGGTCCGGACGCCAGGGCCCGATGGTCTTCCCCTGGGTTATTCCGCACCAGGATGGCGCGGGCGTCATTGATGCGGTGGGCGGAGGCGTCCCGACCAGCCGCGTCGGCGAGCGCGTCTGGCTATACGAAGCGACCTGGAATCGGCCGGGCGGCACCGCTGCCGAGTATTGCGTTGTGCCCGCTCGACGGGCCGTTGCCCTGCCAGACGATGTAGATTTAGCTTCCGCGGCCTGTCTCGGCATTCCGGCCATGACCGCCCCCCGCAGCGTCTTCGCGGACGGCCCGGTGCAAGGTCAGACGATCCTCGTGACTGGCGGGGCAGGCGCGGTCGGCAGCAGCGCCATTCAGCTCGCAGTGGGCGACGCTCGGAAAGCATGTGTTTGCCACCCAGCGCTGGCACATCTTCAATCCCGCAGCGCTGGCCCTGTTGGTATCTGTGCCACTGTTCGGCACGAGCCAGAGCTGGTGGGGCGCCTTGCCGGACCTCAGCTGGCCCTTCGTCTTGGTCATGCTAGCCGGCGGAGCATTCGTCGTCGGTCGCATCAACAAGTTCCCGCTGGTGCTGTCATTCCTTGGCGCATCCTTCGCCTTAACGGCTGCGTTGGGCAGAATCGATCCAGTCACGGCCGCCGAGTTGTTCCGAACGCCGTTCGTGCAAGCGACCCTGTTCCTGGCGCTGTTCATGGTGACCGACCCGCCGACCGCGCCTGGTCGCTACACCGAGCAGGTCGCTCTGGGTGTGGTGGTTGCCGCAGTGAGTGTCGCGGCAGACCAGCTGGGCGTTGGTCAGAGTTACCTTCTGACAGGTTTGCTCGTTGGCAACGTAGCCCTCGCAGCGCGCCGCTGGATGAGTCAGCGACGTTAAATGCGGTCCGGCACGCAACGTTCCAGTGGTAGAAGTGAGCGGGCGGCGCCCGTACCCGCCACCAGTTGAGCGGTTGGAGCAGGCATCCGAAAACCACCACCGCTAGTGCCGTTTTAGCTTCCGTAACTCAACACGTTGTGGACGCGCGACTCAGCTTGACAGTGAAATGTATTTCGTCGCTCGCGTTTTACCCGGCGTAGCGTTTCCGTTCACGAGTGCGCCCAGGTTGCCGAACATCGGCTGACTCGACTCGACCGTCATCTGGAACCAGCCGCGTGAAGCATGGCCGTCGGTGTCTGTGGGCCGCGGAATCTTCATCTATCCGCGCGATTGAAGGACCATCAAGCCGTCGCCCGTGAGGTCGTCCAGGGCTGCCTTGCGGCCGGTCATGGCCAGGACCAGCGACAACGTCGGCCCTGACACTTCGGGGCCCACGCCGTGGGTCCAGTCGGTGTCGGTTGCTCTCAGCTTCAGGCCGGCGATGCGCGTCTTGGCCCCAATCAGGAGGTTGGAATTCTTGTAGAAGTCGGCTACCTGGACCGCAGCGCCAGTTGGGTACACGTGCTTGATGCCCAGGGCGCGGCGGATATCCTCCGAATGCACGAGCACTTCACCCAGCCAGGTGTCACTCGGGCCGGGTGGATGCTTCGACAAGTTCACCACCGCAGCGAACCGAGCCAGTGCTTCTGCTGGCGAGTTGCCTCTTTGAGCGGCGATATCCTGCGACTGCATCTTGGCGAAGTTGAACCCCGACCTGACGAGCTTACCGACGAACTGCGGCGGCCCCATGCTGGCGGTCGCGGTCATGTGGGCAAGCACGTCGCGCACTGTCCAGTTGGCGCACAGAGACGGCCTTGCCCATTGCGGTTCGGAAAGCCCCTTGAGATCGTCCATCAGCGCCCGGCGCTCGGCGTGGATCGTGCCCCACACATCCATGGCTCGAATGTACAGCACGCGCCCCCACCTGACCATCTGCCATTTACTGCGTCAGGAGCGCAGGGCCACGTGCACCATCCTGTGCGGGATGCTGGTTACTGACCTCGTAGTCTCGTGCATCGGCCGCCAGGTCATAGGGAAGGAACGTCGCGGACGAAGACTTGGTCGCCCGATCTGGCACACCTGGCGGTGCGGCGGGGCGTGTACGGGCCAATCTCGAGGGACCGGACGGCAAGCCGCAGCAGGGCGACCACGAGTGCGACGTCATCTTCTGTCGGCCACCCGATCACCTTCCAGGTCCCTGACCGGGCCCGACAACACGAGGCGGCGCGCCGCGGAGCGACCCCGGTGCGCACCGGTCTCTGAGCACACCGGTTCTCCGACATACAGCGTAGGCGGCGGTGGCGGTTGCCAGCGCCGCATGACCGTCGGACAGAACGAAAATAAGCTGACGGGAGGATAGCGAATCAGCACGTTCGCCTCGGCTAGCAGCAGCGTGTCGATCAGCGCCTCTTGGACAACCCGCGTGCCGCGAAACGAAAAGTGCAGCTCGCCAGCGCGTGGCCACGGTACACCTTGGCGCGACTGATTACGCCGTGGATGTGCGCTCGCACAGCTCTGTATGGACGAGTCCAGTCTCACCGACCTGGGGGTCGTTCGCTCCTGCCCACGCGCGTACTACGCGCAGGGTTTGAACAATCCCCGGCGGCGGCTGGGCAAACAACGCACCGATGGCTACTCTCACCGTGACCGGCCACGCTGACCCGGCCGAACTCTGCAAGGCGCCGCCGACTCGGGTGCAACAAGGCGTCTCACAGACTCACCGTCCGCAAGCCGGCGTTGCCCATCGACGAATCGGGCGTGTTCGACGATCGGGCGGAGTTGCGGTACCGGTTGCAGTAGGAGTCGTGACACAAATAGGAACCACCCCGCAGCACGCGCGGCCCGTCACCCGCCGCAATCTGCAGCGGATCGATGACGGATTGCTTGGCAGGCTGGCGTGCGTAGGCGCGCGGATTGAATACGTCCTGGCACCACTCCCACACGTTGCCAACGGTCTGCCAGAGCCCGAACCGGTTGGGTGCGTAGGAGCGTACCGGCGCCGTGGTCAGCCAGCCGTCCTCCTGCGTGTTGACCGAAGGGAACACTCCCTGCCAGATGTTTGTCTGCCAGGAACCGTCCGGGGCGAGCAGCTCGTCGCCCCACGGGAAGCGAGCCGCCTCCACTCCGCCTCGGGACGCGCGCCCCCACTCTGCTTCGGTGGGCAGCCGCCGGGCGGCCCAGCGGCAGTAGGCCTGTGCATCGTTCCAACTGATGTGGACGACGGGGTGGTCACTGCGGTGCTGGATGTGGGAGCGTGGACCGTCCGGGTGCCGCCAATCTGCACCCCGCACGCCCAGCCACCAGGGGGTGACGGGCGAGTGCCCGACGATGTCTTCGTCTGACGCTGCCACGACGAGGTGAAACACGGCTGAAAATCCGAAGGCCTCAGCCTCGGTCCTGTAGTCGGTTTCCTGAACGAAGACGGCAAAGTCAGCGTTCGTCACAGTCGTGGCATCGATGGTGAATGCGGCGAGCTCCACGGTGTGAACCGGACGTTCGCCATCGTCGGTTTTGCCGTCTCTCTGCGCGTCACCCATGCAGAAGACGCCCGCAGGGATCTCGCACTGCGCGATGGCATGTCGCCCGCTCCCCGACTCCAACGGGCTCCACGCGCGCGGCGGCGACGACGGAGCAGCCGAGAACTGCGGCGTACAGCAGTGTCCTTTGTCTTGCACTACGCGTGCGCCAGAACCTCGGAACGCCGCCGTTCGAGCACAGCTTCGATGCGCTCCACGTCCGGCTGGTAGGTGAAGTAGAGGCCACCCAGAACGGCAGCATTGACGAGCATCAACACGACCAGGATCCACAAGAACACGGTTTGAATGCCGAGGGCGGCGGCGAGCTGGCCGGCGCCCAGCGAGAACAGCGCCCAGCCGATCGTTTCGAAGATGGTGAGCCAGATGGCGAACGCTTGTCCGCGCAGTTCCGGTAACACTACTGCAGCGACGATGGGTCGGTTGACGGGCGGATTCAGGCCCTGGCCCGCGCCCATGAATGCCCAGAAGATGGCGTAGACCCCGATGCTGTCGCCTTTGTACACCTGCGTGGCGAGGAACGCCACCACGGCGAACAGCACCTGGGCGCCCTGGATATACGCCGCTCGCCCACGATGCGGGATCACCCGATCGAGGTACACCAGCAGCCAGCCGCCGATGATTGTTGCGGCGAAGTAGCCGAGGCCAAACGGCAGCAGGACGCTTGCCGCCACAGCGTTGTTGAACCCGCGCTCGGTAACCAGGAATTGGATACCGAAGATGGCGATGAGCAGGTGCCCTGACAGCAGCCGCGAGACCATCATGATCGAGAAGGTGGGATTCGGAACAGGGACAGCACGGATTGCACGGTCACGCGTGATTTCACCCGGTCCGCCGCTGACAGATCGGCGAGCTGTTTCTCGGAGGCGCCGACATCCGGATCCTTGAACAGGAGCGCGACCAGCGTTCCGGACAGGATGCAGATCCCGCCGATGGCCCACATCCCGTAACGCCAGCCGTCGGTCAACCCGGTGAATAAAGCGATCAGTGGCCCGATGGTTGAGGTGATCAAGCTCGCTGCCCCGTAGAAGTACCCGGCCGCCTTGCCGTGGTCGCGATCGGCGAACGATTCCGCCAGGACCGCGTTCGCAATGGGGGATCCACCAATGACGCACGCCGCCCGCAACGCGTTGCATACCAGAAGCTGCACGAAATCATTCGAGAACCCGGCGGCGATACCGAAGGCGCCGCCGGTCAGGGTCGTCGCGAGCAGCGCACCCCGCCGACCAATGCGGCTGGCGAGCCACACCCAGGCCGGCCCAGCTGGCACGCCGACGATCACCGGATCTGCCAGTGACAACAAGCTTGTCACCCCTGCCACCCTGTGACATCGAGCGCGACACCCCCTCTGGCCGCTATCTTGCCAAGTGCCGCCAGCAGGCCCAGGTGCCCACTGTTGAGCTGCAGGGCGGCGGCGATACTGGGGAACAAGGTCGACGTGAGGCCGGCCTCAGTGTTGTCGACCACGGTGACCGTGGTCAGAGTCAGCAGGTTGGTCCAGCGGTGCGGAACGTGTTCGGCTTGGGCAGCAGGCTCTGAAGGCGCCGTCACCGTCATGGTGCTTGAAGACATGATTCCCCCTGAGCTGGTAGATGGGCCAGGTCTAACGAACGGGTTCCAAGGCGAGCGCTTCGGCGAGCGCACGCAACGTAACTGCCGGTACGCGGGCTACGCTCGCGAGATCGAGAAGGTTCAGTTGCGCCGCGGCGGCGACGAGCTCGGTCCGAACGAGTCCAGGAGCGTGTTGCTCCAGCACCCTTCGGGTGCGAGCATCTTGCAGGAGCGCGACGATGGGCATGCTGAGCAGGTCACGCGCTGGGAGCTCGGCAAGCGATGGCAGCGGCTCCGCGGTGGCCGCTGCACGCTGGGCTTGCACGCGCACGAGCAGGTGCTCGGAGCCAATGTCGGCAGCGGCATAGGGAATGCCAAGTCGCTCGAATTGACTTCGCGGCGCGTCGTTTGCGCGCATGAGCTGGGCGAGCAAGTGGAGCATCCGCAGCTCCAGCTCGTCGTCGACAATCAGGCGCTCCTGGCCCGGGTCGGGCATCGAGCCAGCATAGAAGTTGTCGAAGGTGACCGTCTGGGCGGCGACCCGGGCAAAATTCGGCGCATCCACAAAGGTGTCGGTGGCGTAGGGCGCCAGCATGTGCTGGTTGAGGCTGTCGAACATGAGGATGATGGCCCGTCAGTGCTTCTTGGGTAAAAAAAGGCAGTTCAAGCGTTGCCTTGACATCGCCGAGCCCCCGCGCGATCAGGAGCTCGCCCCCGGCGTCAATGCGGTCCCAGCTCGCGCGCGGTATCCCAGCGGCGCGACATACGCGGCTCCGTGTGGATATGCACCCGCACGGCGTGCCCGGGCGCGGCGAGGACGTTGGTCCAACCAACCAGGCGCACCGGCTGCTCCGGTGGATTGGGCTTGAAGTAGACCTGTACCACCTCGCGGCTATGGCGCTGGCCGGTGTTGGTCACCGTCACCGACACGGTCGGGGACCGGTCGTCCAACTGCAGCGATGCCTCGGAGTAGTCCCAGGTGGTGTACCCGAGCCCGTGTCCCAGCCAGAACACGGGCGGCGGGGCCTGGCCGGCCGCGTGGCCACGGTAGCCGATGAATGTGCCCTCGCCATACGCCAGGTCGCCGCCCGACGGCGTGACCGACCAGGCGGGCGTAGCAGCATCTTCACGTGGGAACGTGGTGACGAGTCGACCGGCAGGCTCGATGTCGCCGAGGAGGGCAGCCGCAACCGCGTGGCCGCCTTCCTGGCCAGGCAGTCCGGGAGGGGTGGTTGTCGTCATCGCATCACCTCGTGAGACTGGCGGATGCGTAGCACTGACTCGTGTCACTGGAACGTGTCAGTCATCGTGAGGCATCATCCGTTGCATGTCAACGGCTGGGTCCAGCCAAGACCTCCGATGATTGTTGCGGCGGGTGGACGCAGGGTCACCAGCGCGGACGTGGCGCGTCAGGCTGGCGTCTCGCGCACCACCGTCAGTTACGTATTGAACGACACCGCTCACCAGAAGATCCCCGAGTCGACGCGACAGCGCGTGCTCGAGGCGGCGGCCCGCCTGGCCTACGCCCCCTCGGCGGCAGCTCGGGCTCTGCGCAACGGTCGCACGGACATCGTGCTGTGCCTGCTCCCGGACTGGCCAATTGGCCCGACGATTGGCGCGTTCCTCGAGCACCTGTCGACAGCGCTGGCCAGCGAGGGCCTGATGCTCGTCGTTCACCCCCGCTCTGGCGGCGCTCGACACATCGCCGAGGTGTGGAAGGCGGTCACACCCGCCGCGGTGATCGCCTTCGAGGACTTCCCCCGCGACGAGGCCGCCGCAATGCGAGCTGCCGGCGTCGAGGTGGTCACTGCCCTCCTGGGCCGCTCCAGTCGAGGTCGAGAGTTCGGCATCCCCCAGCAACGCAGCGGGTGCCTGCAAGTGGAGCACCTCGCTGCTACCGGACACCGCCGCTTGGGCTACGCCTTCCCGGCCGACGAGCGAGTGCACTCCTTCGCTCGACCGCGTCTGGATGGTGTTCGCCAAGCCTGTGCCGACCTGGGCCTGGACCAGCCTGTTGTCCACACCGTGCCGCTGGACCCCGAGGCTGCTGCCGGAGCCGTGCGAGCGTGGCGAGCTGCCAAGCCGACGGTGACCGGAGTTTGTGCGTTCAACGACGACACCGCGTTCGCCGTCCTGGCGGGGCTGCGCTGGCTCGGCCTGAGCTCACCGCGGGACCTCGCAGTAGTCGGCGTCGACGATATCCCGGCCGCGGCCTTTGCTACTCCACCGCTGACCACGGTCACCACCGACATGGCGGCCGTCGCAGCCCAACTCGCCCGAACCATCACCTCGAGTGTGACCGGTAAGGCCAGGCCCGGCCGCCCAGATATGCGCAGCATCGTGCACCTGGTGCGCCGCTGCTCGGCGTGACTACAGCAGCCCGCACCTCACGCTATTTCGGCAGCCCACGCGAGCTTGGCTGAGGCCTCGGTGATCCGAGCCGCCGAACCGATTGCGCCGTGCTACGGGAGAATTGACACAGTCGCCGCCAATCGCGCTTCAGCGCCACTCGGTCCCTCAGCCGCGTCTGCGACCGGCGTCAGACTGCTGGGCCGGGCGCACGGGTCTTGCTGGTTGTGATGGCCGACCCGCCTGCGGATGCTGGAGCTTTCTCGCTGGTCGCTCGCCGCAAGCGATGGCGTGCCTGATTGACCGCTCCTACGCCTTGGACGAATGACTCACGAAGTGCCCCATTCCCTGAGCCTGGAAGGCGGCGTAGGCTGGTGGAACGACCCCGCACTCCAGCGCCGTGTCACGAACGTCCAGCCCACCATAGCTAGTAGGCCGTCGGCCAGCGCATCGGAGGCACTCAGCCTCGCGTCCCGATTGGCCCCTGGCGCTTTACCGACAACATGACGATTCCGCACATCCATTCGCCGGTGGCCTTGTCGCCGCGGCGAAGTCTTGGCAGTATGCCGCGCGTGAGGCAATCGGAGCGCGGGCCACGGCGCGGGCTGTCCATCGAGGCGATGAAGCACCTGGTCGAGGGGGTGGCGCCCGGCGGGCGTGTCGTCCGGTACCGGCCACTGCGTGGTGGGATTTCGGCAAGCGTGTACCTCGTGCACCTGGAGGCGAGCGACGGCGCCCGCCTAGCCGTTGTCGTGCGTCGCTACGACGGGGAGTGGTACCGTGGCGACCCCGCTACGTGTGTACGCGAGTTCAAGGTCCTCGAAGAGCTCAACAGGTGGTCCTTCCCCGCGCCTCGGCCACTGCTACTCGACAGGCTAGGCGGCCCATTCGGCGCGCCGGCGATTGTTATGACTCGCCTGCCTGGCCGCCCAGCATTGCGCACATCGGACATCGACGATTACGTGCGCCAGATCGCGACCACATTGGTCCAACTGCACCGCATGCCGATCGATAGCCTCGATTTTCTGCCCGACCAGGCCGAGCTGGTTTCCAACAGACTCGGGCACGAGCCAGCAGACGATCCACTCGAGCCCCGCTTGCGCCAGGCAGTGCTGGCCGAGTGGGCGACCGCTTCAGTGGCTCCCACGGCCAGGACGCTCGTACACGGCGACTATTGGCCGGGCAACTTGCTCTGGCAGCGTGGCCGTCTGGTCGGCGTTGTGGACTGGGACGACGCGCACATTGGCGACCCAGGCAGCGACGTCGCCACCTGCCGCGGGGATCTGACGCTCCTGTTCGGGCAGCAGGCCGCGAACGCATTCCTGCGGCATTACGAGACCGTGGCAGGCCACCGTGTCGACCATCTGCCATTCTGGGATCTGCTGACGTGCACGTTGGCGCTGCCTCAGGTGGAGAAGTGGCCGCCTGGATGGCGCGCTCTCGGGCGGTCCGATCTGACGGTCGACATCGCGCGCGAGGGTTTTCGTGCCCTGGCGCGCGACGCGCTCCCAGGCATCAATTGAGCGCGCTGGCCAGACCCCTGCAGTTGGCGGGCTGCGTCCGTTGGTGAAGTTACAGCCATAGGCAAACACCGTCACGATGTAGTGCCGCACCGGATTGGCGAGCTTCGGCTGCGCAGCCGGTACCCTTGACGTCGCAGTCCGATGCTTCCAGGGCGCCCAACCCGGATGCTCCTCATCGCCAGTGACGAGCAGGGCCAGCCCGTGATCCCCCAGCGTTTCCACGCCGCACTCCAGGTTGCGCGGAATCGTCAGCGTGTCACCCGTGCTCAATCTGACGCTGCCGTCCTCCCAGCGGACCTCGACCGAGCCGGCGATGGTCAGCAAGACGCGGGCTCGATGGTCAGCAACCGCTGGCAGGAAGCCGCGCACCGCCTCCACGCTGAAGCCGTTCGGCCAGCGCAGGGACGCGATCGGGGCTGCGTCGAGTGTGACTGGTAAGGCCAGGCCCGGCCGCCCCGATATGCGCAGCATCGTGCACCAGGTGCGCCGCTGCTCAGCCTGAATCTAGCAGCCCCACCTCACGCGAATTCGGCAGCCCCACCCGGGCTTTGCTGACACCGCGACGCACCTTGTGCACGAGGTAGGGATGATTGTGCGCTGGCAGCGAAGCCCTCATCTATGCAGCGATGTGCTGCCTCTTGGTCGCTGTTGTCAGTGCAGTCTGCTGCCTCGCGAGTAGGGTGCTCACGGCGGCGGCGGTCAGCGGCCT
>JBPCIO010000186.1:0-7612 GCA_051006215.1 Chloroflexota bacterium
GGGTTCGCCTGGCCTGCCCATGCCGACCTCGTCGAATTGGACGGCTGCACCGCTGGTGCTTGCGCTGGATGATGACCAGCCTGAGCCCGAGACTGCGGGCGAAGGCACGCTTCCACCCCGCTCTCAGCCGAAGCAGTTGTTTGCGACTCCAGGCAGCGGCGCTCCGGTCAGGCCGCGGACCGCGGAAGACGTGCAGCCCGTCGGCACTCTCGGGCCGAGCGCGCTGCCTGTGGCGAGTCCTGGCGCGCCGCAGATTGAGGTACGAAGTGGCGGCAACGATGCCCACCTGCCTGCGCTGACGATCCTGCCGACGACCGTCCCCGCCACCTCCACGCGAACCCGGAGCCGGAGCGGTGGGGCCGCCGATACACCCGAGCCGACACGCGTCCCGCCGCCCAGCGTGTCGACTCCGACACCAGTCGCGCCCGCCCCCGCGCCGCGAATCGCCACGCCGACCTCATTGTCAGTAAACGCACCGACGGCCGAGCCCAGCCGCGTTCCAGTACCGAGCCCGACCCAGACGCCCGTTGCGACCCTGATCCCCGCCACCGCTGCTATGGCCACCCCAGCCCCAGCGCCTACGTTGACGCCACTCCCCGCTCGCGCGGCGACGCCGACCCCGGCGGTGCCTGTGACCCCCACCCGGGCTCCCGCCGCGACCGCGACACGCATCCCGACCCCGACACGCTATCCCACCGCTCGCACGCCCGTGCCGACTCAGACGCCACCGCCGCCCACACTGGCAGCGACCAGCACCCCCAAGCCGATTCCGAGCCCAACCAGGCGGCCGAAGGTCAAACCAACCGTCGCTCCAACCCGTCCATCCTTGGAACCAAACACAGCCGACAACTAGGTATGTGGGGCCGCGGCCCATTTGCGGTGGTGCGATTGGAGCCGGCGGCAGACCAGGTCGGCAACCGCCAGGGCACCCAGGCCTACGACACCACCCGTGACGGCTCGAGCGCCACCCTCGACCTGGCCGCGAAGTACCCCGGCTTCTTCAAGGATGTACCGGGCGGCTATTTCTTCGGCTGGCACTTCGCCAATGAAAGCGACCCCGACCGCAAGGCGTACCCGTTCATCTGGGCACGTTGGCTTTTTCCAGGTCGATGATCCGAGACGCAGGTCAACGGCGGGCCCAGGCTGGTCAAGACCGACCTGTACCGCAAGAACGTCGACCAGCCGCTGGCCGGCCCGAACACGGTGCTGTGTGCGCAGGTGATGCGTGCGCTTGGACCAATTTACGGTTGGGAGTCAGCGCTGGAGTAGACTCGGGTCCGAGCCATGTCGCGCGCTACCGGCACCCCAGCCGACGCCGAGCCGCCGCGCGGAGCCCCTCCCCCAGACGCGCTGGTGTACCAGTATGACCCGAACCTGAGTAATCCGCGCGACGCCTACACCCGCGCGGATCACGCCCATCTCGATGCCCGCGGACCTGAAGTCGCGGGCACGTTCGTGGCGTATGTGGAAGGTCGGACGGTGATCAACACCATGTGGGGTCAACGCGTCGTCGTATGGCGCGCCGAGCCCGGAACACGCTGCCTCATCCTGGGCTACTGGTCGGACGGTACCGTGCACCTGAAGTGGCCGGCCATCCTCGGGGTGTACCGCGTCGACGGTCGCTTCCCAGCCTGGGTTGTCGGGGTGGACAAGACGGCCACGCTGGTCGGTGGCGGGCCCCTGTTGTCCGCCAATAACCCGGCCGAGCGCCGCGCGGGCTTCTCGGCACGAGCGCTCAGCACGGCTGCCATGCTGCTGCTCCTGATACTGTTCGCCTTGCTGCCGCAGACCCGCGAGGCCTTGGGCGCGCTGACGGCCGACCTCCTGCGCCTGCTGCCGTAAGCTGGCGCCGAATGCCCGAACGCCGCCTCAGGCCGCCGAGAGGTAGGCAGTGGGCGACTAGCGGCGCGCCGCGTACGGGCGCAAACGCGGAATCGAGTCCAGAAGCAGCCGCGTATAGGGGTGCCGGGGCGCCCTGAACACCTCCCGCGTCGGACCTTCCTCGACTACCTTGCCGTGTTGCATGATGAGCACCCGATCAGTCATGTGCCGCACGATCGACAGGTCGTGCGACACGAGGACGAGCGTGAGGTGGAAGCCCACCCGCAGGTCCTCCAGAAGATTGAGGATCTGCGCCCGCACCGAGACATCCAATGCGCTAACCGGTTCGTCGCCGATCAGTACGCGCGGACGCGGCGCGAGCGCGCGTGCAATAGCGATCCGCTGCCGCTGCCCGCCTGAGAATTCATGCGGGTAGCGCCGCGCCGAGGCGAGTGGCAGGCCGACCGCCTCGAGGAGTTCTCGCAGGCGGGCGTAATGATCACCCTCTATTCGTAGTACCCGAAGTGGCTCGAGGATGATCTGGTCGACCCGCATGCGTGGGTCGAGCGCACTCGATGGGTCCTGGAAGATGACCTGCACCTCGCGCTTCTGCGAAGCTCCGGTGTAGCTGACTCGCCCTTCGTCTGGCTGCTCGAGGCCAAGCAACAACTTCATCAGCGTCGTCTTGCCAGAGCCGGACTCGCCGACCAGGCCGAGGATCTCTTCGCGAGCGAGCTCGAAGCTGACGTCGTCGACGGCGGTCAGCACGCGCCGTGGTTCGAACAACCGCGTGCGGGGTAGCTGAAAACGTCGCGTGAGGTGCTCCGCGCGAAAAAGGATTTCTCGGGTCATGTGAGCGGGTGCCAGCAGGCAGCGCTGTGACCGTCCGGCATGTCGCCCACAAGCGGGGGCATATGTGCGCATGTTTCGTCGGCTCGGGGACAGCGATTCCGAAACGGACAGCCCGGAGGAAATTCGCCCAGGCCAGGCACGGAGCCTGGGATAGCTCGCAGCTTTCGACTCGGCACGTCCTCGTCAAGCGGGGGGATCGCGTCAAGCAGCGCTCGCGTGTACGGATGACGGGGTTCGGAGAAGACGTCGTCGATTGGGCCTTGTTCGACGATGCGTCCCCCGTAGAGCACCACTACCTGCTGGCAGACGTTGGCTACGACTGGCAAGTCGTGCGTGATGAGTAGCAGGCTCGAGCCGCCCTCCTCGACCAGACCAACCAGCAGATCGAGGATCTGCGCCTGCACCGTAACGTCGAGCGCTGTCGTCGGCTCGTCGGCGATGAGAAACTCTGGCGAACACGCCGTGGCCATGGCAATCATCGCTCGCTGTCGCTGTCCGCCCGAGAGTTGATGTGGGTACGCATGCATCTTTGCGGCGGCCTCGGGCAGTTTGGCGCGCTCTAGCGCGTGTTGAGCAGCTGCTCGCGCTTCGCTAGCGCGCATATGGCGATGCAATCGGAGTGGCTCGGCCACCTGTTCGCCGATCTTCATGACCGGGTTCAACGCTGTCAGTGGCTCCTGGAAGATCATCGCCAGCCGGTCGCCGCGGATCTGACACAGCTCGCGTTCGGACATCGCTAGCAGATCTCGGTTCTCACCTTTCAAGAACACGCGACCGGAGGCCGACAGGCCATCCGGCAACAGCCCCATGATTGCCAGCGCGGTCAACGTCTTGCCGGATCCGGATTCCCCGATCAGACCTGTGCGCTGCCCAGCTTCAAGAGCAAAGCTGAGTCCGTGGACGGCTTCGACTGCACCGACACGGACGGTGAGATCCTCCACCACCAGCGTCATCGTTTGGGATCGAGCAGGTCGCGCAGGCCGTCGCCGAGCAGATTGAAGCCCAGGACTGAGAGTGCGATGGCTACGCCCGGCCACACCGCCAGTAACGGGGCCTGATTCAAAAACGTCTGCGACTCGCTCAGCATGCGACCCCACGACGGAGTTGGCGGCGGCGTGCCCAGGCCCAGATAGCTCAGCGCTGCCTCAGCCAGGATGGCCACGGCGAAAGCAACAGTTGCCTGCACGATCAGCACCGAGCTCACGTTTGGAAGCAAGTGACGTGCGAAGATCCACGCATTGCTGCCGCCGTAGGTGCGGACAATGGTTACGTACTCCTGCTGCATGACCTGTAGGCCAGCGCCGCGCACGACACGCGCGAACACGGGTACCAGCGCGATGCCGATGGCCGCCATGGCGGTGAACCTGCTCGGCTGGAACACGGCCGCGAACAGGATGGCGAGCAAGATGGCGGGGAACGCGAGCAGCACGTCGCTCAGGCGCATCGTCGCGTCCTCGAGCCGGCCGCGATAGAGCGCCGCCAGGCCACCCACGGGCACGCCCACACCGAGGGCAATGAGCACCGTCACGATGCCGATGACCAGGGTATTGGTGGCTCCGGCCATGAGTCGGCTCAACTCGTCGCGGCCCACCTGGTCTGTTCCGAGCAGGTACGCGGCGTTTGGTCCCTTCAACCGGTCGCCGACTTCGACGTGGGTGGGATCGACCGGAGTCCAGACGATTGAAACCAGGGCGGTCACGATGACCAGTCCCACCAGCAGCCCGCCGGCCATCAGAGTGGGCGGCAGGCGGCGTCTCACGCAGTGCTCCGAATCCGAGGATCCAGCAAGCGGTAGCTGAGATCGATGAAAAAGTTGACCACCAGCACGACCGCGGTCAGCAGCATCACCAGGTCCTGGACCACGATCAGGTCGCGGTTGCCGACCGACTGGAACAGCAGGCGCCCGAGGCCCGGCAACACGAACACGTTTTCGATCACGATAGCGCCCACCAGCAAGCCGGTCAGTTGGATGCCGAGGATGGTGACGACGGGAATGGCGGCATAGCGGAAGCCGTGGCGCTGCAGCGCCTGCCAGCGGGTGAGGCCCTTTGCGCGCGCGGTGCGGATGAAGTCCTCGCGCTGCACATCGATAATGGCCGAACGTACGTAGCGGGTGAGCACCGCCGCCTGAACCAGGCCGAGCGAAGAGGCCGGTAGGACCAGGGAGCGTATTGCCCCGAGCGGGCTAACCGACCATTCCACGAAGCCGCCGGCTGGGAATAGGCGCAGCTGAATCGCGAACACCGTCGCCAGGAGCAGCCCGGCCCAGAAGGCTGGCACAGCGATGCCCAGCAAGCTGAATGCGGAGATCACTGCGCCCGACAGGCGCCGATAGTGCACGCCGGCCAGCACCCCGAGCGGCAATGCGACGGCGACTGAGATGACCGCAGACGCCAGAGCCAGAGGCCCGCTGACCGCTAGCTTCTGGATGATCAGCGACCCGACGTCGGAATGTGACAACAGGGATGTGCCAAAGTCGCTGCGCAGCATGCCACCGATCCATTGCAGGTAGCGCAGCCAGCCAGGCTGGTCCAGGCCGAGCTGATGCCTGAGCGTCTCCAGCGATTGTGGCGTGGCGCTCGTCCCCAGGATGACCGCCGCCACATCACCCGGCAGCACGTTGACTACTACGAATACCAGGATCGAGGCGAGTATCAGGCTGACCAGCAACCAGGCTATCCGGTTCAGGACGTGGAGGAGCACGAGCCGCGTTCAGTCGAAAAGATACCGCTCCGCGGAGCGTCGCACGCCACTGCGCGGCTCGCCGCCGTGGTACCTCCCCGAGCCACAACAACGTCGATGGCCGCGAGCGGGCGCAGCGAAGCGGGCGGTTTCAGATGCCTCAGGGTGACGAGGCCCACGTCAGGCGAAGTACGCGTCCCCCAGGAACAGCGAGGGTGAGATGCCCTGGACTTGATAACCCTGGAGCCCTTTTCTGAGTATGCCCAGATTGTTCGGCGCGGCCACCCACAGGTTCGCGGCGTCGTCCGCAAGCTGCTGTTGGACCTGCTTGTAGAGACCGTTCCGCTTTGTCTGGTCGGGCTCCGCGTCGGCTTGCTTCAGCCAATTCGCGACATCGGCGTTGTCATAATGCCAGTAGTAGTTAGGATTGGCGTAGTTACCGATGTCCCGCTCTTCTACGTGGTTGATGATCGTCAGGTCATAATCCTGCGCATTCAGGAACACCTGCTGCAGCCACCGCGGGAACTCCATGGGTTGGACGTCGAGCGTGACGCCAACCGCCTGCAGCTGACTGCCCAGGATGTCGGTGAGCGCGACCGCATACGGGAAGGCGCTGATCTGGGCTAGCCGTAGCTTGAGGTTGGTTTGCCCTGCAGCGGCCAGCAGTTGCTTGGCCTTGTTCGGATCAAACGGGTTCACGCTCAGCATGTCGGCGTAGTACGGCTCGCCGTCATTCGGGGACGCGTGGGTGCCAATCGGCACGGCCAGACCGGCGAAGAAGCCGTCGATCCAGGCCTTGCGGTCGATGGCTGCATACAGTGCCTGGCGCACGCGCTTGTCTGCCAGCGGACCGCTGGCTTCGTTGACTGACACCTGCACTTTGCCAGACGCGGCGCCTTTCACCACGCTGAAGTTCGGGTCCTGCTGAAATTGCGCGACCTGGTCGAGCGCACCGACCTGCCCGATCGCATCGATATCGCCTGCTTTGAGGGCATTGTTCATAGCGTTGCCGTCGCTGATGAAGCGGAACTCGACGTCCGTGAGCTTGGCTTTGTTGCCCCAGTAGTTGTCGTTGCGGGTCAACGCCAGACTCGAGCCGCGATTCCAGCTGCCAAACTTGAAGGGCCCGGTGCCGACGGGGTTTGTGGTGTTGGTCGCCGCCGACGCACTCGAGACGATGCACGCCGAGCCCGCCGCCATATGGAACAGCCAGTTGTCGCTATACGTGTTCAGCGTCACCTTGACCGTCGAGTCGTCGGGCACGTCGATCGACTTGACGGGCGCCCAGTAGTCGCGGTGCGGGTTCGGCGGCTGGGTATTGGCGTCGGCCGCGCGGTCCCAGGCAAACTTGACGTCCTGGGCAGTGAATGGCGTGCCATCGTGCCACTTGGCGCCGCTCACCAGGTGGAAGGTGACGACGGTTCCGTCGGTACTGACGTCCCACGACTTTGCCAGCGAGCCGACGAGCTTGCCCGAACCGTCGAGGCGGACCAGACCTTCGTACAAGTTGTCGCGCAGGGTCGTGGCGATCGACGCGGTGGCATCCGCGGTCGGATCCATGGACGTGGGTTCCTGAGTGATGCCGACGATGGCTTTGGGCTTCGATGACACGGTCGCGGCGGCCACGGGTGACGCGACTGCCACAGGCGACGCGACCGCGGCGGGTGAGGCGCTCGCGACGGGTGAGGCGCCGGTGGCCGGTGAGCTAGCGGCGGCCGCTGACGGGGCCGCAGCGGGTGAAGCCGCTGGCTTGGTCGGGGCGGCCGACGCTGCCGCAGCCGCGGTTGGGGCCGCCCCACTGGTCGCAGGTGAAGTAGGCGCTACCGCCGTGCTGGGGCTGCAGGCGGCCAACAGGCCCGAGACCAGCGGCAGACCGAGCCCGAGGCCCCCCATTCGGCGCAGTAGGTCACGGCGTCCGATCCGCCCGTCGAGCCAACTGCGCTGCCCGCCCGCCGCTGCGCCGTCGGGCGCACTATGTTCCGAGTCGAGATTCATCGATCAAGGCCGTCCAGGGTCCAGAACTATGCCGATATGCTAGCGCGCTCTAGCTTGCACGGGCGCGCGCCCCTACGTCCCTGGCTGCCCATCGACTTTTCAGGATGTGCGAAGGCTGCTGGAGTCGTGACCCAGCCACTGGCGGCTCCACAGTGTGCGATTGTTTCTATGATCCGGTGAATGTCGCACGGAGCTGCGCAGTGGCGGGCGAGAGGTGTCCTGCTTGGGCTCGTGGCGGGATCGATGGCTGCATTCCTACTCT
>JBPCIO010000187.1:0-21560 GCA_051006215.1 Chloroflexota bacterium
CTCCAGAACGCCGCCGCCGGCGCCATGGCCAGTGCTGCAGCCGATGGCGATCAGAGCCAAACAGGCCAGAGCGGCCAGCCACAACAAAGTTCCGCAAACACCCAAGCCGGAAACGCTGCCGCCGCGAGCGATGCCCTGAAACAGCTCGGCAATGATGCCGCCGCGGCCGGTGAGCGCCAGCGCACAGCGAGCCAGCTGGAAAGCAGCCGCAATGCCCTCGAACGTGCGCTCGGCCGCACCCAGAGCCGTGCTGGGAGCAGCTCCAGCGGCCAATCCCCTGCCAGCGGCCAGAGCAGCCAGGGATCGAGCAGCGCTCAGAGCGGCGATCAGTCGCAGGCAAGTAGTGGAGGCGGTCAGAGCCAGGGTGGCGACGCCAGCGATTCGAGTGGTGCTGGCTCCCCGGGCAGTGGCCAGGGCAACGGTGGCACTGATGGGCAAGGTGGTGGATACTCGTCGGGTGGCCAGGACCAGACCAAAGCGGCCGCGTCTGGAAGTCCGCTAGACACCATCACCTCTCCCCAGCAGGTGCCAAGCAATAGCCCCTTCGCGCCTGACCAGAGCAGCTCCAACCCATACCTCGGTGACGCTGGCAATGGCAACGCCCAGGCGGCTCAGGAAGCAGTCCAACCGGCGTTCTCGAGCAAGCCAACGCAGGGCAACGATTCAAGCACCATCCCATTGGGTCTTCGGGACCTGGTCAAGGACTACTTCAGCTCTCTCGACAAGAAGTCACCGTGAGCGTTCTGCCAGCCAACGTTGCTCCTGTGAGTCCGCCCCCGGCGTCGGTGGCTGGGACAACGCCGTACCGGTTCATCGAGACTGCCCGCGCCATAGAAGCTGAAGTCGGGCAGGTCATCCTTGGTCAGCCCGACGTCGTGCGTGGGGTCTTGACCTGTCTTCTGGCGGGGGGCCACGCTCTTCTGGAGGGCGTCCCGGGTTTGGGCAAGACCCTCCTCGTGCGCACCATAGGTGAAGCGCTCGAGTTGACGTTCAGCAGAGTGCAGTTCACGCCTGACCTGATGCCGGCTGACATTACGGGCACGAGCATTCTGCGCGATGCCGGGGACGGTGCGCGTACGCTCGAATTCCAGCCCGGGCCGTTGTTCGCCAACCTGGTGCTCGCCGATGAGGTCAACCGCGCCACGCCCAAGACCCAGTCAGCACTGCTCGAAGCGATGCAAGAGCGCCACGTTACCGCCGGCCGCACGACGCACCTGTTGCCAGAACCATTTTTCGTGCTGGCTACCCAGAACCCCATCGAGATGGAAGGCACCTATCCCCTGCCTGAGGCACAGCTCGACCGGTTCTTGTTCAAGCTGAAGGTGCCGTATCCAAGTGAAGATGACCTGCTCCGCATTGCCCAGCTCACAACTGGTGTCGGCATGCCCCACGCCTCACGCGTCGCGAGCGGCGGTGCGCTTTTGGAGCTGATGCGGTTCGCGCGCGAGGTTCCCGTCGCCGAGCCGGTCCTACGATACGCCGTTCGCATCGTGCGGCGTACGAATCCCGAAACGCCAGACTCACCCGCGGAGATCAAGCGGTTCGGACGCTACGGGTCCAGTCCGCGGGGGCTGCAGGCGCTCGTGCTCGGCGCCAAGGTCCGCGGCCTGCTCGAAGGACGGTTCAACGTTGCCTTCGAAGACATTCGGTCCGTATCGCTCCCCGCCCTGCGGCATCGGGTCATCCTCGGCTTCGAAGCCGACGCCGAGGGCATCACCACCGACAAACTGATCCAAGATGTCGTGGCCACCACCCCCGAGGAATAAAGCGACGGACTCGCGTAGGCTCCGCGCCCAAGGGGGGAAGTTGGGGCAGCCAACATGCGGGGGCCGCCCATCGGACCTCTCATTGCGGAGCGCGTACGCCTCGATGGGGTCGCAGGGCCAGAGCGTCGCAGACTCGCTGCTGCCGTGAGTTGGTGATGTGACGCTGCCCAAGCAAGAGTCTCGGCAGTCCAGAATTCGAGACCCTCGTGCCCTTGCCTTCGGCGCCGGATGGAGCGGCGCAGCGCGCGGCCAAACACCTGATCAAGTGGCCGGCGCGCGTCCCCGACTTGGTTCCGACAATCTCCGCTCGGACGCGCCAGAGGAAGGGGGGTCGACCGCGTGAGTAACTCCCAGACCTTGTTGAACGGCCCTTTGGCTCGCAAGCTGGAACGGCTGAATCTGGTCAGCCGCAAGCGGCTGGTGGGTCAGGGTCAGGGGGATCGGCGATCGCTCAGAAAAGGTTCGAGCCTGGAATTCGCCGACTACCGACACTACGTCGAGGGTGACGATCCCGCCCGAGTCGACTGGAACATCTATAGCCGCACGGACACATTGTTTGTTCGGCTGTACGAGGAAGAAGAGGTGTTGAACGTTCACCTGGTGGTGGACGCCAGCCGGAGTATGGATTGGGGCGAGCCTGCCAAGCTGCTGTACGCGCGACGGCTCGCCGCAGCTCTTGGCTACATCGCTCTCAACGCGTCGAACCGCTTATTCGTGTGGCCGTTGAGCGCATCCGCCACCTCGTACGGTCCAGCGTGGGGCCGGGGTCGGGCGGGCCCAATGCTGCGTTTCATGGAAGACTTTCGGCCAGCGCAGGCGAATACGCCTGTTCTGACAAGCAAGACCAGGCACCCCGATCTCGAGCAATCTCTAGCCAGCTTCACGAGCCGCACTGGCGGACTGGTTGTGCTCTTGTCTGACCTGCTGTCGCCAAGCTGGGACAGGGCCCTGGCTCGCCTGGCCAGCCGCCCGGCCGAAGTGGTCGTGCTGCACATGCTTTCGCCTCAGGAGCTACGCCCAACCCTGGGTGGCGATGTGCGATTGATCGATCGTGAAAGCGGGGCTGCCGTCTCTGTGACCCTGAACAACGACGCCATCCGGTTGTATGGCCAACGCCTGGACGACTGGAAGCGCACCGTCGAGTCGTTTTGTGCCCGACGCGGCATGGGGTACGTCCCGATCGACACCGCCACACCTGTCGAAACACTCGTCTTCGACATCCTGCGAAGACGAGGCATCGTCCAGTGAACTTGCTTGCCCCGCTGGCCCTCGGGTTAGGTGTGACGCTGCCGGTCGTCGTCATCTTCTACCTGCTGAAAGTGCGGCGCCATGACGAAGAAATCTCGTCCACATTTCTGTGGAACGATCTGATCCGCGACCTCGCCGCGCATGAGCCCTTGCAGCGGCTCAAGACAAGTCTGTTGCTGCTGATGCAATTGCTGGCGCTGGCGCTGATCACATTTGCCGTTGCCCGGCCGTTCTCCGAGCAAATCGGGCAGAAACCAGTACAGGCAGTTCTGCTCGTCGACGGCTCGGCAAGTATGCAGGCGCAGGATATTCAACCATCCCGCTTTGCAAAAGCCGTCGAAGCAGCCCGCGGCACGCTGGCCGGCCTGCCCGAAAATTCTGTCGCGACCGCTATCCTTGTCGCCACCCACCCGCAGGTGCTGGTCGCGGCGACGACCGATCGCCGCGAGGTGGACCGCGCGCTGGCGGATGCCAAGCCATCCGGTGCGGCGGCCGACATGCGCGAGGCGCTGTTGCTGGCGCGCTCGCTCGTGGGCGATCCTGATGCCCGCCGGATCTACCTGTTCACCGACGGCGCCTTTACCCTCCCGGCAGATTTGCCAGAGGACCTGGGCGCAGTGAGCGTCGTTCCAGTGGGCCAGCCGAATACCGGCAACCTGGCGGTGACAACCATCGCGGCACGGCCGGACCCGCAAGACAATCGACGTCAACAGTTATTTGCACGCATAAACAATTTCGCCGACAGCGCGGCGCAGGCAGAGATCACGCTGTCGGTCGACGGGCAAGCCGTAGACAGTCGCGCCGTCCAGCTGGCTGCGAATGCTGAGAGTGAACAAATCTTCGATCAGCTACCCGCAGGGGCACAGTGGGCCAGTGTCACGGTCGCGAAGAACAGCGGCGACAACGGGCTGACCCTCGACGACACGGCCTACGTGGTGCTCGTCCAGCACAAACCGGCCCAGGTGCTGCTGGTCAGCGCCGGAAACCAGTTCCTGGAGAAAGTGCTCACGCTGCTGCCGAATGTGGATCTGTATCGTATCGCTGCTCAGCGCTACCTGGCCGTCGAAGCGGATCGCTTCGACATCATCGTGTTCGACAACTACCTGCCGCCGCTGTTGCCGCGCGGGAATCTATTGGTGGTCAACCCACCCGAGCGAGGTCCGTACCGCATGACCGGCTCCATCAATCGCCCGCGCGTGGTGACCTGGGATCACGAAGATCCTATCCTGGCATTTGTCGACATCCGCGACATGAATATCAATCGGGCCTCCCGACTCGACATGCCGCGCTGGGCCAAGCCGTTGATCAGCACCACCGACGGCGTTCCGCTCATGGCGGCTGGCCAGGACGGTGACCGGCGAGTGGTCATCCTGCCGTTTGACCTTCAGCAATCGAACCTGCCACTCATGTCGGCATTTCCAATCCTGACCGCCAACCTGGTCAACTATCTGTCGCCGCCAGGAGTGGTGCAGTCAGCCGATATTCAGACCGGGGCGCCGGAGTTGCTGGCGCCCCTGCCCCAGGTCGAGCGAGTGCGTGTGGCTGCCCCTGACCAGAAGGTCACCGAGTTCCGCGCTGGACAGGGTCCACTGTCCTACTCCACGACGGATGTGCCTGGCCTGTACCGCGTGCAGCAGATCGTCCAGGGTGGACAGCAAACGATCGACGATGATCTCTTCGCCGCCAACCTGGCCAATCCGGCTGCCAGTGACATCCGCCCGCGATTGAGCGGCCTGTCCAATCCAGCCGCGTTCGATGCAGGTTTGACGATTCTGCGGAAAGAGGTATGGGCCTTCCTGGCAGCCATCTTGCTGCCCCTGCTGCTGTTCGAGTGGTTCTGGTTCCACCGCCGGGTTTAGCTCAGCGTATACCGCAGCACCACGCCGCCATCTTCCCAGGTTTCGACGTCCGCGCGGCGGAGCGGAAGCGCAAGGTCGCGTACGAGACCTGAGCCATCGGCCAGAGTTGGCGCGGTCGAGCCGCCGAAGATGAGCGGGGCGACGAATACCTGTACTTCGTCGACCAGGTCCAGGCGCAGCAGCTCGAAGTTGAGCGAGCCGCCGCCTTCCACGAGCACGCTCTGGATCCCGAGATCGGCCAGCTTGGTGAGGGCAGCCGCCAGATCGACGCGCTTCTCGCCCAGCGCATATACCTCGACCTCACGTTCTCGCAGACGAGTTACCTCAGGCTCAGCCAGCCCAGAAACGGTAAACAGGATGATTCGCGCTGGCCCGGCTGTGAGAAAGCGCGAGTCTACTGCCAGTGTGGGCCGAGAAACGACGCCCACTTTGGCGGGATGCTCGGAGGCGCCGCGGGCCACACGCTCGGCACGCAGTGCGGCCGAACGGACCAGCAGCCGCGGGTCCTCGTCCAGCAGCGTTCGGCCGCCGACCATGACGGCGTCTACTGACGCGCGCAGGACATCGACCCGGTGGCGGTCGCGCTCCGACGAGATTGCCGATCCCCGACGCTCGATCGTATCGATCTTGCCGTCGAGGGTCGAGGCCACGTTAATGACCACATGCGGGCGGTGGATCAAGCGCCAATCTCCTGCATTGCTCGTTCCCAGAGCGGAAGAGCTCCATTGTGCATCCGCGAACCTGTCGGCATACGGCAGCGAGCCTGAGGCCAAGGCAGCTACAGTCAGTATCTGGATGACCACTATCCGCGTCTTGCCTGATCCGCAGGCGCTTGCTGATGCAGCGGCCCGCCACGTCGTAGAGCGCGCGCACCTGGCGATAGCCGAGCGGGGCCGCTTTTCCATCGCCCTGTCTGGAGGCTCGACCCCGCGCGACCTGCACACGCGGCTCTCGAGTCCGCCCCTGGTAGGCCAGATCGACTGGGCCCGGGTGCACGTGTTCTTCGGCGACGAACGGTGCGTCCCGCCCGAGGACGAGCGCAGCAATTTTCGCATGGCCGACGAAACACTTCTGAGCAAGGCGCCCATCCCGCGCGACCAGATCCATCGGGTGCGAGGCGAACTGCCACCCGAGGAAGCCGCCGCCGATTACGACCGCCAGCTACGCGACTTCTTCGGCGACGAGCCGCCACGGGTTGACGTGATTCTCCTGGGCATGGGTGACAACGGCCACACCGCATCTCTGTTTCCGGGTCTGTCGGCCGTGCGCGAGCAGCAGCGACACGTCATGGCCGAATACGTGGCCGAAGTAAGCATGTGGCGGATCACGCTGACGCCAGTCGTGCTCAACCTGGCCAGAGAGGACGTCTTTCTCGTCGCGGGTGCGGCAAAAGCCGAGATGCTGGTTCGGGTCCTGGAAGGGGCGTATGTACCAGACGCGCTCCCGGCCCAGGTAGTTCGCCCGTCTCTGGGTGAGGTTATCTGGATGGTCGACGCTGCCGCGGCCGCGAAACTCGGCACACCTTCGGGTTAGTGACAATCTCATACGCCCTCGGTACTTCTCACAACAGCCGACCGACGCGGTCTACGGAGGAACCAACCTTGAGCAACACGTTCCAAACGCATGCCCACCTGCTGTTCAGCAGCGAGAGCGTCACCGAAGGCCACCCCGACAAGATGTGCGACCAGATTTCGGATGCGATTCTGGACTGGGCACTGTCTAAGACGCCGACGGCACGCGTGGCGTGCGAGACTGGCATTAAGAGTGACGCGACGCGCAATTGGGTCGCGGTGTTCGGCGAAGTCACTCCAGCCGTGCCAGACGACGTGGTCGATGAAATCGTCCGCAGGGTGATCGGGCGTATAGGCTACACGGCCCCCGACAGTGGGTTCGACCTCAGCAACGCCCAGATCATGTCCGTCCTGTCCAGGCAGTCCGGCGACATCGCGATGGGCGTGGACCACGGGTTGGAATCAAAGCAGGGCGATATGGCGGACGACCTGGACACCGGCGCCGGCGACCAGGGAATGATGTTCGGCTATGCTTGCGACGAATCGCCGGAGTTGATGCCCCTGCCAATCGCTCTGGCGCATCGCCTGACCCGTCGGCTGGCAAAAGTGCGCAAGAACGGTACGCTGCCATGGCTGCGGCCGGATGGCAAGAGTCAGGTCACCGTTGAGTACCACTTTGGCGTCCCGGCTCGCGTCGACGCCGTCGTGATCTCCACTCAGCATGCGCCAGAAGTCGACCAGGAGCAGATCGCCACCCTCGTCAAACAGCACGTCATCGAGCCGGTCATCGACGCGCATTTGCTGGACGAGGAGACCAAGTACTTCATCAACCCCACGGGCCGGTTCGTGATTGGTGGGCCGTTTGGCGACTCGGGACTGACCGGCCGCAAGATCATCGTCGACACATACGGCGGCATGGCGCGGCATGGCGGCGGCGCCTTCTCGGGCAAAGACCCGACCAAGGTCGATCGCTCCGCAGCGTATGCGGCCCGCTGGGCGGCCAAGAATGTGGTAGCGGCCGGACTAGCCAAACGGTGTGAGCTGAACCTGGCCTACGCCATCGGCGTAGCGCGGCCGGTCAGCGTGACCGTCGAGACGTTTGGCACTGAGACCGTGGCCGCGGAACGCATTGAGCGCGCCATCGCCGAAACATTCGATCTGCGCCCGGCTGGCATCATCAAGGCACTCGACCTGCGGCGTCCAATCTTCGAGCAGACTGCCGCCTATGGCCACTTCGGTCGGACGGACCTGGATGTGCCGTGGGAGCGCACCGACCACATCGATCAGCTCAAAGCAGCCGTCGGGTAGGGTCGGCACGCGTGCGCTCGACCACGCACCAAGCGAGGGCAACCGATCGACCAATGCATAACGCGCCGGTTCGCTTTGGCATCATTGGCCTGAACCACAACCACATCCTCGCCATCACCGACTTCCTCATCGAGGCCGGCGCCGAGCTCGTGGCTTGCTTCGCCGCCGAGCCGGCCCTGGCGGCGGACTTCGCGAGCCGTTATCCGCAGGCCCGAGTGGCTCCCAGCGCGGACGAGGTGCTCGAGGACGAGACCATCTCACTGATTGCCAGCGCGGCCATCTCGTCGGAGCGTGCGGGCGTGGGAGTGGCGGCGATGCGCCACGGCAAAGACTTTCTGAGCGACAAGCCTGGCTTTACTTCACTCCAGGCGCTAGCCGAAGCGCGCCGGGTGCAGCGTGAGACGGGTCGTATCTACTCCGTCTGCTACAGCGAGCGTGTCCAGAACAGAGCCACCGTGCGCGCAGGTGAGCTGGTCGCAGCTGGCGCGATCGGTCGCCCGATCCAGACCATCGGGACAGGGCCGCACCGACTGCAGGCGCTCACCCGGCCGGACTGGTTCTTTGAGCACGATCGTTACGGCGGCATCCTGTGTGACATCGGCGCGCATCAGGCCGACCAGTTCCTGTTCTTCACCGGCTCGACCTCAGCTGAGGTAGTCGCGTCCCAGGTGGGCAACGTCGCGCATCCGCAGTACCCAGAGCTGGAAGACTTCGGCGACATGCTGCTGCGCGGCGATGGCGGCGCCGGCTACGCGCGCGTAGATTGGTTCACCCCGGATGGCCTGAACAGCTGGGGCGATGGTCGGCTCACGATTCTTGGCACGGACGGCTTCATCGAGATCCGCAAGAACTCGGACCTGGCCGGCCGCTCGGGCGGCAATCACCTGTTTGTGGTCGACGCCAAGCAGACGCGCTACGTGGATTGCCAGGCCGTCGAGCTGCCGTTCGGACCTCAGCTCCTCGAGGACGTGCGCAACCGCACGGAGACTGCCATGACTCAGGCGCACACGTTCCTGGCATCAGAGCTCGCACTGCGAGCACAACTCCAGGCACAGCTCATGTCGAGCCGGCAGGCGTAGCGTGGCGCGGCGCAGGTGGTGCTCGCGGCTCGGTACAGTCAAGTGGCGGAAGTGAGATGCAGCACGTGAATACCCATGCTTTGGACCCATACCTATGAGCGACACGCCGATTCAGGATCTCGCCGTGGAGCTGATTCTCGACGCCCACGCGCGGGTCGGCGAAGGGCCGGTCTGGGATGACTCCAGCGGCACCCTGGTGTGGGTCGACATCATGAGCCACGCAGTGCATCGGTTTGACCCTGCGACCGGTCAGAACCGCACCATTGACGTCGGACAGCCAGTCGGAGCGGCGGCGCTGCGCCGGGACGGCGATGGCCTTGTGCTGGCGCTGCGCGACGGTTTCGGCATGCTCGACGAGGGCTCCGACCAGGTGCACATGGTTGCGGCCGTAGAAGCCGACGTGCCTACCAACCGCATGAACGACGGCAAATGCGATCCGAAGGGTCGGTTCTGGGCTGGCACCATGGCGTTCGAGCCCAGTCGGGATGCGCCGAACGGGGCGCTGTACCGCCTCGACCCTGATCTCAAGGTCAGCCGGATGCTCGGCGGCGTCATCTTGTCGAATGGCCTTGGCTGGAGTCCGGATGGTCGACGCATGTACTACATCGACTCCATGACCCAGGGCATGGATGTCTTCGACTTCGACCCTCGGGACGGCAGCATCAGCAATCGGCAGCGCCTGATCACGATCGCTCCAGGCGAGGGCTTGCCGGACGGTATGACCGTCGACGCGGAAGGCGGCTTGTGGATGGCCCTGCATGGCACGGGCAGCATCCGCCGCTACACGCCCGACGGACGCATCGATCGGGTCGTGCGCGTCCCGCCGAGCATGGTCACGTGCTGCGCCTTCGGCGGCCCAGATCTGACCGACCTGTACATCACCACGATGAGCCTCGGCCTCTCGGAGAGAGATCGACATGCGCAGCCGCTGGCTGGCGCACTGTTCCGCTGTCGGCCAGGCGTACGCGGGCTACCGGCCAATCGGTTCGCCGCCTGATGGCATTCGCATGCGTCCTGGCCGGTGGACTGGTAGTCGACGGCACCGGCACGCCCGGCTACCGAGCCGATGTTGGGCTCGAAGATGGACGGATTGTCGCTGTCGGCAACCTTTCATCGAGTGAGGCGGCCACACGCATCGAGGCCTCTGGTCGCGTGGTGTGCCCCGGCTTCATCGACATGCACTCCCATTCGGACCTGACCCTACTGATCCAGCCTACCGGCGACAGCAAGCTGCAACAGGGAGTGACGACCGAAGTCAACGGCAACTGTGGCTTCAGCCCAGCTCCGCTCACGGATGCCAGCGCCGAGACCGTCGTGCAGCTGCACGGTTTCTTCGGCAGCTACGTCCGCGAGCTCGGTTGGGACTGGCGCAGGCCAGACGAGTACATCGCCCGCCTCGAAGCAAACGGGCTGAGCTACAACGTCGTGCTTCTGGTGGGCCACGCTACCGTGCGCATCTGCGCGATGGGCATGGACCAACGACCACCCACCGCTGCCGAGCTGGAGCATATGCGCGATCTTGTGCGCTCCGCGATGCGGGTGGGCTACTTCGGCATGTCGTCCGGCCTGGTCACCCCGCCGAGCGTGTACGCGGATACGGACGAGCTCGCCGAGCTTGCCAGTATCGTCGCCGAATCCGGCGGTCTGTACGCCACGCACATGCGCGGGGAAGGTCACTCGCTGCTCAGAGCCACCGCCGAAGCACTCGAAATTGGCGAGCGCTCCGGAGCTCGCGTCCAGATCTCGCATCACAAGGCGACGTTCCGTCCGTACTGGGGCAGAATTCGCCAGGCAATCCAACTCAGCGAATGGGCTGCCCAGCGCGGCCAGGCAGTCGGGTTCGACGTCTATCCGTACACGGCAGGCAGCGCGAACCTGACTCAGATCATGCCCGACTGGGCACATGAGGGTGGTCTGGATCGGCTGCTGGAGCGCCTGCGCCAGCCGGCCACACGCGAGCGCGTCCGCCGCGATGTGCTCGCGCAGGGCCGCGAGTGGGACCAGACCTTCGTGGCCTGGGTGCCAGCCGAGACCGATCAGACGCTCCAGGGCGAGTCCATTGCCGACATCGCCGAGCAGCGTGGGCTCGACCCGATCGACGCCCTGTTCGCGGTGCTTGACGAGTCCTCGGGCGGCGCGTCGATGGTCCACTTCGCCATGGACGAGCAGGACGTGCGATTCGTCATGCGCCACCCGCTCAGCATGGTCGGCTCTGATGGTCTTGGGCTCGCACCGACCGGCGTCCTGGGTGAAGGTCAGCCGCATCCACGTTGCTACGGCACCTATCCTCGCATCCTGGGACAGTACGTGCGCGACGAGAGGGTCTTACGTCTCGAGGACGCGGTGCGGAAAGCCAGCTTTCTGCCGGCGGAAACGCTTGGCCTACCAACCAAGGGACGCATCCAGCCGGGTGCTGATGCCGACCTGGTCGTGTTCAATCCAGCTACGATCAAAGAGACGGCAACGTATCGGCGGCCACACCAGTTTCCAGCGGGCATCGAGTATGTTCTGGTCGGTGGCCAGATCGCCGTGGACCACGGCACGATCACGTCTGCACGAGCCGGCAAAGTTCTCCGACGGGTCTAAGCGTAGAAGCGACTCACGCGGAACAGGCTGATGTCGTGGCGGGTTTGGCCGTCCAGGGCCAGGTCGGCCATGATTTCGCCGATGATGCTGCAGAACTTGAAGCCGTGCCCCGAGAAGCCGGCCGCGATGCTGACGCGTGGATACTCGGGATGCACGTCGACGATGAAGTGTTCATCCGGAGTGTTGGTGAACATGCACACCTGCATGTCCAGGGTCTGACCGGCAGCGTCCGGGAAGTAGCGCTCGGCAAACACCCGCAGCACCCCCTCGTCGTCCGCGTTCGCTACGCGTTGAAGCGCATTGGGATCCACCTGCTGGGCCAGGTGGTGGTACTTGCCGCACTTGAATCCGGGCACCCCGAACTCCGGGAAGCCGTAGAAGTGGCCCTCGGGAACCATCACATTGAAGACCGGAAATCGGTCAATGCTGAACAGCTCGGGTCGATGGATCTTCAGCCAAATGACAACCTGGCGCTCGGGCGCGGCTAGACCCTGCAGAAGTGGGCCAACCACTTCGCTGGCCCACGCCCCGGCGGTCAACACCAGCCGATCCGCGGTGTACGTCGCGACGTCTGTCCAGACGCGGACACTGTCACCCAGCGCTTCCCAGCGGCGGACGGGTTCGCCCGTGTGGAGCTCCGCACCCGCGCCACGCGCGGCCTCGGCATGCCCGACGACGCAGCGCTCTGGCAACAGGAATCCACCCTCCGGCTGCAACAGGGCGACCATCTCCCGCGGCAAACGATACGCTGGGAAGCGATCTGAGAGCTGGGCACCACTGAGCACCTCGTGGGCCAGCCCGTGCAAGCGGCACGATTCGAGCGAGCCTTCAAACACCCCACTGCCTGGCGGGCCCGCATCTATCGACCCAGTTACATACAGGAGCTGTTCGCCGAAGCCGGCCTGCAGCTCGCGCCAGAGCTCGAACGCTCGTTGCAGCAAGGGTACGTATGAAGGGTGTTCGTAGTAAGCCAACCGAATGATGCGTGTGATGCCATGCGAAGAACCCAGCGTGTGCGGAATTTCGAAGCGCTCCAGGCCGAGCACCTGCTGGCCGCGCCGTGCAAGGTGATACGCCGTGGCACTGCCCATCCCACCTATGCCGACGACAATAGCGTCGTATCGTTTTTCCAACACTGGAGCTTATGCGGGCCAGCCCCGGCGCGACATCCTCAGCATTACTGCCGCGTGGCGGTAGTGCCCGACAGGTGCGCGGCGAGCTCCCCAAGACGGTCGGCCAGGTTGGCCGGTCGGCTGACAAGTGGCAGTGACAACGTTGCTTGCGTGCCCACCCCGGCCGTGCTGGTGAGTTGGAGTTGACCTCCATGAGCTTCGACCAGCATCTTGGCAATGGCCAGCCCGAGTCCCGTTCCACCGCTCTCGTTGGCCCGCGCTCGGTCGGCCCGGTAGAAGCGGTCGAATATTCGCGGTAGGTGCTCCGCCGCGATGCCGATGCCAGTGTCGGTCACCGTCACTTGGGCAGACTGGGCGTGGCGCTGCACCTGCACCGTCACGCTTCCCCCGGCTGGGGTGTGCTTGATGGCGTTATCGATCAGGATGAGAAACACCTGCTGCATACGGTCTGGGTCGGCCTCGACGGTGGATGGTTGCGGCTCCGCCCGCAGACTGAGCTGCACTCCTTCACTCTGCGCAAGCGGAGTTGCTCGCCGGACCACTTCAGCCGCCACGTCGGCGATCTGCAGGGGCGCTGTCATGAGCTCGATACCACCAGCATCGGAACGAGCCAGGGTCAGAAGATCCTGAGCCAGTCGCTCCATGCGTGCGATCTCACCTCGCACGTCGTCGAAGAGCTCGCCGTTGCCGTCTAACGGCTCGTCACGGTGTTGGTCAAGCACATCAGTCGCCGATCGCAAAACCGTGAGCGGTGTTCGCAGCTCGTGTGACGCGTCGGCCACGAACTCCTGTTGGCGCTGGAAGGCGAGTTGGATAGGAATGAGCGCCCGGCCGGACAGAAACCATGCTGCTGCGAGCGAGAGCAGCAGGCCCATTCCCCCACCCCCGACCAGCACAAGCAGCAGCGTCCGCAGCGCGGTCTGTTCCGGGTACAGGCTCTGGCCGACCACCAGCATCCCGCCATCCGATTGGCGCCGCAGCACCACCCGCGCCAGGTCGCCGTCCCCCAGTTGAATAGTGGCAAACGTGGCTTCCCGAGTTTGCGGCCAGGTCAGATCGCTGGTGGTGACTTGCTGCGGGTTCGCCAGAACCGAACCATCAGGCAGCAGGGCCAGGTAGAACACGCCCCCGCTGTATCCCTCGGGGCCACGCCTCGGGCCGCCGGGGCCCTGGTCGCTCGGGCGGCGGGGGGGCGAGAAAAGAATCGGGCCCGCCTGCTCGCTGCGGCTCAACAGACTGCGGTCGACCTCGTCCAGGAGGCTGCGCGAAAGCGCAACATAGACGCTCGTACCCAGCAGGACCAGAATTAGGCCCAGAATCAACATGTTCCAGCCGACAAGACGCCAGCGAATACGCGCAAATAGTCCCTGCACGACGCGTTCCTACGAATCCATTCCGATACCTGGCATGCCGCTACTCCTTTATCGTGTAGCCCACGCCCCGGACCGTTCTGATGAGTGGTCGGGAAAAGCCGCGGTCGACTTTGTCGCGCAGATAGTGGATGTAGATCTCCACCACATTCGAAGTGGCCTGGTTGTCGTAGCCCCAGACGTGAGCGCTAATCTGATCCTTGCTCAACACGCGGCCCGGATTGCGCATGAGATACGCGAGTAGATCAAATTCCTTGGCCGTGAGCTCGATGGACTGATCCCCGCGACGCGCTTCGTGGCGCGCCCGATCGAGGGTCAACTCCCCGACCACCATCAGCTGGTCTTCCGCGCCGTCGCCAGCGCGTCGACCCAGGGCCCGCACTCGGGCAAGGAGCTCCTCGAGCGCGAAAGGCTTGGTCAGATAGTCGTCCGCGCCAGCGTCCAGACCACGGACGCGGTCGGGTACCGCGTCGCGGGCGGTCAACATCAGGATGGGTGTGCGCAGGTGCTGTCGACGCATCTCCCGAGCGACTTCCAAGCCATCCATCTCCGGCAGCATCACGTCGAGCACGACCAGATCGTGGCCGCCGCGTTCGGCGCTGGTCAGCCCCGCCAAACCATCCCGCGCCACCTCGACCCGGTGTCCGACGTCGCTCAACGCCCGCTCGACAACCCGAGCGATTCGAGGGTCGTCCTCCACCAGTAACACATCCATCGTTCCAGCCACAACCATACGCCGCAAACCTGAGAAGCACTATGGCCACCCAACCTTGGAGCCACCTGTGAGACGATGACAACAAGCCCGTACTCCCGTGGCCGCGGCGCAAGCGTGAAACGCTCTCCGGCCGTGCGATCGATCTCCAACTGACTCGCCCACGGCCGAGCCCCGAACCGCCTGCCCAGCCTGCGAAGACCGAGGCGCTGTTGGAGCTGCAGGGTGTGGATGTCTTCTACCCCGCCGCGCGTGTGCTGCACGTGGCGCCCGGCGAGATCATGTCATTGCTGGGCGGCAGCCCGTCCGGAAAGTCGACCACCATGAAAACCGTGCTCGGTCTGGTCAGGCCAAAACGCGGCCAGGCCGCCCCGACGGGCAACCGTGCGGCGTGCTGGGCGGGCTGTGGACGGTGACGTTCCTGGGTGCCGCGGCGGATCTGCTGGACCTGTTCAGCTACGGAATGATTGGCGGCTCGAGACGGGCCTGCTCGCCGCGGGCATGACGGCGGCAAGGGTAGCCACGGGTTGGGCCGAGGATGGAATCAGATCCGCTATCAACGGCCGAGCTGGTCCGCGCAGAGTCGCCTCTGTTCTGGAAGCGTGGCGCGTCTGCCTTCGGGAGGCGTGTCTGAGCCTGCCTATACTAGGCCACACTTACGAGGTACGGGGTGACGGGCGTGGGAATGCTTGACGGCAAGGCGGCACTGGTGACTGGCGCAGGGCGGGGGATCGGGCGCGGAATTGCCCTGGCGCTGGCTCAGGCTGGCGCGCGGGTCGTCGTCAACGACCTCGGCACGAGCCTGTCCGGCGAGGGCACGGAGACCCTGCCGGCCGACCAGGTGGTCGACGAGATCCTCACGCTGGGCGGTTCAGCCGAAACCAATCGCGGCAACGTTGCTTCGTTCGAAGACGCCACCAGCATGGTCGACCAGGTCGTCCGCTCGTTCGGGCGTCTCGATATTCTGGTCAACGTCGCTGGCATCCTGCGCGATCGCATGATCTTCAATATGACTGAAGCCGAGTGGGACGCCGTGATTGCCGTGCATCTGAAGGGCATGTTCAACTGCACCCGAGCGGCGTCCATCCGGATGCGCGAACAGGCAGGCGGTCGGATCATCAGCATGTCGTCAGTTTCCGCGCTGGGCTCGCCAGGGCAGCCGAACTACGCCGCCGCCAAGGCCGGCGTCATGGGCCTGACCTGGTCGACCGCCAACGCACTGGGCAAGTACAGTGTCACGGCCAACGCGATCATGCCCAGTGGCGCAACGCGCATGATTGATTCGACTCCTCGCGGCCACAAGGTGTTCGAAGAGACCGGCAAGTGGCCGAGCGAGTTGGCCAAGGGTACCGACCGTGATCCAGACAACGTTGCGCCTCTGGTGGTGTATCTGGCCAGCGACGCCGCCGCCAACGTCAACGGTCAAGTCTTCCACGTCTACGGCTACGGCTTTACGCTGCTCGAACAGCCGCATGCCGTGCGGTCGATCCGGGCGCAGCAGCGTTGGGACCCCGAGCAACTGGCGCGGGTGTTCCCCTCTACACTCGGTGAAAACCTCAAAGCCCCGCCGGCTCTCGGCTTTGGCACCACCCTGGATCAGCGCCCCGAAGACGAGTGGACCACCCTCGACGACATCCGCTTCTGGCGCTCGCCGTTCGAGGTCGAACACTGACGCCCTGTCCGAGCACAGCTCGTGTCGAACGTCCGGGTCGGCTCACGGACTCGGGCGGAAGCGCGGCAGTGCCGTGCCGTGCCCGGTGTCGTGGAACACCACGCTGACCTGCTGCCCAATCTTCACGCTGTCAGGATCGCAGTCCACAATGTTCGTCATCACTCGCGGTCCTTCCTCGAGCTCAACGTAAGCGAGCACGTAGGTGCCGGCTTCCCGATACTCCGGCAGGTCTGCCTGACCCCGCCGGTTGACGGTGAAGCTGTAGATCGACCCGCGTCCAGACGCCACGAACCAGGTGATGCGAAGCGACGCGCACGCAGGACAGTAGGCTCGGGGGTACCAGATGACGGTCTGGCAGTCCACGCAGCGGGGCAGCAGCAAGCGCCGCTCGGCGGTCGCGTCCCAGAACTGCTTGACTTCTGGCAAAACGACGGGTGCAGGTGCCGGAAGCATCTCAGGCATCCTGCGTACCCAGAATCAGAGTCGCACTGGCCATGCGTGTTCCGAGCGAGCCGCCCGTCCCGTGCACCAGCACCACATTGCAGTCCGCCACCTGTACCTCCGGGCTCGCCTCACCTCGGACCTGCCGCACACCTTCGAGAACCTTCATCATGCCGCCCATACCCGGATGGTTGTTGCACAGGCCGCCCCCGTCCGTATTCACTGGCAACTTCCCGCCGCGAGCACGCAGCCCGCCGTCCTGGACAAACGGGCCGCCCTTGCCCTTCTCGCAGAAGCCAAGATCCTCGAGTGTCTCCACGACGGTAATGGTGAACGAGTCGTAGATTGAGGCATAGTCAATATCGCCGGGTGCGACGCCGGCCTCCTCGAAAGCGCGCGGGCCGGACCACCGTGCTCCGGTGTACGTCAGGTCGATGCGGCCGTTGTTGCTGTGTTTGGGGGCCTCGCCCTGCCCCATGATCTTCACTTTCGGGCGGGCGGACTGTCGGGCTACGTCTGGGCTGGCCAGGATGACCGCGCCGCCCCCGTCCGTCACCACGCAGCTGTCAAGCCGATGCAGCGGATCGCTCAGCATTGGCGAGTTCAGCACGTCCTCGACGCTGACCGGCTTGCGCAGCAACGCGTGCGGGTTGTACTGAGCGTGCTCCGAAAATGCGACTTTGACCCACGCTAGCTGCTCGCTGGTGGTCCCGAACTCGTACATGTGGCGCTGGGCAGCGAGCGCGTACATCCCGATGGTGCTGGTGCCGTACACCATCTCGAACGACGACTCCGGGCTGGTATTGATTGTCCGCGGCCCGTGCTCACTCCTGGGCCGGTTGGCCAGACTCACCAGGGCCACAGTGCACTTGCCGCTGGCGATGGCAGCCGCCGCGTGGCCGATCTGGTACACGGGCGAGGCGCCGCCAACCATCGTCCCATCCATGTACGCCAGCTTGTTGAGGCCCAGGTAGTCGGCCATGGCAATGGGGACCATGCCGACCCCGCCCGTACAGAAGAATCCGTCGACGTCGTCCAGCCTCAGTCCAGCGTCAGCCAGAACGCCGGAAGCGATCTCCGCGTGGATCTGAGCCACCGACCGATCTGGAATCACGCGATCTGGGTGCTCGAACGCACCGACGATAAATGCCTTGCCTTTGATACTCACCGTGAGTTCGCCCCTGCCGCAATGCGCACACGCATGTCTGTAAGCGCCTGGACTTCATTGAATGAAAATCCGTCGGCCACTTGCTCGATCACAAATTCGCCCTCCACCCGTCGCAGGATCGCCAGGTCTGTCACGACCACGTCGACGCACGCCAGCCCGGTCAGCGGGTATGCGGTCCGCTGGACGAGCTTCGGTCGCCCCTGGCTGTCGCAATGCTCCATCATCACGATGAGCGTCTGCTTGCCGGCGACCAGATCCATTGCGCCGCCGATACCACCCAGGCGCGGATCGCCCAAACTATAGTTCGCCAGGTTGCCGTCCTGGTCGACTTGATAGGCGCCCAGGACGACGGCGTGGAGCTTGCCGCCGCGGGCCATCTCAAATGAGGCGACGCTGTCGACGAACGATGCTCCGGGCAAAGCCGACACGAACTGGCCTGACGCGTTGAAGACGTCGAGGTCGATCTCGTTTCCCTCGACCATGCCGCCGTAGCCCAGGATGCCGTTTTCGCCATGAAGGGTGATGTCACGACCCTCGATGTAATTGGATACGAGCGTCGGACTGCCAGTGCCGAGATTGACATAGCTACCCTCCGCCAGGAGCGCCGCCGTTCGGCGGGCCATCTCGCTGCGCGACCATCCCGACTTGCCGTTGTACTGACGCGGCGCGTCGACCGCGCGGCGCGGCGCCAGCCCGCCCGCGTCGGGTTCCACCGTCCTTTTCACCACCCGCGTCACCAGAATGCCCGGCACACCCACGCGCTCCGCTGGAATGTCGCCTACCCCCACGATTTCGTCGACCTCGACGATCGCAATCCGCGCCGCCTTGGCAAACGCAGGCACGAAGTTGCGGCTGCTGCCCCGTAGCTCGACGTTGCCAAGCGAGTCGGCTCGGTAGCCCCGCAGCAGCGCGAAGTCGACGGGCAGCGCCTGCTCCAGAATGTGCGGCTTCCCATTGAAGGCGCGCACCTCTTTGCCCTGGGCAACTGAGGTTCCCACGCCGGTCGGGGTATAGAAGGCCGGGATGCCGGCGCCGGCTGCTCGCATGCGTTCGACAAGCGTACCCTGAGGCACCAGCTCGACCTCGATCTCCCCCGTTTCGATCAGGTCCTCCACTGGGGTTCGCAAGCCTGGTCGCGAGGAAAAGGAAACGATCAGACGGCTGCACTGGCCGCTGGCCACGAGCAGCATGCCGCGGAGTTGCCCCACAGCACCCAGGCCATTGCTGACCAGGGTCAGATTTTTCGCACCCGTGTCTCGGGCCGCGACGAGCAAGCTGCAGGCGAAGCCATAGCTCGTGCCGAACCCGGATACCGCAATGGAGGCGCCATCGTGTAGGTCAGCCAGCGCCGCCTGAGGTGACGAATACACCTTGTCCAAGAGCTGCGCTACCTCCCCCGGCCGCTCACTTCATGCATGGCACTCCCCTGAAAGCCTCCCACCCGGGTGCCGATAGGGTACGCAACCGACGGTGCTGGCGGTACTGGCGCTTATGCGCCCGTACCACTTCTACGATAGCCCCACTCCGCCATCTCAGCATGCGCGCTGATACACTCTCGGACGGCACCCGGGCCGTGAATCGACACCTGGCAGAAGGCGACCTCTTGTGGGAGCCGTCCGAATCCTTCAAGTCGGCCAGCCGTATCGCTGAATACCTGCGCTGGCTGGCGGCGCGCCACGGGCTGCATTTCGACACCTACGACGCCCTCTGGCGCTGGTCGGTGGCTGACCTCGAGGCGTTCTGGGCCACGACCGTCGAATTCTTTGGCGTCCAATTCGTTCAGCCGGCCAGCCGCGTCCTCGCCGATCGGTCCATGCCAGGCGCACGCTGGTTCGAGGGCGCCGAGTTGAATTACGCCCAGAACGTCTTTCGGCATGCAGCCGACACCAGATCAGCCCTGCTGTTCCAGTCCGAAACACGGCCGCTCACGGCACTGTCCTGGCCGGAGCTCGAGGCGCAGGTGGGCTCCGTGGCTGCCGGGCTACGCGAGATGGGTGTTACGCGCGGCGACCGAGTCGTGGCGTACATGCCCAACATCCCCGAATCGGTGGTGGCATTTCTGGCTGCGGCCAGCCTGGGCGCCATCTGGTCGAGCTGCTCGCCAGATTTCGGTGTCGACGCGGTTCTCGATCGCTTTGCTCAGATCGAGCCGCGCGTTCTGTTCGCGGTCGACGCGTACTCCTACGGTGGCAAGCTGTTTTCGAGACAATCCAGCGTGCGCGCGCTGCAGCACGGTCTGCCGACGCTCCAACACACGGTGTTGGTATCTGGCAACGCGGCAGGGTTCGAGGCTTCAGCTCACCCCTCCGAGCAACCAGCCGGGGTCAGGTGGGAGGACCTCCTCGCGGCTCACCCGGCCGCCAAGCCGTCCTTCGAGCCGGTGCCCTTCGATCATCCCTTGTGGGTGCTGTACTCGTCAGGCACGACAGGACTGCCCAAGGCGCTTGTGCACAGCCATGGCGGGGTGGTCGTGGAGCACGTGAAGCTGCTCGGCCTGCACAACGATCTCCGCGCCGGCGAGCGGCTGTTCTGGTACACCTCCACGGGCTGGATGATGTGGAACTTCGTCGTAGGTGGCCTGCTGGTGGGTGCCACGCCCGTTCTGTTCGACGGCAACCCAGCCTACCCCGATCTTGACACGCTCTGGCACTTAGCCGAATCAGCGCGCGTGCAACTCTTCGGCACCAGCGCCGCCTATTTGATGAACTGCCGCAAAGCTGGCCTGAGACCAGGCTTGCGGTACGACTTGAGCGCGCTGCAGTGCATCGGTTCGACGGGCTCGCCGCTGCCGCCTGAAGGGTTTGGGTGGGTCTACGAGAGTGTCAAGAGCGACCTGTGGCTGGCGTCGGTGAGCGGCGGGACGGACGTCGTGAGCGCGTTTGTGGCTGGCTCCCCGCTCCTGCCCGTGCACGCCGGCGAGCTTCAGTGCCGGGCACTCGGCGCCAGTGTGGAGGCCTTCGACGAACGCGGCCGATCGATGATCGACGAGACTGGCGAGTTGGTGATCACGCAGCCAATGCCGTCGATGCCGATCTTTCTCTGGAATGACGATCCAGACTTCAGCCGTTACCGCGCCAGCTACTTCGACATGTACCCCGGCGTCTGGCGCCACGGCGACTGGATCAGACTCACCCCACGCGGTAGCGCCGTGATCCATGGACGCTCCGACTCCACGCTCAACCGCCTGGGGATCCGCATCGGCACGAGTGAGGTGTATAGCGCAGTCGAGAGCCTGCCGGAGATCCGCGACAGCCTGGTTCTCGGCCTGGAGTTACCGAACGGCGGCTACTATATGCCGCTGTTCGTCGTGCTCAAAGAGGGCGTCGCCCTGGACGACGAGCTCAAACGCAAGATCAACACGACCATCCGCACTCAGTGTTCCCCGCGGCACGTCCCCGACCAGATCGAGGCGGTGCCGGCCATTCCACGCACCTTGAGTGACAAGAAAATGGAAGTCCCGGTCAAGAAGTTGTTCATGGGCATCCCGCTACAAAAAGCAGCCAACGTCGGCGCCACCCGCATCCCCGAAGCGCTCGAGTACTTCCTCGAATTAGCGCGAACCACCAGTCCGCTCCTAAAGATAAATCCGGGCACGTGAAGGAGATGAAAAGGACGATTTTATCGTCGTGGGCTGCTCGGAACGGTAGGAATTCGTAACGAGTTTGATTTTATAGTCGTGGGCTGCGGCCCCCTCCCCAGGGCTACTC
>JBPCIO010000188.1:0-10362 GCA_051006215.1 Chloroflexota bacterium
GGCATTTCGATCTACAACCTGCTGCCTGGCATCGTCGAGAACACATTCGCCACCTAGCAAGTTCAGGGATAGTTGATCGAATTGGGTGCGTACACCACCGTATTTCGATCGGCACATCGATTCAAGCTTCAGCCGTAGCGTCCGCGTGCCTGACTTCGCATGCTGCTGGCGGCGACGAGGAGGCTCTATGGGCTGAGCTCCCACAGCAGGCGGTAGTACGCCGTCCGATCCGGGTCGGGTCGACGCCGCAGGCGTCCAGTAGTTGACCAGCCCAGCCGGGTCCGTAGCTCCACTCCGTGCTCCAGGTGGCAACCGCTAGGTCGGCCCAGCGGTCCGCGATACCGAGGGCGCCGAAGTCGACGTGGACCGACCAGTTGCCGCCGCTAACCCTGCCTGCACCGTCAGCGTCTGATGCATCGGGTGGAATTGATCACCCGTCTCTCTGCGAACCCGCTCAGCCGCTCAGCCACTGCTGCGCTCGTAGACGACCAGGTCGGCCAACGGCCAATGGCCGAGTCGACCGTTGATGGCCAGCATCGGCGCATTGGTCGCGTCGTTGGCGGTCCCGACCCAGCGCACCCCTGCATGCGCCGCCAGTTGCAGCGCCGACAGCTTGGCCAGTGTGGCAAGGCCCTGGCCCCGCCAGCCCGGCGCCGCCGCGGTGAACTCGACGCCGTACCTGCCCAGCCGGCGGTCACCTTTTAGCCAGCACAACGCGACCGGCTCGTCCTCAGAAAGGACGACCGTGCTGCAGTCCTGGTCGAGGATTGGGTTGCGCAGGATGACGCGGCGGAAGGTGCTGGCCGCGACGAGCGGCGCACTCGCTTGATGGCCTGGAGCACCACGGTCAGCGGCCAGGAAGAGCTGTCGCAGGGCTGGCTCGGCTCGTGGCAGCAGGTTCCCAAGCGTGCTCACGCGCAACCCGCGATTCCGAGCCCTGGCAGTAGCTCGCTCGAGCTCGCCGGGATCGACCAGGCTGGGATCGACCCACGACTGCAGCTCACGCCGAACCCGGCTGAACCCACGCCCAGTTAGGAATGAGGCCGACTCAGGAACGTCGGCCACCGCCCAGCTGCGGAAGGCGACGCCGCCGACCATCCGCGCGTGAGCTTCGATCTCACGCCAGAGTTGACTGCCGAGACCTCGACGCCTGAAATCCGCGCGTACGCCCACCCAGGTCCGACGCAGCCCGGGCTGGCCGCCAAAGATCTGCGGCTCGTCCCGGCCAAGCCCGACCAGTTGGCCATCCACCACCGCCACCAACCACCGGGGCCGGCGCCTCGCAGGCAGCATCCGCCGCTGGTGCATCAGCGAGGCAGCCGTGTAAACGTCCTCAGCCGGCGCGAGCGCAGTGAGCCACTCTGCTAGCCTCGGAGCGTCCGCGTCTCGGAACAGCCTGAGCGTGGCGTGCACTGCCGCAGCGTAGTCCTCCCGCCGACCAGTGCGCTAAGGATCGCACACCTTCGGGCGTCGAGCGCTTCGGGAACCAGCCGAAACCGCGCGCCTCGCGAGCGACGTGCGAGTGGATGGACAGGCTGAGCAGGGTCTTGGCGCCCAGAAGCCAAAACCCACTGCATGATGCGCTCGGATGTAGGGGACATCACTCTCGGTATTGCGGGGACGGTGCACTAAGCTAGGACCGATGCAAACGACGCAAGACGAACGCCGCACGCACCAGCGACACCACCCGTCCGCCTGGGGCAGCGGTGTCGTGCTGATAGGTGTGGGCCTGGTGTTCTTGCTCGTCAATGCGGGACTGCTGCCCACGATCGGCAACTGGTGGGCGTTGTTCCTTCTGATCCCTGCCCTTGTGCTTCTCGTCAACGCCTGGGCGCGCTATCGTGCTGAGGGCGCATTCACACGTTCCGCCGCTGCAATGCTCACCGGCGCACTGTTTCCGTTAATCGTTGCGACGATATTCCTGTTCAACCTCGATTGGGGCAAGATGTGGCCAGCGTTCATCATCGTCGCTGGACTGAGCACATTACTGAGTAGCCGAGCACGCTCCTGAAAACAAAGCCGCGCGCGCACGCACCAGCGATGTGTAGTGCTGAGGCAATGCAGTACGTGGGCCGAGGTCCCGTCGGCTCAAGAACGCATTCTTCCTGGCTGCCTTCAGCCTCAGGCATGCGCCATCGCGGATCTCTTACGACCGCAAAACGGTCTTGGGCAAGCGGAACAACCAGGCTCGAAGGGCGAGTACCCGTCTCCAGATTGGAAATTTAGGCTGGGCGTCGCCGATTCTGGTGCCCGAGCCGCTCCACCTCCAGCACCCGAATCCACGGCCGCGCAGGAAGCAGGTGAGCCGGGCGCCAAAGCTACCGGTGGCCTCGATCCCAAACCGGTCCACCGTCCCCAAGCTGCCGGCCCACGCCCACCAGAGTCCAGTCGCCGGTCGGCGTTGTCGGCACCGACTGGGTTGCCATGAGACGGGCCAGGTGATCCAAAGTTGCAGCGACGTGCACATCCGCGAGACCTCATCCGGTGGTAGACGAGGCACCCAGCCCACCCCATGCGACGAATCGTTGGCAAGGCACGAAGCCGGTCAATTCCTGAGGGCGACGGATCGCAGCGAGCCTAGATCCCAGTATGCTGAAGCCACTCGTAGACACGGAGCCCTTTAGCATGCCGCCCAGCAACGTGCACTTCAACGGCGGGGTGAACCTGCCCGACGCCGAGACAGTCATGCGTGAGATCGCGACCCGCGTGCCCTCAGGCGTGCGCCGTATCCCTGACGGTGAAACCGGCGATCGGCAGCAGTGGATCTGGTTCCAACTAGGCAGGTTCTGGCAAACGCCCGGGCTCGAAAAGGCTGGGCTCGAAGATCAGCCCGCCGGCTACGAGCAGTTACCCAAGATACGCCTGGTGCGTGGCACGGATCCGGATCACCTGCAATGGCCCAACCTCGGCTACGCCGACGCGTATGCGGAGTCATTCGGCACTTTCTCACATTTGCAGAAGGACGGCGTGATCCCGAGCGGCGTGCGATTCCAGGTCGAGTACCCTACTCCACTGGCGTCGATTAATGCCTGGGTCCACGCCAAGGATCAGCCGCTTCTGGAGCCTTCCTACGAGCGTGCCCTGTTTGCCGACCTGGACGCTCTGATGGCACGCCTGCCGCACGATCAGATCGCCGTACAGTGGGACGTAGCCGTAGAGATTGGCATTCTCGAGGGAGCTTTCGACCAGGTAGCGGGCCAGGGTTTCGAGGAAATCGTGGCGCGCCTTAGCCGCTGCGTCGAACGCGCACCCCGCGACGTCCCTGTAGGCCTGCACCTCTGCTACGGCGACTATCAGCACCGGCACTACAAGGAACCCGAATCCCTAGCGCTTCAGGTGCGACTGATGAATAGCGTGACGTCCGCCTCGCAGCGTCCGGTTGACTGGATTGCGTTTACGGTCCCCCAGAACCGGCGAGACGAATCGTACTTCGCTCCGCTGGGCGAGCTCAAGGTTCCTGCGGAGACGGAGTTGAATTTCGCGCTTGTGCCGTACCATCCGGCACAACAGGAAGCGGGAACCACCAGTGAGCAGGTCCGCCTGATCGAGCGGTACCTTGCGGGCAGGTCTGATTGGGGGATTTGCACCGAATGCGGAATGGCGCGTGCCGAGCGAGAGGAGATTCCCCAACTGCTAGATCTGCACCGCGAGATCCTCGCCGGTCACCGCCGGTAGCGCGCGGGCTAGCCGTGATCGCCCGACTCCCACCGCTTGGCTTCAAGCACATCTACTTTTCCTGGCCGCTACGCGTTCACCCACTAGAACCTGCACAGGTGCGATCTACGAGACCCGGCAGCCGCTGACGACGACGGGGCGTGGTAGATTGCCGTCGCTAGGAGGCGCGAGGGTTGGAACCGCGGATCACTATCCTGACGCTCGGGGTCGACGACCTGGAGCGGTCGCTGGCGTTCTACCGGGAGGGGCTCGGGCTTCCCAGCCAGGGCATCGTCGGACAGGAATTCGAGCACGGTGCGGTCGCGTTCTTCGAGCTGCGGGGCGGCGTGAGGCTGGCCCTCTGCCCGCGGAGCAACATCGCCCGCGACGCCGACGTGCCCCTTAGTCCGCCCAGCGCGACCGAAATGACCATCGCCCACAACGTGCGCAGTACCGGCGAGGTCGACGCTTTGATAGCAGGGGCCGAGCGCGCCGGTGCGCTGATCGTCAAGCCGGCTGGCACGACCTTCTGGGGCGGCTACGCCGGCTACTTCGCCGACCCGGACGGCCACCTTTGGGAGATCGCCTTCAACCCGAACATGCCGATCGACGAGTAGCCAGTCGCTCACCTTCGTCGATGACCGGATGGACTTAGCGAGTCGCCCTCCGTGCGACGCTTGCGCACGGCGATATCGCGCTAGACCTCGCGCGTAGATTAACTGGCGCACGACTAGCGGGAGGGTACGTCCCGCAAGACAAAGCGCACGACAAGTCGGCAAGTACACTGCCTCTAGATACAGCGCCAGGAGTTCGACGCCGGCCACGCACTTGGCGCAGAACGCGGCGTAGCGCGCGCGCAGCGCGCGAAACAACTGGCTGGTGTGTTCTTCGACAGGTGACCGAGTCCGGCTCCATCCAGCAGACTCTCAATATCTCGATCGGACAGACCGCGTACGTACGCACCCGATGACCGCTGCATCGGCTTCATAGACGCACGTCAGAACTGACTTACTGCGGAGGACGCCTCAGACCTGCAGCAGTCGGATCACCTCGTGATCGTCTTTGCCCAGCAAGTAGAAGGCGATAAACGTTGCCGCCTCAGTCGTGCTGAGATTGTCGCAGTGGCGGATCGTGGTGTTGGCCGGCTCATAGAAGGCTTGGCCCGCCTGGACCTGCTGCGGCTGCAAGCCCTCCACCTCCACGAGCACGCTGCCGTGTTGGACGTAGCCTACGACCGGGATCGGGTGGGTATGGAGGCCGGTGGCTTGAGCCGGCGGCAAGACGATTTCGGTGATCTGGACGTGGTCAACAACTTTGGGCTCGGCCAGTGCGGGCGCGGCCAGCAGTGTGCGGACAATCTGAGCTGCATCAGTCATCATCCGTACGATACTTTCAATCGTCCCGATCGCCTCGCGGCCCAGGTCGGTCAGGATGGTCAGTGCGGTCAAAACTCCGCAGCGCTGCGTTGTCGTTGATTTGCCGTGCGTGGCGGACGGCATCGAGCGCAACATCAGCCAGTTCGTCGACGAGCGCTGGCCAGCACGGCCGACCCTCGAGCGGGTGCATCGCGCCCTGCAGCCCGCCCGTCCCCCCGGCCGTCTGGGCCTGGAGCTCAGGCGGCCCGCGCGAACAGCCTGGTCACGAGCTCGAGGCGACCGGTTACGCTGCTCTTGTCAAAGATCGATTTCAGGTGATCCTGGACCGTGTAGCTCGAGATGCCCAGCTGGGTGGCGATCGCCTGAGTGTCCTGCCCTTGGACGACCAGCATCGCCAGCTCGCGTTCGCGCCTGCTGAGCCCGTAGGCCCGGCACGTCATAGCGAGGATGTCGTCCATACCGGCTGCGTGTACGCTGACGGCGAGCGTACCCTCGGCGGCGTCGAGGCGAGCGGCTTCGACGATCGCCCACAGGCCCTCTCCGGTGCGAACGCGAATTCGGGCGGGGCGCTCGGGATCTTCGCCCCGTTCGGCTGCGATAAGTCGGCCAACGGTAGTCCAGACAAATGAAGGAATGCCATCCTTGTACGGAAAGCCGCCGGGATTCAGAGCGCGGAACCAGGCCTGGACGGTAGGCGTCCCTGCTGACGGCTGGAGGTCCGGCCTGATGAGCAGGATCCCCGTCGCGAGAGGCGCCGCAGGAGCCGGGTTGCGTGACCTCACGGTGGCGCGCCGCATTGCGCGACCCAGATTGGTCGAGGCAGCTCGCACCAGCGCAGCGTCGTCGTCGTCAAATGGGCGATCGTCGCGGTCGCGCCATAGATCGAAGCGCGCCCAACAACCACGCTCGTCGACGGCGACGACTCTCAGTTCGTCACCAGTGCCGTAACGGTTGAAGCTCTCGTCCCATCTCCGCGAGCGGGCCAGATCGCCACCTGTGATCGCGCTCAAGCAACTGACGCGCTTGCATCCGCGAGCCAGCGCTACGCCATTGTTGACCTCGCGCAGACTGGAGTCGTGAATCTGGAGAAGCTGCATGTCCGAGAGATGGTCGGTTTCGCCCATGCCCGTGTGGGCGATCAACGTGTCCGGGTCGACCAGCGGCGCACACCAACGTTCAAACCCGATCGCCTGTCTCAGGTGGGCGATGACTTCCCGACGCAGAGAGTCGCAATCTGCTTCAGAGTCGGCGAGTCGCTCGAGCCGTTCACGGCACCGTGCGCGCGCCCACTCGGTCGACATGACTGAACGATAGACCCACCGCGACCCGACGCCAATCCCAGCCGGCTGGGATATCCAAGCGCGGCGCGTCCTGTAAAAGACGCTCGGTGAAACACTCAACATAAAGCCCTACAACCGGCTCCCGCGCTCAAGCGCACGGATTACCGCGGCGGATCCTTGGACATGGCGGACCGGCGGTTTCCGCGATTGGATTGGGCTGCATGGGCATGACGGGCTTCTACGGAGAGGCCGACGACCGAGAGTCGATTCGGACGTTGCGCCTGGCGCTGGAGCTCGGCTGCAAATTTCTGGGACACGTCAGACGCATACGGGCCGAACACGAATGAGCAGTTGCTCTCGCGCGTCGCCGCGGAACATCGCCAGAGTGTCTTCATCGCCACCAAATTCGGGATCACCATCGATCCTCAAACGTTGCAGCGGTCAGTCAATTGCACTCCAGCAAACGTGCGCCGCTCCTGCGAGGCATCGCTCCGACGCCTTGGTGTCGACTCGATAGACCTCTATTACGCGCACCGTGTGGATCCGGCGACGCCAATCGAGGAGACGGTCGGGGACATGGCAGACCTGGTGCGCGAGGGCAGGGTCCGTTATCTGGGATTGTCGGAGCCTGGCGCGCAAAGCATCCGCCGCGCACACCGGGTCTTTCCGATTACGGCTGTACAGATTGAGTATTCACTTTGGTCACGTGGCGTCGAAGCGGAAATTTGCCTGCATTACGGGAACTGGGAATCGGCCTGGTGGCGTACGCTCCGTTGGGTCACGGGTTCCTCACCGGTCGCTACCGCAGTCGTCACGATCTGGCGGAGAATGATGTCCGCCGAAGCCAACCGCGATTCGCTGAGGAAAATCTCGCGCACAACATCCAACTGGTGGACCGCATCGAAGCGCTTGCCAGCAAGAAAACAATCACGCCGGCGCAGTTTGCGCTCCCCTGGGTACTGCTCCAGGGTGCCGATATTGTTCCGATTGTGGGAACCAAGCGCGTGAGGTACCTGCAAGAGGATCTCGTTGCGGCAGATGTGCAACTGACTGCCGCGGATCTGGCGCGCGTCAACGAGGCTGCACTGGAACCAGCCGGCGAGCGGTACGATGCGGGCAGCCTGCGCAGCGTTGGCATCTGATACCAAAGTGGCCGCGATCCACTGCTCGGGTGGCGCGGAAGGCGTGGTCTGTCTCGGTCGGCTGCGCGTCGCCACGCGAGCGGGTCTTGGGAGTCTCACGTGCGTAACCCAGAATGTCGTGGCGGCGCCAGCAGCAAGAGCCCGAGGACGACCAGCACCTCGCTGGCGTCCCTGGCTCGGACGCTTGGGCTCACGGCCGCTTCGACCAGCGTACTGTCGAAACTGAAGTGTCGTCGGCCAGCAGACCCCATTCCGCTGTCTGGTGCACGGCGGCTGCAAAGAACTGGCCGGATGGCCTACCGCATGGCTTCGGTGCTCATCCATCGGCGTTCACTTCTCGTTCTACGGTCCTGGCGCGCTGGACTGGCAGTGCGCTCTCCTCCGACGCGAGGGGTCGTATACGTCGTCGATGTCCGAATAGCCCAAGCAGCGGGATGAACGCGCTGCTTGCGCTGGCGGAGTGTCGAACGCAGCCTGACACCTGGGACGAAGGAATGGCGCGCACGTATTCTACGAAGCGCTGGAGGCGTTGCTGTGCGTGGGGCGGTGATTGCAGTACTTTGGTCTTCTTGAGACGTACGGTGAACCAGAACGTACTTCCCTGATCGGGTACGCTCGAGACGCCGATCTCGCCGCGCATGGCTTCAACCAGCCGCTTACAGATGGCCAGGCCGAGTCCGGTTCCCCCGTAGCGCCGCGTGATCGAGCTATCTGCTTGTTTGAAGCGTTCGACAGCTGTTCGAGTGCTTCCGCCTGGATTCCGACGCCCGTGTCGCGGATCTCGCAGCGCAGCACCAGGTTAGCGGGTGTGAGCGGTCACACCGCAATATCCTCGAGGCCCGCGCCGAACACCTCGTAGCGTGCTTTTCCGTTGGCCTTGGCGCGGTACATTGCCAGGTCGGCCTCGCGCAACAGGTCTTTAGCATCAGCCCACGCCGCGCCTACCGTAATGCCGATGCTGACGTTCACGATCACCTCGCGGCCCTGCAGGGGCACCGGCTCTCGCAGCGCGGTGGTGATTCGGTCTGCGACCGCTCTCGCCTCGCTCTCGGCGCTGATGTCTTCGAGCAGGACCGTAAATTCGTCGCCGCCCAACCGAGACGCGGTGTCAGCTGGTCGTATACAGCCCCGCAAACGATCGGCCACGGCAACCAGCAGCACGTCTCCCTGCTCGTGTCCGAAGCTGTCATTGATATGCTTGAAGTTGTCCACGTCGAGGAACAGCACCGCTACGGAGCTAGCGCGGCGGTCGGCGGCCGCCAGAGCATGTTTGAGACGATCTGTAAACAGGACGCGGTTCGGGAGTCCAGTGAGCGCATCATGGAGCGCCTGGTACTGGAGTGCTTGCGCGGCATGTCTGGCGTCGGTGATATCCTCGGTATGGAGCATCACAGTCTGCGGCGGCACGAAGACGTAAGTGGCTGCCAGATCTTGCATCAAGCCTGTGCCTCGATTGCGGGAGAGGACCTCCCGCCGAATCGTGCGCTCCTCAACGGAGCATTCCTCCAGATCAGCGAGGATTTGTGGATCGTCGATGAAGTGCTCGGAGGCAAGGGTTCCGTCGAGAAGACGGGCATCGGTGCAGGCTTCGGCGGCGTCGTTATGGTCCCGCAGCACAAAGTCATCTCCTACCCGCAGCCAGGAGTATGTTGGTAAGGGGAACCCCTTGTATTGTCGACGGAACCGCTCTTCACTTTGCTCGAGCGCTGCCTCGACGCGTAGGCGTTCCCGCGCTTCTGTTTCCAGGGCGTGAATAGCAGCTTCGAGTGCTACGGTGCGTTCGATCACTCGGCCTTCGGCGCGCTTCAGTCGACCGGCCGCCATGAGCCGCACCCGCAGCTCATGGATGTCCAGCGGCTTGGTGAGAAAATCGTCAGCGCCGACCTCCATCCCAGCCAGCGCATGCTCTCTGTCGGTTAGCCCGCTGACGAAGATGAATGGCGTGTATGTCGACCACTCACCCGCTCGGACGCGGCGACATAGCTCCAGTCCGTCAATACCTGGCATCTGCCAATCGCTGATGACGACGTCGGGTTGGCGATCACGAAACAGCTCCCAGGCTTCCGCGCCACTTGCTGCAACCAGGCATTCATGGCCCAGGTGTTGCACCGCGGAGCGCAGCATCAACCGGTCGGTCGCTACATCCTCGACTATCAGGACTTTCATAGCTACTGTCCTGTCTCAGAAGTTCGAGTAGACAAAACGAGCGATGCTGGTGAGGATCTCGTCGGCCGTCTTGATCCACGTGACCGGTTTCGGATCCGCATTACTAGTGGCGAGGTAGACGCGCATGCAGTCCTCCAGCGCGCGTCTGCGGTGGCCGCCGTGGCGAATTCGCCGACCGCGGCAGCAGTCAATATAGACACGTCCTCGACGATCAGGATCTGCACGCCGCTGCGTCCTGGCGGCCAAGTTCCTCGCGCAGCGCTCTCTCCGGCTGTTCGAAAGCGATCCTCAGGGGTTCCGCCAGCGCCTGAGCACCGTCCAGAGTTCCAGAACGGCCAAGTCGATGGAATGCATGTGTGCCTCCTCCCAAGTGCTACGCCCATTCGGCAGCAGTATCTGTGCCGCGACGCACACGTTGTTCCCGTCACCAACGCTGGATCCGCCGGCGTGAATCGGCAAACCATCGAGCACATAGAGTGTGGCAGCCGCGGTACCCCACGCCGTGACAAACCCTCGCCGCTTGGGATCGCCAGGTGAGTCCATCTATCGCGTACCTTGGCCTCCCGGCAGGCGCCCGAATGCCAGCAACAGTGCTCAGGAGGAGCCAGTTGAGTCCGCGGACGTGTGGGTTTTCGTGACAGACCGTTGACAAGCACGGCCACCGGATGGTTCCCATTGGGATTGTCGAGATCACCAAAAGGAGAACCAGCACCGATGGCCGAGGATTTGAGGATCGCGCTTCAG
>JBPCIO010000189.1:0-15181 GCA_051006215.1 Chloroflexota bacterium
GCGTTTCTGGCTGAGCTGCGCACCCGATTTGGTGCGACCGGGGGTCCGTTTGCCCAGGCCTACGTCGTGGCTCATGAATATGGACACCACGTCCAGGACTCTCTGGGACAACTGCAACAGGGGCGAAGCAACGCCACCGGTCCCGAAGGCTCATCCGTTCGGACGGAGCTCCAGGCGGACTGCCTGGCCGGGGTGTGGGCGAACCACGCCGTCCAGACTGGCTACATCAGCGATCTGACGGACGCCGATATCGCCGACGGCCTGAACGCTGCCGCGGCAGTCGGCGACGATCACATTCAGCGGCAGATGCAGGGCCACGTGACCCCCGAGTCCTGGACGCACGGCTCCTCGCAGCAGCGACAGCAATGGTTTACGACCGGCCTCCAGAAGGGCGACCTGAACGCATGCGACACCTCACGCGGCAACGTCTGACGCATACCAGTGGAGACGTTTCCAAATGCGACGGATCGCCGTGTTTCCGCACCGTCCTCGAAGAGTTACGTGGCTGGATGCCAACCCGATCAATGAGTTTCTCATTCGCCGGCTGGCTGCCTCCTGATTTCCCCGGCCTAGCCCGGCGTAAGTCCCTCAGCACGCCTCAGCGAGCGCCCGCAATGGGCTGGGTGGCGGACGTCAATCGGTCTTCGGTCCCGATCTGACTGAGAGCTGACACTGCTACACACTCGTTCGACGCTGCCAACCCTCCTGCGAACTGGCCAACGCCGCGCTCAGATCGCGCTGACAACAACACGCCGCAAACACCTCGCCGCGCGCTCGGCGTCGTTGAACGGGGCCTCGGGACCGACGCTGGCACCTCGGCTGCCCGCTAAACGCCAGTGCATACCGTGCCGGAGTTGACGTGCATCGATGACACACCCCAGGCTCAGAGGCGGGAGACCTGGTCGATGCGCCATGCGCCGTCCTCGTTCCGCAGCACAAACTGCTCTGCTACCTGGCTGGTGATAGCCTGCCCGTTGACTCGGTCGGTGGTTTGGACAACCGACCGTACGACGGCCTGGGTGGCTGCCTGGGAGACGAGGTCGATCGTAACCGGTGTGATCGAGACTTTGTTGGCGAACCATCCGGCGTAGTCGGTGGGCGAGTTCAAGCCGCGCAAATGCGCATCCATAAGCGCGTAGCCCTCCGCGTACCGTTTGGCGTCGATCATGGCGTAGTGCTGGCGGATGGTGTCCACCGGTGAGGTCGCTGCAGCTTGAGCCGGACGGGTGGGTTGCGGGGTGGGCGGCTGGGTTGGGCTGTTGGAGCGTTCAGGAGTGGGCAGCGGGGTTGCCGGCGCCGGCGCCTGTGTGGGTGCCGGTGCAGAGGGCGGCGCAATCGCTGTGGCTGTGGCTGCCGCCGCGGGCGCTCGGGTGGGCGCGGCCAGTGTCGGCGCAGTTAGCGGTTGGGCTGGGGCCGTAGCCCCGGCTGGGGCGCCCGAGAGCGGACGGTTGCGCTGCTCCGCAGCCCCAGTGGCCGCTGCCACCGGGGTTGGATCAGCGGACGGCCCCGAACAGGCGCGGGCCATGAACAACAGCGCAGCCACAGCCGCGACGACCAGCGCAACCAAGCCGGTGCCTCGGCGCTCAGACTGGCCACGGTAGGCTGCGACCCGCCTGCGTCCCGGCCCGCCGACCGCAACCTCGCGCACCGCCGCCGGCTGCCTCGCCGGCCTGATTTCAGCGCGTTGCCCGGCCGCCGGGCTGACTCCAGTGGGCTGCCCGGCGGCCGGGCTGATGTCCGACGTTGGCGAAGCTAGACCGCTGAACGCTTGGGTAGCCTCAGACGCTGCGAGAAACTCGGCCACCACGAACGGGCCGTAGGCTGCGTCATCCCCGCCGTCCAGGATCCGCTGGGGTTGGGGCGCCTCGACGGTTGCCCCGAGCACTCGCCCCCGTCCCACGTGCCGCAGCTGGGCCTCGGCGTCCCGGTTCCCGCGCGCCTCTTCTGACAGCAGACGCAGCGTGACCGGCCGCGCCAGGCGTGCGTCGAATGCCTCCCAGGTCTCGGCCTGTGCGTCCGCTCGAATTCGACGCACCAATTGGTACCGCTCACCAATAACCGTTTGAGCCTGGATCCGGCCGGGCACTGATCTCACCTTTCGCTCGCCTCCACGCACTCTAATGCATAGCGCGGGCCCGCATGTCTGGCCGGCGCTGCTGGGGATGGGTGGTTAGGCTGCCAGGCTCAGGCCGGTCGATTGGGTCGAACCGGCTATGTTGTGGATCCAGCTTGTCATCTGCGCTACCGGTAGCGGGCGGCTGATGTAGTAGCCCTGGATCAGGTCACACCCGAGTGCGCGCAAGTGGTCCTGCGTGGCCTCGTCCTCGACACCCTCGGCTACGATGCTCAGCCCAAGATCGTGACCCAGGCTGATCGTGGAGCGCACGATGGCCGCGTCGTTCTCATCGGTTACCAAATGACGGACGAAGGAGCGGTCGATCTTCAGCTCATTGACCGGCAGCCGCTTGAGATAGGTGAGCGAGGAGTAGCCAGTCCCGAAATCGTCGACAGCCAAGCGGATGCCCATCGTGCGTAGGCGAGCCAGAATGTCCAGCGACCGCTCGGGGTCGGCCATCAGATGACTTTCGGTGAGCTCCAGGATCAGCTCGTCAGCTGGTACTCCGTAGCGCTCCAGCAGGTCGGCCACGACATCCGGCAGCTGCGGATCGTGGAGGTTGAGCATCGACAGGTTGACTGCTACGGGAACGTGCATACCACTCTGCCGCCAGGCGCGCAGCTGGGCGATAGCGGCATTGAGCACCCACAGGCTCAGCGGCTTGATCAGGCCGGTCTGTTCGGCAAGTGGAATGAACTCGTCAGGTGGCACGAGGCCACGCTGCGGGTGCTGCCAGCGCACCAGCGCCTCTACCCCACCGATGGCCCCCGTCGCACACTCCACCTTGGGCTGATAGTGGAGCACCAGCTCGTTGCGGTCGATAGCGCCCCGCAGCTCGCCGAACAGCGCCAGCCGCATAGAGCTGTGGCCATCCTGGTCGGCGGTGTAGACGGCGTATCCTGCGCCTGCTCGTTTGGCCACGTACATGGCCATGTCAGCGCGCCGCAGCAGCGTTTCGGCGTCGAGCCCGTGGTCCGGAGAGACCGCGATGCCGATGCTCGCGCCGACCGAGACAGTCCGATCGTCGATCACGAACGGGCTGTCCAGTGCCTCGAGCAAGCGTGCGCAGATAGCGTTCGCGTCGCGTTGGTTAGTGTTCGGCAGGACCAGCGCGAACTCGTCACCGCCCAGCCTGGCCAGCGAGTCCACGTTGCGCAAGACCCCTTGCACGCGCGGTCCGATCTGTCGCAGCAATTGGTCTCCAGCGTGGTGCCCGAAGGTATCGTTGATGTCTTTGAAGCGATCCAGGTCCATAACCAGCAACGCAAGTGGCTCCTCGCGCTGTCGCACGGTCATGAGCGCCTGCTCCAAACGGTCTTGCAGGAGGATGCGGTTGGGCAGTTCGGTGAGCATGTCGTGCAGCGCCTGGTGTTGGAGCGCCTGCTCAGCCTGCTTGCGCTCAGTGATATCTCGCACACAGATGATGAACTGTTTGTGTGCGTCGACTGCCATCTCGCTCACGGCCATGTCCATGGGGAAGGTGGTGCCGGCTTTGTGGCGCCCGATGGCTTCGCGCGCCCCGATCCCGGTCAGTTTGCCCTGTGGCTGCCAGTATCCGATCAGTGCCTCTCCAGCGTCGGCTGGATCGCCCAATAGCGAGCGGAACGGCTGTCGAAGGACTTCGTCGACGTGATAGCCGAACACGTATTCGGCCGCGCGGTTGAACGACGCGATTTGACCATAATCGTCGACGGTGATGATGCCTTCGGCCACATTGTCGAGCACAGCCCGGAGCTGCACCTCATTTTCCTGGAGAGCGTCTGCCTGGCGGCGGACCTCCTCGTATAGGTTGGTCCGCGCACGATAGAGGAGCACGTTCTCAAGCGCTAGGGCGCACCGCTCCGCGAAGGAATCCATGATGTCCGGAGCGAGTGCAGTCAGGGCCGCGGGCCTTGGTAGCTGAACCGCCAGCACTCCAAGCGGAGCCGTTTGCCCAGGCCGTTCCAGCACCAGGATACGTGCGCGCTCGCCAGAAGCCATCCTCCGGTCGACCACCACCGACCGGAGCTCATGCCCATGCGTTCGGCTTACATACTGGTCGCACAACGCTAGCAGATCCACCTGCTTGTCCGGGCACGCAGTTGTGCCGTAGTAGCTAACGCTCGGGCCATCCTCACCCGCTGCGGCCAGCTCCGGCGCAGGACGGAGGACGGCGCAACCACCTCCGAGCAGCAGCGACGCCGCCTCGGTGACTGCGCGCAAGGTGGCGTCTGCTTCAAGTGTGGCGGTGAGTCGGGCCGTGGCTTCGTTGAATAGAGTGGCCTGTCTAAGCCTGCCCTGGAGAGCTATTTCGGCTCGGTGCGCCTGTTCCCGCAGATACCCCGCCAGGAGTCCGGTGATGAGCAGGAATCCCGATCGAAACAGAAACGAGCCGTTGAGTAGGCCGTAGGGCAGATGCCCGGCCGCGTCGAAGGCGATGAAGAGAGACGCCATGCCGAGGGCTGGACCATAGCCGTACCGCATGGCGGCTGAGATGGTTACCGTGAACAGGAGGTAGTACAGCGGCGAATCGAACCCGCCGCCCATGCCAACCATGAACGCGTTGAGCAACGTGTCGCCGACCGCAGTCAAATACCCGTTTTTGAACCATAGCGGCCGCCGTGGCAACAGCACCTGCAAGCCAGCGTTGTAAATCGCGGCAACGGCCAGCACCCCATAAGCCGCGGCCATCTGCTCGGTGGACAACGTCGTGAGACGAACCCCTGCCGCCATGAAGAAGATTCCGACCCAGCGGACGGCTACAAAGCGCCACTCCAGTCGCAGAGTCGCCGCCAGGTTGGGTGGACCGTTCCAAGCGCCCAGCAGGATTCGCTGCAGTCGTAGTAGTCGCCTCAGCATGACACGCCTGGCATTTTCAGCCTCGAGCGAACCACTCAGGCGGCGCTTCGCTCATGCTCGAAGCTGGCGACGCGCTTGCCCGACGGAGCTTGATCGACCACCCCCAGCGTTTGTATCAGGATCTCCCGGTCTGCGCGTGGTCCGTCCAGCTCGATTGCGAACAGGCGCTGCCACGTGCCGAGCAGAAGCTCCCCGTCCACGACGGGGACGCTCTCGCTCGCGCCGAGAAGCAGATGCAGGCAGTGCGAGTGCCCGTTCGGGCTTTCGTTGGGGTGCATGTGCTCAGTGCGCACACTGAAATCATTGTGTCGATACGGCGCGGTCGACGGCGCCACACGCTCCAGAAATGCCTTCAGGTCATCGAGCAACAATGGCTCATTTTCCTGAATGCGCACGGAAAGTGTGGTGTGACGAGAAAATACGTTTACCAGGCCGTCCCGCAGCCGACTGGCGCGAACCCTGGCGATTACTAGGTTGGTGATGTCCATGAGCTGAATGGGCGCGGAGGTCTCAAATTGCACGCGGCTCAAAGCGATGTCGGTCTCGTAGCTCGTCGAAAGGGGAAGCATTGGTCGTAGTTAGTTATCGGTCACCAATGCGCGAGAATTAGGCCGCTTCAGCATGAGCGCAGCGATTTGCTACGCACGATCGAGAGTAGGCGGCTCGAGCTGCCTGGATAGCGGCACGCACGATGAGCGGTGGAGTGTACAGACACTTGTCAATCCACAATGCTGGCAGCACGTCCTGGCTGGCTTTGGCGAGATATGCAGCTGCGCGCGCGCAGCGGATGTGGTCCATTCCATCACGCTCTCGGTTGCTGACAAGTGCGAGCAGACCATACGCGGTCTCCTCGGTCGTCGGCTGGCCGTAAAAACCCCACGAGCCGTCTTCGTTCTGCGACTGTCGCAACCACTCCCGTGAGCGCTCAGCCAGGTCCGCCAGCGGGTACGCCTGATCTGGAGTCAATTCGTTCAACACACACAACACATGCGCGGTGGCGTACAGCGGCGAGATATGCCACTTGTCGATCCAGTACATCCCAGAGTGGTGGTCAGCCAGGTAGCCCAACAGACGCGTAATCGCCGTATCTGCATCTGGAAATCCGGGTACTTTGACTAGCGCGTGCAGCACGTGCACATTCACACCCACTGACGAATGGCGCTCGTACGGGAAGCTCACAAATGAACCATCGCCCGATGCAAACCCTTGAAGCACGCCTGGATCGACCTGTTCGCCAAGCTCGTGCAGCAACAGCAGTGCGACGGCAGTGTCGTCCGCGTCCGGAATTGGGAACGTTGGCGACAGGCTCACCCCACCCCGGCCGAGTGACTGGAGTAGGCTGTCACGTTCGGCTGAGCTGAGCAGTCTGCGAGCCGGCGCGCCACCGAGTAGCAGGTGATACGCGGCCCACAACACTTCGAATGTTTCGCACGGATGCAACACCGGTGCTGTCGCCCCACCGTCTCGATCGAGGCACGACACCAGGTAGGCCAGGGCACGTTGGTCGCCGGATCGACTGAGGAAGAATGCCGTTGCGGCGGGTGAATTCCCAAGCGCGCCGTTGTCTCCCTGCGCCTTGTGCAGGCCATGCACGTCGGCGTCGGCGCCCAAGAACTCGAGGGAGTGGACGACGGTGGTATGTGGTGAGTACAGAGCCTCGGGCGGCACCAGCCCCAGCTTGTGTGCGCGCTGGGGTGCATAGCTGTCGAGATGGGGCGGAACGGGGATCCCCGCAGCGCGGGCGCGCTCGGTCAGGGTGGGCAGCAAGAGCTCGAAGCCGACCAGTTCCATCGGCTCGTGCCGCAGCAGGTGGCCATGTTGCCAGAGGTAGCGCGTGCCAGCCTCCACCGCCAGGCGATCGTTTGCGCGACGGCCGAAGTGTGCCAGCGGCGCCAGCGCGGCCAGCGTGCTCAAAACTCGATCGTGCTCGTACCGCACGCTGCTGCCCCAGCTACCGTCGGAGCGTTGGTTGTCCGTCAACCAGCGCAGACTGATCGGAAACCGACTGGAGCGAGCATCATCCACCGCCGGCAGGCCGGCCACCCAGGCGGTGTCATAGGCCACACCACCAATGCCCGGGCGCGGCCCGTCTAGCAGACCCAGGGGCGTGCTCACACGGCTTGGCTCAGGAAGGTGTGATAATCGTGGTGTGCGTAGAAATCGCACACGAAGCGCGCAATGTTGTCGATCGCGGCTTCTGGATGTCCGGTGCGTGTGACGGCTGCTTTTCTCAGCAGCCACAAGCGCTCCAGACCGGCGGCGATGTCCGCGCGCACGTGTTCCTCCGCCTGCTCCAAGGCGGCCTCATGCGCCACTCCTTGCTGTACCAAGTCGCGGCTGACAATGACCAGGGCGTTGACGTTTCCCTCGAGCAGCTCCTTGTGGTAGCTCTGAAGGTCGTTCGCCAGACGTATGCATGTCGATGCGACTTGCTCCATGGACCGCAGGTGGTCCAGATGATCGGGAGTTGACGGGTCGTCAGCCGTGATCATCGCAGCCCATATGTGGGGCGGCCCGCCGATGCTGTACCGCCCCACCGCGAGGTATTCGTCGTAGCTTGGCAGGCTGGTCCAGTGACCCGCTGCGTCCCGGTGCGTCGCACGCCAGTCGTACTCGCGCAACATTGCGTCGATGGTTCCGCACACCGCCGCCGCCCATTCGTCGCCCAGCGATTGGAACAGCGGGTAGCTGGCCAGGTCATCGCGAACATCACGCAGAGCCGGCCCCAGATGGTCGCCGGGTGGGCAGGTGACGTGCTGGTAGGCCAGGCCACGGAAGATTTGGGCCTGCTGCCGCAGCGTGTGCTCGGGCGCACACTGTTCGTCGAACAGGTCGTCGAGGGTGAAGACCCACAGACTCAGACGGGCGGTCGAGATGAGCGCCTCAACCGAGCTGAAGGGTGCGCTCGCCGCCACGGAAAGTGACAGCGGAAGAATGCGCGCGGCTCGGACGACCGGGTATCCACCCGCCCACGCTTGCAGGGCCGCCGCGGTTTCTACGCTGAGCGCGTAGATGTGCGACTGCTCGGCCGGGTCCAGCGAGGCCATGAACCGGCTGTGCAGCTTTGCCCAGGGTGAGCTCACAGCATTCTGTGGACGGATGTGTCGCGCGGCGCGAGTGGCGGGGACCTTGGCGCGCGTCACGCGAGATGCTCCATCAGCGTGAGTATCGGCTCGGGGGCCCAGGTGCTAAAGGGCCGGCTCCGTAGGCAGGCCGTCCATCCCCGCGGCGCCCCTCAGACGGGTTCCGGTCCAGGTCTGTCGCCCGAGGGATGCGCTGCCGATGCTCACAGTAAGCAATGGAGGATCATGCGTTGTCCCTGAAATACAGGTGTTTTGCTTCGACAGTAGTGGCGCTGCTGGTGGCCGCTCTCAGTACCAGCTCCATGTTCGCCAAGGAGCTTGCAACCGACGTTTTTGACGCCACGGCTACGACTGGAGTGGGTACGTCAAGCCCGATCGACGTGGATCCGAATCATGTGACCATGCGCGCGGACGGCGCCATCGGATTCGGCTACACCTACCGCGCCAGCGGCGAAGCGTACGGTGAAGTGCCCGGAAGTGTCGGCTACGAAGAGCACGGATTCCTGTTTTTCCGCAATCCGGCCGACCCGACCACGTTCGCGGGCAGTCGCTACGACAGCGGGGTGTTCAGTCTGAAACCGACTCGTCGACCCGGCGAGACCATCACCATTGCCGACACGGACCCGGCCGCCTACCAGTCAGCTACGCGTGTCCTCGCGCTGCCAGGCGTCGACCCGCTCCTCGGAAAGTACACCACTCTTCTCCTGAATCGACTCAACCTGGTTCCCGTTGCCGGCGCAATTCGCTACGGGGTCTTCACTTTCACCGACCAGAACGGCACGTTTTGGGGCGTTTCGACGCCCGATTCACGCCACTTCTTGCTGGGCCTGAGGTTTAGCCCCGACCCAGACGAGACCCGAGGTCAGCCATCGTCCGAGACGAAGCCGACGGGCTCTGACGTGCATCCGAGCGCCCGCTTTGGTCATCCGCGCATGCCAGGCGGAGGACGCTGACTCCCCCGGCTGGCGGCGATGCTCCGATTGACGATTCCCGATCGCTTTAGGACGGTCTCGAAGGAGATGTCTGCCGCCACGCCTCGTACTCGTCGCGCGCTGCGTCGCTGAGCGGATAGTAGCGGCGCAGATCTCCGCCCTCAGCGAGTTTCATGCGGCTGAACTCCTCCCACTCGACGTGCTGCGTCGCTTTTTCGGCAAGCTGGGGGGCGAGTTGGATTGGCACGACGACCGCGCCGTCGTCGTCGGCAATGATGATGTCGCCCGGCACAACCGTGACACCGCCACACGCGACTGGCACGTTGACGGCGTACGGGAAAATACTAGTCTGGGTGTGGAAGTTGGGGGTCACGCCGCGCAGCCACAGGCCCAGGCCGAGCTCCTTGATTTCGGCGAAGTCGCGAACGGCCCCGTCAATGACAATGCCCAGCCCGCCTCGGCCGCGAAAGTACGTCATCATCATTGCACCGAACACACCGCTGGTCAGATCGGCGCGCGCGTCGACCACGACGATATCGCCAGGTTGTGCGTGGTACAGGACGTGGCGATGCAGCTGCGTCTCTGGCTCGACGTATTCAGCGTCGGGATACAGATCCTCGCGTTTGGGCATGAACTGCAGGGTCAGCGCGGGTCCGACGACGGACGCGCCAGGCGTCATGCACACCGGTCCCTGAATGAACGCGCTGCGGATGCCGAGCCGCTTCAACTCTCCGCTGGCGGTCGCGCTGCCGACGTTCTGGAGCGCCTCGATCAACGCCCGATCAGGTCGCTGGATATCGCTGGTTGCGATCGTCGGCGTCTGGGGTGTCTTGGCCATTGCTCAGACGCCCTCACCCGACTGGCCGCGAAACGCAATGGACAGCAGAAATGCGCTCGCCTCCAGGGCTTCGACGTTGTGAGTCACCTCAGGCTCGAGCACCAGCAGGCGTCCGGCCGGCAAATCGACGCTGTGCTCGCCACTCTGCAAGCGGACGTGGCCCTCGAGACAGTGCACGCTTGCCCACCCAGCCGCCCGATGTTCCTGCATCTTCGCTTCGGCCTTTAGAACGGTCAGCACCAGCCGGAAGCCAGGCTCCTGGACCAGTGTCCGAGCATTGCGGTCGCCCCGCTCCCAGCTCGCCTCTCGTTTGAGGGAACGGAGCTCCTCGGCCAGGTCGAAGCTGAGCAGAGGCGCCGCTACTTGACGCGCTGGACGCTGGCTGCTGCCACCGGTTTCGCCTTGCGGACGTTCACGCGGAGTATCAGTCATGGATGTCCTCCTGGGGGTATGGTGGCTGGGTCTGCTCCAGGCTGTCGAGTGGAGCTGAACCGCGTCGGGTAAGTGTCACCGTCGCCTGCCAGCTTACACCGGTCTTCACCCGAAGCGGTGCGTGCCCGGGTGGGTGCGATCTACTTGTCTTTAGCCCAGATACCCCCGGTTTGGCCTCGGCGGCCCTGGGCGATCTCGACCGAGTACCCGTCAGGGTCGAACGCGGTCATGACTCGCTCCCAGGGTTCGTCATGGGGCGGCTCGTGGAACTGCATGCCCCGCGCAGTCAGCTCCACGTACATAGCATCGAGGTCATCGGTCGTGAACTCGACGTGGATCCCTCGTTTCTCGGTCGAGCTCAGCTGCCCAGCGCCTTCTTTGCGCGACTCCTCGACCGACAACAGCCCGATCGTACCACCGAGTTGTCCGCCAACTTTGATCATAGCGAACGCTGGCTCGGCATGATACGCGACTTCGAGCCCCATGATTCCGCCGTAGAACTCGACCGATCTGGCGACACTTTCGACGGTCAGCGTGAGTCCTTCAAAACGCAAGTTGTCTTGCACTGCAACCCTCCAGGAACCATCAACTGTATGCCAGTGGCTGGTGGTCCGCACGCGGAACTATAGGGAATGGGCGGCCTCGACGATAGGCGCCAGCCGCTGGATGGATTCCATCGTCCACGGATGCAACCAGAACGTGAAGTGGTCGACCCCCACCGCGGCGTAGGCTGCCAGCTTGTCGACGATGTGGCTGTTCGAGCCATGCAGGATAACGCTGGGTGGGCCGGCCGGCACCTGCTCATAGCCCTCCAGGCCAAGCGAGCAGCCGGATGTGCGCCTGAGCGTGGCCGGATCGCGGCCCGCCCGCCGACACGCGTCCTCGGCGATCGCGAAGAGCTCCTCCGCCGCTCGCGTGTCATCCACATTCAGCAGCATGTCGGTGTGGTAGGCGTCTGCGTACGTGGCGACCAGCCCGAGCATTCTGGGCTTGCGCGCGCCAATCCAGATCGGCGGCCCGCCGGCGCGCGGGCCGCGAGGGGCGAGCACCGCGTCTGTGACCGAGTAGTAACGCCCACGGAAGGTGACTGATTTGCCCTTCAACATCGGCACGACGATCTGGAGCGCCTCTTCGAACCGACTCACGCGCCGGTCGAACGGGTAGCCGTACGCCGCGTACTCGGGCTCATGCCAGCCCGCGCCGAGGCCAAGCAACACGCGTCCGCCACTCACCTCATCCAGCGAGTCGGCGATTTTTGCCAGCAGCGCCGGATTCCTAAAACTCGTGCAGGCGACCAGCGGTAGCAGCGTTACGCGGCGGGTGATCGCCGCGAGCGCGGACAATAGCGTGAAGCACTCCCACACTCCGCGAGTCTGACCCGCCGGCAGCGAGACAACCGGGGGCGCGTGGCGGAACAACAGGTGGTCCGGCACCCCCAGCGTGTCGACCCCGATCTCCTCTGCCAGGAGCGCCATGTCGCGAATGGCGCTCCAGCGATGCGCCTTGTCCGCGTCCGCACCTGTCCCGCCATTGTTGCCGCTCCGAATCATCAGCCCTATCTGCACGATCGTTCCTACTCCTCATCGGCGTCCCCGTGGCTACGCTGCCAGGCTCTGGCCGTCGCCGAAGGGTACCCAGCGGCGGACGATCATTTCCAGTTCGTCCATGCGCACGGGTTTGGTCACGTAGTCATCCATACCGGCTGCGAGGCACCGATGTTGGTCCCCTTCCAGCGCATTCGCGGTCATGGCGATGATGGGCGTGTGACGCGCTACAGAGCCTTCAATCCGGCGAATTTCGGCCGTTGCTTCAAAACCGTCCATCTCTGGCATCTGCACATCCATCATCACCGCGACGTACGGGATGCGTTGCATTGCCGCCACGGCTTCGCGGCCGTTGCCAGCCACGTCCACCCAGCAGCCCAGCTTCTCAAGCATCCGCCGCGCAACGAGTTGGCTGACAGGAGTGTCTTCGGCCACCAACACGCGCGGTCTATTTCGTTCGCTGGAGCCGTCGTCGGTGGCGCTTGCACGTCCACGCCTGGCCACCTGCCCCGTCCTGCCCGGACCGCTCAGCACGGTCGCAATCGTCGTGAGCAGCTGAGATTGGCGTGCGGGTTTGGTCAGCGAGGCCGCGAACACGTTCGCGGGCCCCTGCTCACCGACTGACGTCAGCAGCACCATGGGTGTGCTCGCGATAGACGGATCGGCATGGATGGCCTCAGCTAGCATGAGCCCGTCCATGATCGGCATGTGCATATCAAGGACGGCGACCGTGAAAGGCTGCTCCTCGACCGCAGCCTCACGCAGGTGTTTCAGCGCGCTGGCTCCGTCGGCAACCGTGGTGACCAACAGGCCACCCGCCGTGAGTTGCTCGTGCAGGATAATTCGGTTGGTGGCATTGTCGTCGACGGCAAGCGCTCGCAATCCGCGCAGGTCGGCTAACGGCGGCCGAGCAGACATGGGTGCGGCGGTGCCGGCCAGCACCACCGTGAAGTAGAACGTGCTGCCCTGGCCAGGTTGGCTGTGTACGCCGATCGTGCCCCCCATCCGCTCAACCAGGCCACGACAAATCGCCAGGCCGAGGCCCGTCCCGCCATACTTGCGGGTGGTGGAGCTATCCGCCTGTGAGAAGGGCTGAAACAGCCGAGCGGCAGCGTCTGAACTGATACCAATGCCGGTATCGGTCACCTCGAAGCGGATTGTGGGGCTGGTAGAGGCGTGCTCGTCCATGCGCACACGCACCACCACTTCACCGTGCTCTGTGAACTTAACGGCGTTGCCGACCAGATTCATGAGCACCTGCCGAATCCGACCCGCATCTCCCAAGAGACCGAGCGGCACGCGTGGGTCAATGAACGCCGCCAGCTCCAGCCCCTTGGCGTGGGCTCGCTCAGCCAACAGCTCGACGACATCCTCGACGGATTCCTGCACATTGACTGGAGCGACCTCAATTTCGAGTTTGCCAGCCTCGATCTTCGAAAAGTCCAGGATGTCGTTGATGATCGCGAGCAACGCCTCGCCTGATCGACGCACCGCATCGGCGTATTCGAACTGGCGGTCTGTCAACTCGGTATCCATGAGCAGACCGCTCATACCGATGACTCCGTTCATCGGGGTGCGGATTTCGTGGCGCATGGTTGCCAGAAAGGCGCTCTTGGCGCGCGAGGCTGAGAGGGCCTCGGCGCGTGCTACACGCAAGTGGGCCTCGAGCTGCTTGCGTTCGGTGCTATCCGAGAAGGCAGACATGGCGAATTGGATGCGGCCCGACTCGTCATAGATCGGACTGGCTCGCATGTCCAGGCGAATTCGCACCCCGTCGGGTCGGCGGGTTTCGAGATTGTCGGCCGTGGCATGCTCGCCGGCCAGAGCCCGCGCCATGGGGAATTCCTCGGCCGGATACAACTGGTCGGTACCTGCAATGTAGGTCTGATACTTGTCCGCAAACGTGTTGATCGTGTCGCTCGGAACGAGCCCGCGACCAAGCAATTGCTGGGCGGCAGTGTTGGCATAGTACGGTTTCCCGTCGGCGTCGATCACATAGATACCTACGGGCACTCCGTCCATGAGCTGTCGGAGTCGAGTCTCGCTGTCACGCAGCTCCAGTCCGGCCTGGTCCCGCTCGGCGGTGCGGGCATCGACGTTTTCGCGCATCACGCGAAACGCAGAGGCGAGCCGCGCAAGCTCCGTGAGCCGCGTCATCGGCAGCGGCGCGGTGTGATCGCCGATGGAATGTCTGCGCGCCGCTTCTGCCAGGAGCGCAAGCGGAAGCGTGAGCCAGCGCGTGGATACCCAGGCGACGACGACGGCCAAACCGATAAACGCCAGCAGCACGGCGAACGCCAGCTCACGCGCGGTACGCACGCTTGCGAGCGCGACTGCCGAGCGGCGCTCGACGACTACGCCCCAGCCGAAATCCGGGAGCGACGCGTAGCCTACGAGACGCTCGCCGTCGGAGGCGGAGTACGTCAGCGTTCCGCTCGCCGCGTCGGCGGACAGGACTGTTGCGACCGGAGGCGCTGTGGACAGATCCGCGAATGACTCGACCAACGCCGGGTCTGGATGGGCGATTACCCGTCCGCGCGCGTCGACGAGGTACGCCAGCATCTCGTGTCCACCACTAGCTTGCGTAATCCGCTGGGCGATGCGGGTCGACTCGACCGCCACGACCGCCAGGCCGCCGAACTGGCCGCCAGGCCCTTTGAGTGGAGCGCCAAAGGCAAAAATCGGGCGATGGACGAGTGGCGAAATGAAGACGTCAAGAGACGGTGCATTTGATTGCCTGGCGATCTGGAGCACTGGCAGGCCGGTGGCAGGTGTTCCTTGCAGGTCGTCACTCCGCGCCAGCGGCGCCCCATCAGCAGCGTAGAGTGAGAACGCCAGCGCGTCTGGATAGGCGGCGCTAAAGGTCCGCAAGGCTACGTGCAAGGGTTCCGCGGGCAGGTCTCGCAGGCCTGGGATGGATGCCACGACCGAGGCAGCCGCTCGGTGCAGTCGAATGTAATCATCGACGTCGGCGGCCAGGGCCACGGCCAGGGTTTGTTGCTGGGCCAGCGCTTGCAGCGCGGCGAGCCGCCCCCCCTGGTCTGCCACAATCGCGACCGCACCGATAAGAGGCAGCGCCGCGATGGCAACCAACATGAGCGCGGAGCGGGCCCGCAAGGACGACGGGTCGACGACTGGCAAGCGGTGGGCGAACCAGGGGTCGAGACCCACCAGCAAGCCGAAACCACCATACAGCACAATCGCGGTGGGGGTGCCTAGGCCCACTTTTGCCAGGAACAGCAGGAACATGCCTCCAGCGAGTAGGCGGGCGGCTCGCTGCAGGGACTGCCGGACGGCGGCATGTGTCTCCACCCACATCAGGGCAATACCACTCACGAGGAAGCCAGCCCCGTACGCCGCCAGTTGCGAGCGAATCGGGTCGTAGGTAGGCGCACCGA